>CANJRC010000065.1 GCA_947476535.1 Betaproteobacteria bacterium
CGCAGTTGCCCAAGCGGCCGGCCCAGCCCACCAAGGCGCAGCCGGCAGCCCAGCGCAAGCCCCTGGCAGCGGTCAATGGAGCGGCCCCCCGCGCGGCCAAGGCCGCCGCCGGCGGCAAGGACGAATGGACGGAGTTCTAACGTGCGCGCCGGTGGCGTTCCGGATTGCATTGGGGACAGGGCGGCCGGCGGTTCCAGGACTACCGGATGTCCGTGGTTTGCGAAGCTCGGCTTGGGCGTGATCGTGGCGTTCACGGTAAAGGGGCTGCTCAGCACCTGCCTGCTTGTGCTGGCGGCCTGTGCCGCGACGGGAATTTTCTGAGGTGCCGGTCTGGTGACGGTCGAGGTTCCAATAAATTGAGTCGTGGCGCCAGCGTTGTCAGCCGCCGACTTCGATCGATGAGTAAGGGAACATCATGCAAGCAAGCACTGTCGAGCGCAGCAACAAGGTTCGTGATTTCGACTTCACGGATACCGACTTCGATCGGGTCCGCGAGCTGATCTATGCGCGGGTCGGCATTTCGCTCTCGGTCGCCAAGCGCGACATGGTGTACAGCCGCCTGTCGCGGCGCCTGCGGGCGCTGGGTCTGGCCGGTTTCGATGAGTATCTTGTCCGCCTGGATGGCGGCGACGATGATGAATGGCAGGAATTCACCAATGCCCTGACCACGAATCTCACATCGTTCTTCCGCGAACCGCATCATTTTCCGATCTTCGCCGAACACTTGCGCCGCGCCGGGGCCACCAAGCCCTTGACGGTGTGGTGCTCGGCCGCCTCCACCGGCGAAGAGCCCTATTCGATCGCTATCACGGCGATGGAGGCCTTCGGCAGCCTGACGCCGCCGGTGCGCATCCTCGCCAGCGATGTGGATACCCAGGTGCTGGAGACTGCCACGGCCGGAATCTACACGGCAGACCGCGTCGAGAAAATGCAGCCCGAGCGGTTGAAGCGCTACTTCCAGCGCGGCACGGGAGCCAATGCTGACAAGGTTCGCGTGCGCGACGAATTGCGCGCCCTGATCACCTTTCGCAACATCAACCTTCTCGAGGGCGGCTGGCCGGTGCGCGGTCCGCTGGATGTGATCTTCTGCCGTAATGTCATGATTTACTTCGACAAGCCGACGCAACTGGCGATCCTGGGGCGTTTCGCCCCGCTGTTGCGCAACGACGGGTTGCTGTTCGCCGGCCACTCCGAGAGCTTTCATCATGCCACGCACTTGTTCAAGTTGCGCGGCAAGACGGTCTACAGCCTGGCCAAGGCAGAGCGGGCGGCATGACCAGCGCTTCCCGGGAAGTCCTGCGCGGCAGCGCACCACCGGATGAACTGGGAAGTTCCCCTGCTCCGGAGTGCTTCGCACGCAACCAGTACTTCGATCGCACGCATGCCAAACAGGCGGCAAAGCTGCTGCCGGGCGAGTATTACGTCGCCAGGCGTGACATGTTGCTGGTCACGGTGCTGGGCTCCTGTGTCGCGGCGTGCATACGCGACGTGAAGACCGGTATCGGGGGCATGAACCATTTCATGCTGCCCGACGAAGCGGGTGAGGGATCCGCCGGTGGCGCACGCTATGG
The DNA here is from genome assembly GCA_947476535.1 of Betaproteobacteria bacterium. Taxonomy (GTDB): domain Bacteria; phylum Pseudomonadota; class Gammaproteobacteria; order Burkholderiales; family SG8-39; genus CAIYPG01. The sequence continues at coordinate 1,572 of CANJRC010000065.1, forward strand.
CGTGTATGCCATGGAAGTCCTGATCAACCATATCCTGAAGCTGGGCGCCCGGCGGGAGAACCTCGAGGCCAAGGTGTTCGGTGGTGGCAACGTGCTGCCGGGGCTGGTGCAGGCCAATGTCGGGCACAAGAATGCCGCTTTCGTGTTGCGCTTCCTCGCGACGGAGCACATCCGTGTCGCGGCGCGCGACCTGTCCGATGTGTACCCGCGCAAGGTGTACTACTTCCCGGCCACCGGCCGTGCCCTGGTCAAGCGCCTGGCCACGCTACATAACGATACAGTGCTCGCACGCGAAATCGACTACCGCCAGCGGCTGGTGGAGGCGCCATCGGGCGGGGACATCGAACTGTTCGATTAGGGGGAATCCGTGTCAGTAAAAATTGCCACTTCGCCGGAGGCCAAACGGCGCACCAAGGTTCTGATCGTCGATGATTCGGCGCTCATCCGCAGCATGCTGACCGAGATCGTGAATCGCCAGCCGGACATGATTGCCGTAGGTGCGGCGCCAGATCCGTATGTGGCACGCGAAATGATCCGCAGCCTGAACCCGGATGTCCTGACGCTGGACGTGGAGATGCCGAAAATGGATGGCATCGAGTTCCTGGAAAAGCTCATGCGCCTGCGGCCCATGCCGGTGGTCATGGTGTCGACCATGACCGAGAAAGGCGCACTGGTCACATTGCGGGCGCTTGAACTGGGGGCGGTCGATTTCGTCGCCAAGCCCAAGCTGGACGTGGTGCACGGCCTGCAGGCTGGTGCGCAGGAAATTCTCGACAAGATCCGCATGGCGGCGGGTGCCCGCGTTCGCCAGCGACCGGCCGCAGGTGCGGCACCTGCGCCGCGCGCGCTGGCCGCGGTCGGCACGAGCGCAGGGACCGAGAAGTTGCTCATCATCGGCGCCTCCACCGGAGGAACGGAGGCGATCAAGGAAGTGCTGATGCCAATGCCGCCCGACGCGCCGGGTATATTGATCGCCCAGCACATGCCGGCAGGATTCACGCGCAGCTTCGCCGATCGCCTGAATACGCTGTGCCGCATCCAGGTGAAGGAGGCCGAGGACGGCGAGCGCGTGCTGCCGGGTCACGCCTACATTGCGCCGGGCGACAGGCACTTGCTGGTGCGCCGCAGTGGCGCGAATTACGTCACGTCGCTCACTTCGGATGAACTGGTCAATCGCCATCGCCCCTCGGTCGAGGTGCTGTTCCGTTCCGCCGCGCAGTGCGTCGGTAGCAATGCCATCGGGGTCATGCTCACCGGCATGGGCAGGGATGGCGCGGCCGGCATGCTGGAGATGAAGGAGGCCGGGGCGATCAACATCGCCCAGGATGAGGCTTCGTGTGTGGTGTTCGGCATGCCCAAGGAGGCCATTGCCGCCGGCGGCGTGGACGAGGTGCTGCCGCTGGGAGCGATCGCGGGGCGCGTGCTGGCGTTGTTGCGAAGCGGTGGTGTGCGGCACCGCATCTGAGTTGGCAGGGGGCGAATGGGAGTGCGTCTCGGTGCGCGGTAGCGGAATTGATCGAGATCAAACCACGTGAAGGTTCCCTGCCGGCACTGCCAACTCGGCCTCAACAGGCATTGAATCCTGCCGATATTTTTGTAACGCAGATGCCCGGTGCGAAGGGCGCACCGGCCCGCTTCAATCGACAGGAGTCACGGACATGAGTAATTTCTTCGAGTGGGATCCGGCCAAATACAGTGTGCAGGTGCCGAAGATGGACCGCGGGCACCAGGAGATCATTTCCTGCATGAACCGGCTTCACACGCTGCGGGAGGCCAAGGCCCCGCAGGCACAATTGGTCAAGACGGTTGGAGACCTGTGCGCCATCACGGTGAAGCATTTCGCAGAAGAGGAGGCCTACATGGCTTCGATCGGCTTTGCCGACCTGGCCAAGCACAAGATCATCCATAAAACGCTATTGGCCAAGGTCATGGAACACAAAAGCCTTTTTGAGGCGACAGGCAAGTTGACCGAGGAGTTTTTCTCGTTTCTCAAGGTGTGGCTCAAGGCGCATATCTGCGGGATCGACATCAAGTACGCGCCGCAACGCGTCGCGGCATGACGGGGCGCAACAATCTCGGCCGACTGAATCTGAGGCCCCCTGCCAGGGACGTGGCAATAGAATGACTGCCTGAGGGTGGAGTGAAAACGTAACATCCGCTTGCTATTCAAGCTGCTTTTCATCTGCCCATGGCAATCTGTTCTGTGGGGAAAATCAACGTTGGATTTCTGTGACGCCGACACGTCGCAGTCAGGTCCCCGCTGTGTCGGAAGGTTTTTGCGGCGTGCTGATCCAGGCATTCCGCTCTCTGGGGGCTACTGCCCCAGGCCGTGCTATTCGCCCTGGCGCCCCTGATCTGCGCGGCATTTGCATCCGCAGCAGAACCTGCGCGACCTTCTGCTGGTAGCGGTGGCTTCCGGGTTCATCGACGAGGCGTTACGCGCACAGGCGGAGGAGGCCGGTGTGCGCGAACTGATCTTCAAGGCCGATGAGGTGGACGTGTTCTGCGTGGTGGTTCAGCGGTTGCTGATACGCGGCGAGTCAGAGCCGACCGAACAATGAATTCTGCAAGCGCTGATGTAGCGGAGCATGACGGGATATACCCTTCAATCCACAATCAGTTCTTACTACATCCCCTCGATTTTCTGGTAAACGCGGAGGGCATTGTTGGTAAATACGTTATGGACCGGGGCGACGTCCGCAATCAAAGCCGGAATACCGCTGAGCACAACCTGGGTCGATGACTCGATCACCCGCTTGGTGCGCTTGAGCAGGTCCTTCAGCGTGGAAGGATCCTGCAGATTGAGGTTCATCGATCGCGCAAGACTGACGACCTTGGGGTCGCGCAACGCCTTGGTCAGCGCGGTCGGACCCACAAAGTAGTCGTGCGTGGAGATTGCCGACCTCATGCCTAGTTGCCCGGTGCAAGCATTTGCAGCATCAACGCGATGATCAATGCCTGCGCCAGTTCGCCGAAGCTGGGCTGGGTTTGGCCGTTGTCGCCGGAGAGCAGGGCCTGCGCGGCATCGGAGATTGCCACTTTTGTTCCTACCGGCAGGTTCGACGCGTTGACTGCATCGATCAACTGCCCCATGGAATCGGAAGATCCCAGCAAGGACGCCAGCCCGTCGGGCGCAGTCGTGCCGACTTGGGAGGCTGCACCGAGTCTGGCCAGTGACCCGTAGCTGATTCCCTGGATAGCGCCAATCGATCCTAAAACCATGAATTTACCTTGCACTAAGTTTGTGATGCGGTCGTGTCGTGGGGTTGCGTTAGGGACTCGAACCAGTAAGCGCAAAGCCAAAACGACGCGCCATCCCTAGGTGTTCTTCCGATCGGATTGTAGGTGATCTTCCTATAGTGCGTAAACAGCTAATTTCGTCTATCACCTTGTTCTTACAAGAGAATTAACAATATTTCTGGCACGGTTCTTTCGAGAAACTTCCTATCGCCTTGATTCTCGGTTCCATTTTCTTCTGGAGGGCGCGGCCTTTATGTACAGCGCAAAAACAATCGATGATCGGCATGCATCGAGCACACCAAGCTCAAGGATTCCGCAAACGGTGCCGATACGTAGTGAGCAAAGCCACAGGCTAGCTATGGAGCGTCTTGTGCGGCCACTGCCATCCGCATTTCGCCGCGCTTGGTGATTTCACCGATCAGGCCGTGAAGCCGGTTGCGAGCCGGAAGGCTGCAACGACCTCCTCTCCGGAAGCGGCGCTCGCGGCTCACTAAGATCGATGACTCAAGTGAGTTGGCGGCACGGCCGTTAAGACATTCACGGGGGAGCAATTTTCGCGCAGTGGGAGGCCGGTTCATGTTCAAGAAACTCGTGCAAGTTGTCCTTTTTCTTACTGCCGCGACGGCTGGTGCGCAGGAGGCGTCGCGCCCCGGGCCAGTGAGTGTAGGTACGGTCGAACGAGTTTATGCAAAAGTTGCGAACAACGTGTATCGGGAAGTCTATCTGGCCGCCCCATCGCACGACGGTATGGAACTGTGGGCGGAAGTCCGGTTCGGCGTTGACGCCGGCGGTGACTCCAGGATTGCTTTGGTTCCTGAAGGCTTCAACCTGCAGCGGGGAGATATGGTCCAGATCAGGGTGGCAGAGCCGCAAGGCCGGCGTATATCGATGGTGGCTCCGGTACGCGATGTCAATCGAGTCTTGGCGGTTTCCGTCAGGAGCGAAGTGGCTTCCCGCATTGACTTTCGCATCCAAACTGTCCTGGCGACATCGCTGAAACATACGCGGTGGATGGAGTAGCGTCGACTCCCCCGACGCGTGTGCCCCGCATCACTCACCGGGTTTTTAGGAGCTTCGGTCCTACGTCCTAGGAGGGTGGTGACGACGGCCGTACGCACCAGCGCCGCAGCAATTCCAGCAGCTGTGGACGATCGATGGGTTTTAACATCACGCCATTGATTGCGGCGCCGTGCACTGCGGCCTGGTCTAGGGTCTCGTCGGCAGTGCACAGGAAGATCGGGGTCTGTGGCGCAGGGGCCTTTTCGAGCATGCGCAGCTGTCGCGCCAGTTCGAAGCCATCCATGCCTGACATGTGACAGTCCGTCAGGATCAATTGGTAGCGACCCTTGGCAAGCAGCGCAAGCGCCTGCTCGCCGCTTGCCACTGCATCCACGGAATAGTCCAGGGACTGAATTTGCCGCATGATGAGGCGCAGGTTGACGGGGTGATCGTCCACTGCAAGGACGTCCTTGGTAAAGCCATTCGACAGTCTGGTCATCTCGTCTGCTCGTTGGAATGCGTGGCTTGCGGGTGGGGCCACGCCGTGTTCAGGTGCTCGTCCTGTGAGCGATGGGGATTGATCTGCACACATACTATAGCGCAGGCCATGTGATCCCAGATCCGCTCAAGTTTGGCCACACTTGTGCCGTTATCCGTGTGACAGGCGCGAGGGCTTTTCCGGATTGCAGCTCTCGTGCCTGTATTTTTGTCGACAGGCCATTTCAGAGTGACCTGGAATGCCCCCGATGCTGGGGGGGCATGAGTGGATATCTCCTCCTATTGAAATTCGGCTCCAAGACACCGACACTTACCGGAGATCGCATTGAATACGCAGATGTTCCCTCCAGCCAGCATGGTCCTGCTCGGCACCGGTCCCAAGTATCGCGCCGAACTGTGCGACAAGCTCGATGGCGTTGAGCTGTTGACCGACCTGGCGTGGGCGGACCTGGAGGCTCTCTCCGATTACCTGAAACCCTATGGGGTCAGCGCGAAGACGACCATATTTCGCGAGGGCGACAGTGGTGATTTCCTGTGCGTATTACTCAAGGGCAAGGTGCGCGTGTACAAGGAAGACATGGACGCCAGGGATGCGGCGCTCGTGTCCACTGAAAGCGCGGGGCGCGCGATTGGCGAGATGGCACTCATCGACGGCGAGCCGCGGTCGGCAACCTGCGTGACTGTCGAGGACTCAGAGCTGGTTCTACTCACATGCGAGGCTTTCGACCGACTGTGTCACGAGCATCCGGCCTTGGCGGTCAAGCTGCTGCACCGGATTGCCCGTTTGCTCAGCAGGCGCTTGCGCTCGACAAGCGGGCGGCTGGTGGAGTACCTGGACAGCTGATGAACCGGCGCCGCGCTGTCGGGTGTGGTGTGGGCGCAAAGGGGTCAGCCGGCGCCGATTTGCTGCTTCATGAACTGTGCCAGTCGTTGTCTTTCGATGAGCAGCTGTTCGTGCTGTGAGTCAATGAATGTCCAGTCGGGTGTCGCGGCTGCAGCGGCAAGTTCGATCGCCTGGCATTGGCGGGCGAAAGCATCCGCGCCCAAAATCTGGGCAGCCCCTTTCATGCGGTGTGACGCGGTTTTTACCTCGAGCGGGTTGCGCCCGGCAATCGCACTGGCGAGAGCGAGGGAGTCTTCCTCGCTGGTGGCGATGTAAAGCTTGAAAATCTCGGTTGCTATCGCAAGGTCGCCGCCGCAAAGCTGCTGGAGCGCCGAGATGCTGACTGGTGGTTCTGAGTTGCCCGTGGCCATGGCCGATCCACTCGTGGTCCGGCCGTTCAAATCTGCGTGTCCGATGCATGACGCCACGGCTTCCCGCCATCCGGCCGGCGAGTCGGGTCTGGGCAGGCAGGCGGTGATTCCGGCATCCGAGTCGTGCCTGCTTGCATGGGTATCTTGGAAATTTGCCCAAGAAAACATGGCGGCCGCGGGCATGTCGGGTCGGCCAGCTTCGATGGCACGCAGTCGCCGGACGATGACTGGGACATCAAGTGAGTGAGCTTCAGAGGTAGCCCTGTGGCCATCTATCAGCACCAGGCGGTAGTTTCCGGCAGCGAACAGGCGCTCGCCAGCCGCGGCATCGACCGCTGACTCCGCACTCAGGCCAAGCCGCGAAATATGTTCGAGGATCTGCTCAAGCTCAGCCGGGTTGTCGTCGATAACCAGTATGTTCGAGGAAGGCGGTTTGCTCATGTTGGTGGGGCCTTGTGGTGCAGGGACTGGGCGGCTGAGTGGGACCGTTGACTTAGGTGGAGCAGCGGCATCGCTTCGTGCGGTGGGTGTCGCCGCTTGGTGATGAGTGTCCTGTGTGGGAATCATAACGTACCCGGTAGGCTCGACAATTTGGCGAATTGACGCACATATGCCCGAGAGTTCCCGGCTTTGTCGTGGCGCGGTCATGGGCATGATTCAGTGCAGCGCGCTTGTGCAAGATAGGCCACTTCGGACGGCGATGCTGCCGGAGGTGACACTAGTCTTGCGGGAAGGGTTTATGTGTCTGCGGTGATCGCTGTTGCGCAGGTAAAGCGGCTCGGGAGGTTCGAGCTGCTGAGCGAGCTGGGGCGCGGAGCGCAGGGGACGGTGTTCCTTGCGCGCGACCCGCGCCTGGATCGTTCCGTGGCGTTGAAGACGCTGAGACTGGGCGGCGACGGCGCAGGGACGGTGGGCCGCGTCAAGATGCTGCTCGATGAAGCTCGCATCGTCTCCAGGCTGCAGCATACCAACATCGTAACCTTGTTCGACGCCGGCGAAGAAGGCGGGGTGCCGTTCCTGGTTTTCGAGTACGTGGAAGGACGCACGCTCAGCCACCTGATCTCCGCCGGTCCCCGACCGCCGATCACGCAGTGCATCGACATTGCCATCGGCATATTGCGCGGCACGGCCTTTGCGCACGACATGCAAGTGCTGCATCGCGACCTCAAGCCTGCCAATATCATGCTCACCGAACGCGGGACGCCCCGCATCATGGATTTCGGAATCGCCTGCCAGGCGTCTGGCAGCAAGAGCAGCGAAGGCGGGTTGATCGGGACGCCGTCCTACATGGCGCCGGAGTGTGTCTCTGAACAGATCTACGTGGCGGCCAGCGACGTGTATTCCATTGGCGTCATTCTGTACGAATTGTTGACCGGTGCTCCCCCGGTGTCCGGTTCGAATGTCTACGAAGTTCTGCACAAGATTGCGAACAGCCCGTTTGACCCTCCCTCCAAAGGTAACCCCGAGGTGGACGAGCGGCTGGACGCACTGGTGATGCGTGCGCTGGCAAAGCGGCCCGAGGAGCGGTTCGCCAATGCCGAGGATATGGCGCGCGCCCTGTCCGACTACCTGGTGCCGTCGCCTGACGAGGGCAGCGGACCAGGCGCAGATTCGAATGGCACGTTGGAGTTCCTGTTGAGGCGTATCCGCCACAAGAGCGACTTTCCCGCGCTGGGTAACACCATCAGCGCGATCAACAGGGTGACGGCATCTGATCGCGAGCCGGTCAGCGTGCTGTGCAACGCCATCCTCAAGGATGTTGCCCTGACCAGCAAATTGCTCAAGGTCGTCAATGCGGCGTGCTTCGGGCAGTTCGGCGGGACGATCAGTACGGTGTCCAGGGCGGTGGCAGTACTGGGCTTTGAGGCGGTGCGCAGCATCTCGACCAGCCTGCTTCTTTTCGAGAACCTGCAGAACAAGGGGCAGGCGCAGTCGTTGCAGGAGGAAACGGCATCTACCTACTTCAGCGCGTTGATGGCCGCCGAGCTGGTGCGCACCCTGGGCATACGACGCGGCGAGGAGGCCTTCATCTGCACCATGTTCCACCGGCTGGGGCGGCTGCTGGTGACCTTCTACCTGCATGAGGACAAGCAGGCCATTGACGGACTCGCCCAGTCCAACCGCTGGGATGAGGACCGTGCGGCCAAGGATGTTCTGGGCATTAGCTATGAGGAGATCGGCATTGGCGTGGCGCGGCAGTGGAATTTTCCAGAAGAGATCATCGCGAGCATGCGTCCGTTTGGGACGCAGCCGTTGACCGCTGCCGGTTTCGAGGACAATCGCCTGCGCGTCGTAGCGGAAATGTCGACGCGCCTGTGCGATGTCATGCGCCTGACTGACGAAAAGCAGCGCAGCGCGCAGATCGAGGGGCTGGTGGCGCAATTCGGCAAGGCGGTCGGCGTGACCAAGACCAGCCTCAATACGGTGATCAAGGGTGCGGTCGAGTCGTTCTCGCGCGATGCCGAGACACTGGGGGCGCCAATGCGAAAGAGTCGCATCATTGAAATTGCCCGCGGGTGGGAGAAGTCCTCGTCGGCCGAGGCCCAGGCGCGACCTACCCGTCTGGACGATACCACCGTGATGATGGCGCAGACCCAGTTGATTGTGGCCGGAAGTGCCGAACACGCCGGCGTGGACGCGGGCACGAAGCTTCCTGTGGACGAGAATCGCCAGGCGCTGCTGTCGGCGGGCGTGCAGGACATCACCAACGTACTGCTGGGGGATTATGTGCTCAACGATGTCCTGCGCATCATCCTTGAGACTATGTACCGGGGCATCGGTTTTCAACGCATGCTGTTGTTCATCAGGGACCAGCGCCAGTCGGCGCTTTGCCCGCGATTTGGATTCGGCGCCGATATTGACGCCATTATCCGCTCGGGATTTTCGATACCACTGGAGTCCAGCAAGGATGTCTTTTTCGCTGCCGTTGAAAAGGGTGCGGACATCTGCATCGAGGACGTCGATGCAGAAAAAATCCGGCAGTACGTTCCCGACTGGTACCGAAAGGCGATCCCCGCGCGCGGTCTGGTGCTGTTTCCGCTGCGCATCAACGGCAAACCCCTGGCCCTGATTTACGGCGATGCTGACTCGCCTGAGCGACTTCGCTTCAAGCCCGATGAGCTGAACTTGTTGAAGACATTGCGTAATCAGGCTGTCATGGCCGTCAAACAAAAGAGCTGACCATGGGCATGTTCTGCACGTCTGCCATCATGTTTGCTGATATCGCCGGCAGCACCGCGCTCTATGAGCGGATCGGTGACCGGGCTGCACTGGATCGCATTGGCACCTGCCTGGACAGGCTTGCGGTCGCCACCAAGGCCGTTGGCGGGAGAGTAGTCAAGACCATCGGCGACGAAGTGATGTGTTCGTTCAACCAGGCATCGGACGCCATTCGGGCAGCCACCGAGATGCAGTTGGGCCAGGAGGCCGCTGTGGATGGCTTGGGGCTAAAGATCGGGTTTCACTTCGGCGAGGTGATCTTGCGCGATGGCGATGTTTTCGGCGATACCGTGAACGTGGCCGCACGCGTGGCGGGCCTGGCCAAGGCGGGGCAGATCCTCGCGACCGAACCCTCGCTGCGGCAATTGCCGCCTTATCTGCGCAGCGCCGTGCGTGCGATGGGTCCCATCGTCGTGCGCGGCAAGGAGCAGCCATTGGCCGTGTGCGAAATCATCTGGTCCTGGGCAGAGAACATGACCATGATGGACGATGCGCGGCACGGGGATGATTCCCCAGGAGCTGGCCGACTGGTGGTCGAGTACGGCACCGTCACCAGGGAGTTTACGGGTTCGGACGGGGTGCTGAGCTTCGGTCGCGCCGTCGGCAACAGTCTTGTCGTGGATTGCCCGAAGGCTTCGCGCATGCATGCCCGGATCGAGGTGCGCCAGTCCGGGTTCGTGCTTGTCGATTTGAGCAGCAATGGCACCTACATACGGTCGCTGTCCGGTGTGGAAATCGTCTTGCGGCGCGAAGAAGCGCTGTTGCAGGGTGAGGGGGCAATTGGCCTTGGGGCCCCGGTGCCGGAGTCCGGAGCGGGGGCAGTGCGCTTCCGGTCAGCCTAGTCGCGGCAATGGCGTGATTCCGATTGGCCGTCGTATCCGAGGCCCTTGCGGTAAACCTTTTTATGCCTTGCGATGTTGCGTCAGGCCGTCAGCAATATGCTTGAATCGACGGGGTCATGAACGACCCTAACTTCGTCCTCGGCGGTGCTGGCGAACTCGACCAGCAAGCGCCTGGACCCGATCGCCTTCACATCGATGAAGAGCACGGAATTGCGCATGTGAATCTCGATGTCCTCTCCGGGGTGGAGCGACTTTTCCGACATGACGCCGAGCGAGCGAAGACAGACCCTCAGCTCATTCGGGGAAATCGGTGCAATCTGCAGGTCGGCCCTGTCATCTGGGTGGCTTCCGAGCATGGCGATGTGCTGGAAGAAGGACACCCAGTGGCGGCGCAGCCGCCTGGCGCTGCGGGGATTCCACAGATGCACGACGTTATCCATGTTGGCGACCTCCCCGGGTTGCGTCTGCGAGGCAGCGCAGGCAGATCGACAGCGCCCGATCGCGCAATGCGATGTGAAACGGGATACTTAGGCGGCTCCGAAGCCAGGCGCGTCGCAGATCGGAGACCATGGCGTCGTTTGCATTGAGTGGAAGCGGGAGTTGCTGTCGCATGTCATTCCCCCTGTTGTCTATCGTGCTGCTCCGGTTATCCCGTTGCACTGGGCCTATGCGAAGTATCGACCAGGCGTGGGCAGCCTTAAATGGGGAGTAGATCAAGTTTCAGGTGCCAATTCCCGGATTGATCTCAACTTTTCCCGGTCGGTAGCGAGCTGCGAGGCCGCAGGCTCGCGTGGAGCCGAAGGACAGTCTGGCTCATGCGGCCTGCAACTCCATACTTTCTTCCAGGGCGACTTCAAGTTCGGCGAGGTTGCAATACAGTTCCGCTAGGTTCCAGGCGTTCGTCATGTGGCTGCCAAGGACGCGGCTCTTCGATTTGTAGAGGCTGAACCGGGTGGCTGCAGTGGCAAGTCGACACACCTGGTTCGTCCCAAGGCGAGGCAGCGCTTGCTCGATGGTGGAGGTCTTGCTCAACCTGGCATAGCGGGATGCATTGGCCAGGCGCGACACTTGTGCGACCAGGGCAGGGTCGCGTGTGACCGCCGCTGACAGTTGTGCGTCATTGATGTCGGGGTTTTCGACCAGGTGTTGCAGTTCCAGCGCCACCGGGTTGAACGTGAGCAATTGCAGGCGCTCGGCAAGCACATCCTTGAGCGAGTCGTGTTGCTTCACCTTATTCGCCGGAAAGGCGTCGTGGCGGAGTGGCGGTGCGTCGAGCGGAGCGTGTAAGGATAGGCTCGTACTCGTCAGGGGCTACACGGAGTCGCTGGCGCCCATGGTAACGGCTCGCTGTCGCGAGGCGCTGGCGATCGTATCTGCAACATCGCGATCCCATGTTTCACTGACCCAGTCGCCAAGGTGGGTCCGTGCGAGATCGGCGAGCGCGTGGATCCACGCGTCGTCCTCGTTAAGGCATGGGATCAAGCGGAATTCCTTGCCGCCCGCCGCGAGGAACTGCGCCTTTGCCTCGATGCCGATTTCCTCGAGGGTTTCCAGGCAATCAGCGACAAAGCCGGGGCAGGCGACATCGACGCGGCCGGTGCCGGCTTTGGCCAGATCTCTCAATACGTCGGTGGTGTAGGGTTTGAGCCACTCGGTGCGACCGAATCGGGACTGGAAGCTGATTTGCCAGCGGTCATCCGGCAGTTGCAGCGCTTCGGCCAGCAGCCGTGCGGTCTTGTGGCATTCGCAGTGGTAAGGGTCCCCGCGTTCCAGCGTGTATTGCGGCAGGCCGTGGAAGCTAAGTAGCAGCTTGTCCGGGGCGCCGCCGGTTTGCCACTGTTTTCTGATCGATGCGGCGAGCGCCGTAATGTAGCCGGGGTGGTCATGGAAGCTGCGCACCATGCGGATGGCCGGCACGTTGCGTGTGCGTGCAACAAATCGCAGGACTTCGTCGAATGCGGTCGCTGTCGTGCTGGCCGCATATTGGGGATAAAGAGGCAGTATGAGTATCCGGTCGCAGCCATCGGCCTTGAGTTCATCGAGCGCTCCGGAGATCGAGGGCGAGCCATAGCGCATGGCCCATGCGACCCGATGGGGTGAGCGGATGCGCTCGCCGAGGAAGTCGGTCAGCATTCGCGCCTGGCGCTCGGTATGCACGCGAAGGGGAGAGCCGTCCGGGCTCCAGATTGCCGCATACTTTCGCGCCGAGGCCTTGGGGCGCAGGTTAAGGATGATGCCGTTGAGAATCAGCCACCACAGTGCACGCGGGATCTCCACGACGCGCGGGTCGGAAAGAAACTCCTTCAAGTAACGACGAACCGCTGCAGGGGTCGGCGCATCAGGCGTCCCGAGATTGATCAGCAGGATGCCAACCTTGGGCACGGTTCCGTGGCGATGTGCGGGTTCTGGAGCAAACTTCATTGAATGGGTCCAGGGATGGGGGGATTGCGCGTGCATGTCACCAGGTTCGCGCTCGGGCACACTGGTGGCCTTGTCACGGGCCGGCTAGTGGTTTGACAGGGCGCTCGACAGCAGTTTGGCGGTGATGTCCACGATCGGAATCACGCGCTCGTAGGCCATGCGCGTGGGGCCAATGACACCTACTGTTCCGATGACCTGCCCATCCACCTCGTAGGGAGCAGTGACGACGCTGCACTCATCGAGCGTGGCGATTCCGGACTCCCCGCCGATGAATATCTGGACCCCCTGCGCGCGGGTGCTGACATCGAGAATCCGCATGAGGAGGGTCTTGCGCTCGAAGAGATCGAACAATTCGCGCAGACGCGTCATATTGGACGACAACTCCGTAGAGTCGAGCAGGTTCATTTCGCCTGAGATGACGTAGTTTTCCGAGGACGACTCCGATAGCGCGTCATCGCTGGCGGCCAGCGCCGCATTCATCAAGCCCATCATGTTTTCCTGCAGCTGCCGCAATTCGTTTTGTATGCGTCCGCGAATCTGCTCGAAGGTCATCCCTGCATAGTTCTCGTTCAGGAAGTTCGCGGCCGTGGTGAGTTCTGACGGGGAATAAGCGCGATCGGTGAACAGGATGCGGTTCTGCACATCGCCCTCGGCCGTGACTATGATGAGCAGCACGCGCTTTTCCGACAGGCTCAGGAACTCGATGTGGCGAAAGGCGGGGCTCTTGCGCTTGGGTGCGACCACCACCCCGGCAAAATGTGTCAGTTCGGAGAGCAGTTGCGATGCCGAGCTGATCAGTTTCTTGGGGTGCTCGGGATGCAGGTTCCCTTCAAGCTGGCTGATCTCGATCCGGTCGAGCGGCTTGATGGTCAGCAGGGTATCGACAAAGAAGCGGTAGCCGCGTGGCGTGGGAATGCGGCCGGCCGAGGTGTGCGGACTGGCGATGAATCCCATGTCCTCGAGGTCGGCCATGACATTGCGGATGGTCGCCGGAGACAGGTCCAGCCCGGAGAATCGCGATAGGGCGCGGGAACCTACAGGCTCGCCGTCGGAGATATAGCGCTCGACCAGAGTTTTTAGGAGGATTTGGGAGCGGCGATCAAGCATGCGTCCCATTCTAGGTAAAAAGCGCCCCCTTCACAAACCGGAGTGAAGGGGGTTGCGACGTCGCGCGGGGAAACTATGATTTAATGATCTCCATGCCCGCATTCAAGACTCTGGCCCTTTTTGGGCGCTACAACACGCGCCAGAGCCACGAGGCCTTCACGACCCTCGGGGGCTTCCTTCGGGATCGGGGCTGCGAGGTTCTCCTTGACGAGGATACGGCCAAGTCCTGCGAGTTGGAGGGTTTTACCGTTGCGAATTATGCCGAAATCGGTGCCCGGGCCGACCTCGCCGTGGTGCTCGGTGGCGATGGCAGCATGCTCAACGCAGCGCGCAATCTCGCCAGGTCGGGTGTGCCCCTGGTCGGAGTCAACCAGGGGCGGCTCGGGTTCATGACGGATATTGCCGCCGACAGCATGCTGGAGATGATCGGCCGCATCCTCGATGGCGACTTTGCGCGAGAGGAGCGAACCTTGCTGTCGCTCAACGTGCGGCGCGACGGGGCGACGATTTTTTCGACGCTGGCCCTCAACGATGTGGTGGTGAACAAGGGGGCGGTAGGGCGCATGATCGAGTTTCTCGTGCATATCAACGGCGAGTTCGTCTACGACTTGCGCTCGGACGGTCTGATTGTTTCGACGCCGACCGGATCCACGGCCTACGCACTGTCCTCTAACGGCCCGATATTGCAGCCTGGCGTACCGGGGTTCGCGCTGGTGCCCATCTGCCCGCATACGTTGTCCAACCGACCGATCACGGTCAGCGACAATTCCGTGATCGAGATAACGCTCAAGCGCGCGCTGGACGCCCGGCTTCACTACGACGGCCAGCTCCAGGGCGACCTGAGCGAAGGCACGCAGGTGGTGGTGAGTCGTGCGCCGCATACGATCCAGTTCGTGCACCCGCCCGGGTACAGCTATTTCGCCATGTTGCGAGAGAAGCTGCACTGGAGTGAAGTACTCTGAGCTTGTGCGCGGTGGCGAGAGCATGGACATTCTCTGCGCCAGGAGCGTGTCCTCCAATGCCGGCCCGCGCGCGTTAGCCATCTTCAACATGCCAATCCTTCTCCCATCGTGCTGCTGCGCCTAGCCATACGTGATTTCGCCATCGTCGACCGGCTCGAACTGGAGTTTCGGGCGGGGTTTACCGCGCTGACCGGAGAAACCGGTGCGGGCAAATCCATAATGATCGATGCGCTTGCCCTGGCACTGGGCGAGCGAACTGACGCCACCGTCGTGCGGTCCGGAGGCGAGCGGGCCGACATCACGGCGGAATTCGCCATTGAGGACAATGTGGCCCTGATAGCCTGGTTGCGCGAGCAGGATCTCGAGGGCGATCCCGGGCAACTCGTGCTGCGTCGCATCGTTGAGCGTGGCGGGCGATCCCGCGGCCTGGTCAATGGGCATGCGGCGACATTGGCACAGCTGCGTGAGGCTGGCGAGGCGTTGGTCGACATTCATGGCCAGCATGCGCACCAGTCCTTGCTGCGGGCCGATGCACAGCGGCAGATTGTGGATGCGCAGGGGGGGCTGAGCGCGCTTGCTGCAGAGGTAGCCGAGGCCCATCGGGCCTGGCGCCGGTTTCTCCAGGCGCGCATGCAGCATGAAAAGAATGCGCAGGTTCTGGTGGCCGAGCGGGAGCAATTGCTTTGGCAAGTCGAGGAGCTGAGTCGCATTGCTCCGGTCCCAGGGGAGTGGGAGGCGGTGCAGGCGGAGCAATCCAGGCTGGCACATGCAGCCAGCCTCATCGAAGGCGCAAATGCCGCGGTCGACACGCTGTCGGAGTCGGAAAATGCAGCCAGCGTGGTGCTCTCGGCTGCGGCCTCCCGGCTGCGCGGGCTGGTCGGGTTCGATGCCGCGCTCGAGGAAATGATTGCGCTGCTGGAAGGCGCGGAGTCCCAGATCAGCGAGGCGGTATCGCGTCTGCGCCAATATGCCGAGCGCGTGGACCTCGATCCTCGCCGGTTGAAGGATCTGGATGCGCGCGTGGATGCATTGCACGGCGCAGGGCGAAAGTTTCGCGTCAGGCCGGAGTCGTTGCCGGATGCCTTGGCGACGGCCACCGCTCGTCTTGCGGTCATCGACCAAGCGACGGATCTGGCGGCGGTCGAACGGGAGGAGGAAGAGGCCCGGAGGCGCTATCGCGACTTGTCTCGGGCGTTGACTGCGGGCCGACTGAAGGCGGCTACGAAACTGGCCAAGGAGGTCACCGCCGCCATGAAAGAGCTCGCCATGCCCGGAGCGCGTTTTGACATTGCGCTACGACCATTGCCGGATGGGAGTGCAGGCGGCGACGAGCAGGTGGAATTCCTGGTCGCGGCGAATCCAGGTTCTCCCACGCAGCCGCTTGCAAGAGTTGCATCAGGCGGCGAGTTGTCACGTATCAGCTTGTCCATTCAGGTCATATGCAGCAAGGCTGCTGCAGTCGGAACGCTGATCTTCGATGAAGTTGATTCGGGCATTGGGGGTGGGGTTGCGGAGATCGTGGGGCAGAAATTACGCGCGCTGGGGGAGCGGAGACAGGTGTTGTGCGTCACGCATCTCGGGCAGGTGGCCGCTCAGGCGACCGAACAATGGTCGGTCAGCAAGCAGAGCGGTGACGGGCAGGTCAAGAGCGTTGTGGAGGTGCTGGACCGCAAGTCGCGCATCGAAGAAATCGCCCGGATGATTGGCGGATTGGAGATCACGGCCGCGACCCGCCGCCACGCTACAGAACTGCTGAAGGTTCGCTAGGGCGGGACCTATTTTCACCCACCGGTTTGGCGATAAATGCGAGAATGAGCGCTGCTAGAGAGTCCTGGATCATCAAACCTATAGGGGGCGGTATGGTGCGTATGCAGGCGGATCAACAAGGCAAGGGGCAGGTCATCGTTCTGGTAGTGATTACCGTGCTGCTCGCAGTCGGGTACGTTGCACTGGACCGCTATACGGAGGGCGAGAAAAACGTCCTGATCGCGGAGACGCGCGGCATGAACATGGTGCAGGCCTTGTCGAAGTTCAAGGCCGAGGCCGGCAACTATCCTGACTCCCTCGACAAGTTGGTACCGAAATTCGGGCCGGCTGTCAGCAAGTGTCCGGGCGGCGAGCCGATGGCGTACGCGCTGAACGGTGCGGAATACACCCTGACCTGCCAGAGGGTGGTGTTCGCGTCCAAGCCCTACACTTACGACTCGAAGACCAAGGCTTGGGGGGGCTAGATACGAGGCCCGCATGCCCTGTCGGTATTCGACTGTTTGTGTTCGGCTCCAATTTCAGATAATATTCAAAGGCTTCTAGGCGCGTAGCTCAGTTGGTTAGAGCATCACCTTGACATGGTGGGGGTCGTTGGTTCGAATCCAATCGCGCCTACCAACTCCCCGGATGCTGCAGTCAGCCGACGCGGCACATCCGACCCGATGTAGGTCGTTCCGGTGATTGGAAATCTGCAGCGGCAATCCCGAATAGGGGCGTGGTACTGGAAAGGGCAAGAGTTATGACACCGCGAACTTGTACATTGACTATCAGGATCCCCTAGTCGGTTCGGCCTTTTCGCGGTTTGAGAAAAAGTGCGGCTCGACCGCACTTTTTTTTCGCCCGCACTCCGACCGAATGCGTGGGTGCGCAAGCACCCGACCCTTCGTTCTGCATTCTGGATAGATAGCACATGATCAACATTACCTTGCCAGATGGATCGATCCGCAGCTTCGACAAGCCCGTCAGCATCTCGGACATCGCCGCCAGCATTGGCCCGGGGCTTTTGAAGGCTGCGTTGGCAGGACGCGTGGAATCGCAACTCGTGGATACGTCGTTTGTCGTCGATAGCGATGCAAAGGTCGCTATCGTGACCGACCGTGATCCCGACGGTGTCGATCTGCTGCGTCACTCCATGGCCCATCTTTTGGCCTACGCGGTGAAATCCTTGTTTCCCGATGCGCAGGTAACCATCGGGCCGGTGATAGAAAACGGCTTTTACTATGATTTTTCCTACAAGCGCCCGTTCACGCCCGAGGATTTGATTGCCATCGAAAAGAAGATGGCTGAGCTTGCGAAGAAGGACCTGCCCGTTGTGCGCGAAGTGCTGCCGCGCGATAAGGCAGTCGAGTATTTCAAGTCGATTGGCGAGCACTACAAGGCGGAGATCATCGCGTCGATTCCCGCGGGTGAAGATGTATCACTCTACAAGGAAGGTGATTTCATCGATCTTTGCCGCGGGCCGCATGTGCCGTCAACCGGCAGGCTCAAGGTCTTCAAGCTGATGAAGGTTTCGGGCGCGTATTGGCGCGGCGACTCCAAGAATGAAATGCTGCAGCGGATTTACGGCACGGCGTGGGCGAAGAAGGACGAGCAGGACGCCTACCTGCACATGCTCGAGGAGGCGGAGAAGCGTGACCATCGTCGGCTGGGAACCCAGCTCGACTTGTTTCATGTGCAGGAAGAGGCGCCCGGCATGATCTTCTGGCATCCGAAGGGCTGGGCGGTGTGGCAGGAGATCGAGCAGTACATGCGCAAGGTCTATCGCGACAATGGCTACGCCGAAGTGCGCTGCCCGCAGATCCTCGATCGCAGCCTGTGGGAGAAGTCGGGACACTGGGAGAACTACAAGGAGAACATGTTCACCACGTCGTCGGAGAACCGCGACTATGCGATCAAGCCGATGAATTGTCCCGGGCACGTGCAGATCTTCAACAAGGGCCTGCGCAGCTACCGGGACCTACCGCTTCGCTATGGTGAGTTCGGGTCGTGCCATCGCAATGAACCCTCGGGCGCGTTGCACGGAATCATGCGCATTCGCGGCTTTACCCAGGATGACGGTCACATCTTTTGCACCGATCAGCAGATCCAGCCCGAAGTGGCCAAGTTCATTGCCATCCTGCAGCGCGTCTATGCGAATTTCGGGTTCAAGGAGATCCTTTACAAGCTGTCGACGCGCCCTCCCAAGCGCGTTGGCTCAGACGCGGTGTGGGATCGCGCCGAGGCAGCGCTTTCACACGCGCTCAACGCGGCCGGCGTACCCTGGGCCGAGCTCAAGGGGGAAGGGGCGTTTTACGGCCCAAAGATCGAGTTCTCGTTAAAGGACTCGATAGGCCGGGTCTGGCAGTGCGGCACCATCCAGGTCGACTTCTCCATGCCGGAACGACTGGGCGCGGAGTATGTGGCCGAAGACAATACCCGCAAGGTGCCGGTCATGCTGCATCGGGCGATCGTGGGTTCGATGGAGCGGTTTATCGGAATTTTGCTCGAAAACTATGCGGGAGCCCTACCAGCCTGGCTGGCTCCAGTGCAGGTTGCGGTGCTGAATATTTCAGAAGGACAGGCCGAATACAGCGCCGAAGTGACGGAAAGTCTGCGCCGGGAGGGTTTTCGGGTCGAGTCGGACTTGAGAAATGAGAAAATAACCTATAAAATTCGAGAACATAGCATGCAGAAGCTGCCTTACCTCTTGGTCATCGGTGACAAGGAGAAGGCTGCGAACAAGGTGGCCGTGCGTGTCCGCGGTGGTGAAGACTTGGGCCAGATGAGCTTGGGGGACTTTACCGAGCGCCTCCGTCAAGAGGCGCTGGCGGGCCGGACGGCCTGACTTTTTAATTTTCAAAGGATACTGAACATCGCCACTGAGAAACCGCAGCGTCTGAACGGGGAGATCACCGCACCTGAGGTGCGTCTGGTCGGGATGGAGGGGGAGCAGCTGGGCATCGTGACGATCGGTGCGGCCATGAAAATGGCCGAGGAAGCCGAAGTCGACCTGGTGGAAATCGCGCCAACAGCCGAACCCCCGGTCTGCAAGATGATGGACTTCGGCAAGTTCAAGTATCGCGAGGCCAAGAAGGCCCACGAAGCCAAGCAGAAGCAGAAACAGATTCAGGTCAAGGAAGTGAAGTTCCGGCCCGGCACTGATGAGGGCGACTACAAGATAAAGCTTCGCAACCTGATCAAGTTTCTCGATGAAGGCGACAAGGCGAAAGTCACCCTGCGCTATCGTGGACGCGAGATGGCGCACCAGGAGTTCGGTATTCGGCTCATCGAGCGCGTGAGGACCGACTTGGAGCCCTACAGTACGGTGGAGCAGTATCCAAAGATGGAGGGCCGGCAGCTCGTCATGGTGCTGGCCCCGAAGAAAGGCAAGAAACCACTTGCCGGCAGTACCGCCAGCAGTTAGTTGTTGCCACGGCGCCCGGTCTTGCATCGCGGCGTTTGAGGGCGGGCGGAAAACAAGTTGTGCCGTGGTATTTGAAGCGCTCCCGATGGGGGCCACCCGGCGCGATGTCATAACGGAGTTGTCATGCCTAAGATGAAGACCAAGAAGAGCGCTGCGAAGCGCTTCAAGGTCCAGGGGAGCGGCGGCATCAAGCGCTCAAGGGCGTTTCTGCGCCATATCCTGACCAAGAAAACCACCAAGCGGAAGCGTCAATTGCGGGGAACCACGCAGATTGATGCCTCCAATATGCGCTCAGTGCGCGCCATGTTGCCCTACGCGTAAGGAGACACCATGCCAAGAGTCAAACGTGGAGTAACGGCGCGCGCAAGGCACAAGAAGGTCATTGCAGCAGCCAAGGGTTTCCGCGGTCGTCGCGGAAACGTGTTCCGGATTGCCAAAGAAGCGGTGATGAAGGCAGGGCAGTATGCCTACCGAGATCGCCGTCAGCGCAAGCGCCAGTTCCGTGCGCTCTGGATTGCCCGCATCAATGCGGCAGCCCGCGAGCTCGGCATGAGCTACAGCGTGCTGATGAACGGCCTGAAGAAAGCCTGCATCGAGATCGACCGCAAGGTATTGGCCGATATCGCCGTCGCAGACAAGCTGGCGTTTGCAAAGATCGTGAGCCAGGCAAAGGTCAAAATCGGCGCCAACTGAGGCCGTAGCAGTACTCGCCGTATTCCCGGCGGTCGTATCGATGGCAGTCCCAGCAGTTTGAATGCCGGGACGCTCGGTTCGGTGGTCGGGGATGCGGCGATTTAACTTCCGACTTGAATCCCGCAATGATGCAAGACCTCGAAGCGCTGATTGGACAGGCAAGCTCGGAGTTCGCGGGCACGGCCGATGCTGCCGAACTCGAGCGCATCAAG
>CANJRC010000066.1 GCA_947476535.1 Betaproteobacteria bacterium
CGAGATGAAGGAAAAGAAGGCGCGCGTCGAGGACGCCCTGCATGCAACCCGTGCAGCCGTTGAAGAAGGCATCGTGGCCGGTGGCGGTGTTGCACTGCTGCGCGCCCGTTCCGCGCTGGACAAGCTGAAGGGCGACAACGACGAGCAGAACGCTGGCATCAAGATCATTGCCCGCGCGCTCGAAGAGCCGCTACGCGCCATCGTCGCCAACGCGGGCGCCGAGCCCTCGGTGGTGGTGAACAAGGTCGTCGAAGGCAAGGGCAGCTACGGCTTCAATGCCCAGACCGAAGTCTACGGCGACCTGGTCGAGATGGGCGTTGTCGATCCGACCAAGGTAACCCGCACCGCGCTGCAGAACGCAGCATCGGTGGCCGGCCTGATCCTCACCACCGACTGCGGCGTTGCCGAGCTGGTGGATGACGAGAAGAAGGGTGGCGGCATGCCCGACATGGGCGGCATGGGTGGTGGCATGGGTGGAATGGGCGGCATGGGCATGTAGTAGTTGTTGTCCTGCAGCTAACTGAAAACGCCCCGTACTTCGGGGCGTTTTCTTTTGTGGCGCCGGATTCAGCCGCCGTCGCGCTGTTGCGTTCGCTTGTGACGCCATTGCCCGCGACACAACCATGCGGTCCCGAAAAGACCGACCGCCACCATCCCGAACACCGGTGCAATGCCGATCACCGAACTGAGGGCGCCCGCGACAAGTGGCATGGATCCCTGCGATGCATTGGCGACCAGGGTTCGCAGTGCCATGGCCTCCCCTGTTTCGTGTGAGGGAGCGCGCTCATAAATGAGGGCGCTCATCATGGGGCTCGAGGTGCCTTGTCCGATGCCGATGAGGGCGCTAGCGACGGCCATCCACAGGAACTCGTGAGTCATCGCCATGCCTGTAAAGCCTACGCCGCTGAGCGCCAGGCCCGCCACGATCAGCTGCCAGGGCGTGAAGTGCCGCAGCAACGGGGTCAGGCTGCCGCGCGTGAAAAACAGCAACAGGCCGGCGGTGCCGGCAATCAACCCGATCTTTGATGCGCTGAATCCCAGACGGGTGCCGAGGATCGGTAAGAGGAAACCGAAGGCCATCCATCCCGACTCGAACACGGCGCCACAGATCCACAATGGCTTGAGCTTGGGCGCGCGCAGCAATCCCAGCGTGCCGCTGCGTACCGATGCTTCGCCCGTCGGGCGTTCGGGACGCGCGCGCGTCCCCGGGGACCAGGGCAGCATGTCCATCCAGACCATGGCAAAGGAGCAAACGGGTATCAGCGTGAACAGCAGGAAGGTTCCGGAAAATCCAACGTGGTCGATGGCGAATCCGGCGATGACCGGCGCGGCGAGAATGGAGATCGAGAAGCCGAAGCCCATCATGCCGAAAGACTGGGCGCGCTCGCTCGGCGCAGCCAGGTCCCCGGCCAGGCGCTGGAAGGCGATGATCATGGTGTTGTGCGCAAGGCCGCCGAGGATGACGATCACGAACAGCATGGGCAGCTCGCGCCAGAACACGCCAAGGGATACAGCGACCGCGAGCATGGCTGCGCTCAAGAGCAGCGGTTTCTTGGTCCCGCTGCGGTCGATGGCGCGGCCCGCCGGCACGGATGCGATGGCCCCGACTCCCGCGAACAGGGCCGCCAGCAGGCCCACCATGGCCGGCGACGCACCGGACTGCGCGGCGCAAAGGAAGACCGTGAAGCGGGATGCGGTGGCGCCGGTGCTCGACAGCGACACCAGCGTGACCAGTTTGTGAAGGATATTCATGCGGTCAGAGGGATGCGCAGGCGCGCAACACCGGGTCTTTCCCCATCGTGCTATCGCGCCGCGACGGGTGCTGGCGGGGAAGTGGTGGGCCTCGCGCCGATCTGTTTCTCCCAGACGGTAAGGCCCGGGTACCCGAAATCGAGCTTTTGCGCTTCCTCGAACACTGCGGCATTCAATTCGCGATCACCCTCGATGCGGCAACGCGCGATCTTGTCGCGATATACGATGCGGTCCTTGTCGAACGCCAGCTTGGCGTCCACCGGTGTGCTGTAACTGTTCTTGCTGTCGATGAAATCCTTGATGCCGGAGATTCTCTCCTTGAGGCGTTGCCGCAACACGTCGATGGCGCGTTCGTCCAGCGAATCGTTGGCGCGGGCGATGTGATACATGCCGACCATTCGTTGCGGCGGCGCTGTCATCTGATAGCCGATGCCTGGCAGGATGTTGGACTTGCTGCCCGGCTTCTTGTCCCGATAATCGAAGTAGATGTCGCCGACGGGGTTGACCGTGGTGCGGAGGAAATATTCGTGCGCCTCGCCATCCTCGGCCTGTGGCTTGCCGAGGGGAAGAAAATAGGCGCTTCGATCGGTGTACACGTAGAGACCCCGATCGCCGGAGCGGTCGCCGGGGATCACGGCGAAGTGCTCATTGATTGCCACGCCGATGCTGCGTGCGCAGGCCATGTATTGGGTCATCGAGGGCGGTTCGGCGCGCGCGGGTGAAGCGAAAACGAGCGCGAAGAGCAGGAGCGTTGCGCGGAGCAAGGCGGTGAATCGCGGCGGGCAGTTCCCCGCGGGTTGCCCGCAAGGGGGCTCCCTGAATGTTTGCTCGTCGAGGCTTGTCAGTCGACTCGCGTCACCCAAATCGATTCTCCACACATTGGATTCTTGGTCCAATTAATGGGTAATATAGTACTTTAAAATTAATTACTTGTGAATCTTTTTGAAAGTGATATCTCGCATGGAGCTCTGCGGCTTTGGTGGCGTGTGTTCGCGCAGGTCAGCGCCGGCTGATGCGTCCATGCGACATGCGCTGGCTGAGGGACAGCATGGCCAGGCAGAGAACGAAAACTCCGATACCGACCCAGCCCAGGCTCACGTAGCCAAAGGCTTCGATCATGCGCGCGCCGATCACCGTGCCGATCGCGGCGCCGCCGAAGGATGCCGTGTTGTTGAATGAAATCGAGGCTGATGCCAGTGACGGATTCAGCGCGATCAGGCGTACCGGCAGGGCGCTGGGAATGGGCATGTTGCCCAGGCCCCAGAACACCATGGCGAGCAATGTCAGCGGGTATGATCCGCGCCCAAGCGACCAGGCGAGGAGGGCTGCCATCATCAAGCCGATGGCGATGAAAATTATGCGTACCGGCCCCAGCCGGTCGGCGATGCGCGAGGTGATGAAACTGCCGACGATGCCGCTGACGCCATACACTGCAAGCATGAACGCGGTCGTGGATGCGCCGCCGCCGAGGGACTCCCGAAGGGAGGGCGCGATGTAGGCAAACACGGTGAACTGCGCGAGGCTCTGCAACAGGCCCACGCCGATGCTGGTGACAATGGCCAGGTCTCGGGCGACATCGAACATCGAGGCGGCACGCAGGGGCGCCTGCACAATCTTCGCCGGCAACGCCCGCCAGACCCAGACGCCGACCGCGAGCGAGATGAACCCGATGATGACCAGCGTGGCTCGCCAGCCGATGACCGCGCCCAGCCAGGTGCCCACCGGCAGGCCGACGCTGTTGGCCACGCCGTAACCAACGAAGACCAGTGCCAGCATGCGTCCGCCCTGGTTGGCTGGCGCCAGCACCACCGCTGTCGCCGCGGTCTGCGGCATGAAGCAGGCCGCGCCAAGACCGGTGAGCGCACGTGCCACGAGCAGCATGGCGAAGGAATCGGATGCAGCGGCTAGAAAGTGACTTGCCGCCGTGATGACCGCACCCCAGATGAGCAGCGTGCGCCGGGAAAATGCGCTGGTGGTGAGCGCCAGCGTCGGGGATGCAAGGGCCAGCATCAGCGGGGCCGCCGCAACGAGCTGCCCGGCGACTGTCACCGGCAATCCCAGGTCCTGGGCCATCTCGACCAGCATGCCGGTGACGATCAGCATGCTGGTGGCCATGACGAAGCTTCCGGATCCCAGGGCGCCGATCTGGCTGCGGGTCAGCATGACGTGTTGGTTGTGATCAGGCGTTCCTTGGATTGAATGCGTGGCGCGTGCTGGCCCAGTGTAACGCGAGTGCGAGGGCGAATACGGCTGACGCACCCCAGCTCAGGCTCTCGTAGCCGAAGCTCGCAAGGAGCCCGCTGCCGATCATGGTGCCCATTGCGCTGCCAGCGTAAGTGCCCGAGGTGTTGACCGCCAGTGACACGGTTGCAAGCTTCATGTTGAGGCCCACCAGCCGCACCTGCTGCCCGCTGGCCGCAGGGAAGGACCCCACGCCCCATATCGCCATCGCAACGATGGCGATGGCTGCGGAATGGCGTGCGAATGGCCACAGCAGCATGGCGATGAGCATGGAAATGATCGCGTAGGCCGTGGTGCGCACCGGCCCGATCCGGTCGGCGATGCGCGAGGTGAGCGTATTGCCGAGGATGCCACCGACGCCAAGGGCCGCGAATAGCATGCCAATGAGCGTGGGTGACGCCCCCAGCGATTCGCGCGCCGAAGGGGCGATGAACGAGTAGAGAACGAACTGCGCGCCCACCTGCAGCGCCGTGACGATGATGGTGGCGACCATGGCCGGATGGCGGATGAGCTCGCCCCAGGCGCTGCGCTCGAGGGGCGCCGCGGGCAGCCCGGCGGGGATGACGCTGCGCAGCCACAGCGCGATGGCGAGTGACAACAGGCCCACGACCGCAACTGTGCTGCGCCATCCGATGGCTGCTGCAAGCCAGGTCGAGAGCGGCAATCCGACGGTGTGGGCGGCGGCAAAGCCGATGAAGATCAGGGACACCACGCGTCCTCGCTGCGAGGCTGGCACGAGTTGCATGGCGGTGGCTGCCGCCTGCGGGCTGAAGAGGGCGGTGCCCAGGCCGGTCAGCCCGCGCGCGATCACGAGCAGGGTGATCGAACCGGAAATGGCGGCGAGCAAATGGCTGGCAGCCCCGATCAGCATGGCGCCGACCAGCAACGACCTGCGGCCGAAGTGGCTGGTGCTCATGGCGAGGATCGGGGCGCCGAGCGCCAGCACCAGTGGCGCCACTGCTAGCAGCGGGCCCAGGGCGGCGACGGGCAAGTGGAGATCGTCGGAGAGTTCATTGGCCATGCCGGTGAGCATCAGCATGCCCATGGTGGTCATCAGGTTGCCGGCGAGCAGCGCCGCGATGCGCGGATCAATCAACTCAGGTGAACCGCATGCGGCAGGGCATTACCGGCCAAGCCGATGATCGGAGGTGGGTGATCAATCGCCAAGTGCCACGCCTTCGCGGCGCGGATCGGCACCGCCTGCGAGTGCCTGGCCCCGCGTGTCGCGTGTTACGGCGATGGCGTGTACGCCGCTGGTCTGCTCGTCGATGTGCACACGATGGCCCATGGCTTCCAGCCGAGGCGCGAGGGTTTCGAGCGCCGTGCCCGCCTCAAGCTCGGTGGTCCGGTTGCGGCTGCCCATGTTGGGCAGGGCGGCGGCTGCCTGTACGTCGAGTCCCCAGTCAATGAGGCCGACGAGGTTCTTGGCGACATAGTTGATGATCGCCGGGCCTCCGGGCGCGCCGAGCACCCAGCGCAGGCGCGCGGAAGGGGCGTTGTTGCTGAGTGCCGACACACGCCCTGCGCGCTCGAACACCAGCGTGGGCGTCATGCTGCTGCGGGGCCGCTTGCCCGGCTCGACGCGATTGGCTGCCGGCGCGCTGTCGACTGCGGGCAGGAGTGAGAAGTCGGTGAGCTGATTGTTGAGCAGGAAGCCGCGCACCATGATGCGACTGCCGAAGGCGGACTCGATGGAGGCGGTGAGTGCCACGGCGTTGCCTGCGGAATCGACCACCGACAGATGGGTGGTGGCGGGCAGGGCGGCGGTGTGGTCCTCGCCGTGGAGTGCGAGCCCGGCAATGGCGCCATGCGTGGCCGTGCCCATGCTTCGATCCGGCTGGATCAACGCGCTGCGCCTGGCAAGGTAGCGCCGGTCAAGCAGTTGCCGCACCGGCTGATCGACATAGTCCGGGTCGGCAAGGTAGTGGTCGCGGTCGGCGTAGGCCAGGCGCCCGGCCTCGGTGAAGGCATGCACGGCTTCCAGCGAATTGGGTGCGTACTGCTTCATCGGCAGCCGCTCCAGCAGGCCCAGCAGCTCGGCAACGCCGACCGCACCCGAGGAGGGCGGCGGCATCCCGCAGATGGCGTAGGCGCGATAGGCGCCGCACACGGGCGTGCGGCGCTTGGGAATGTAGGCTGCAAGGTCGAACTCGGTCATGTCGCCGGGGATGGTTGCGCCCTGCACGGCGCCGCTGATGGCGACAGCCACTTCGCCGCGATAGAAGGCTTCCGGTCCTTCATTGGCGATGCGCTCGAGGACAGTGGCGAGCTCCGGATTGGCCAGGCGCTCGCCCGCGCGTCTGGGTGAGCCATCCTCGTGAAAGAAATAACTGCGGGCGCTGGGGCTCCTGGATAGCAATCGGTCCTGGGCGATCAGCGCGGCGAGGCGCGGCGAGATGCCGAAGCCGTCGCGCGCGAGGCGAATGGCGGGTGCGAGCAACTGTGCCCACCCGGGCACGCCCTGTGCTGCTCCTTTTGCAGCTCCCTTTGCCACTCCCGCGCGAGCACCATGCACGAGGTATGACGCGTGCAGCATCGCCAACAGTCCCGGCGTGCCAACCGACAGGCCTGAGCCGATGGCCTCGCCAAAGGGGCGTGGCCGGCCGTCGGGGCGCAGGAAGCGATCGGCCTGCGCGGCATGCGGCGCAGTTTCGCGCCCGTCCCATGCGGTGAGCGCACGCGACCTGCGTTCGAAATAAATGAGAAAGCCGCCGCCGCCGATGCCCGAGGATTGCGGTTCCACGACATTGAGCACGAAGGCTGCGGCAATGGCGGCGTCGACGGCATTGCCGCCGGCGCGCAGGACTTCGCGGCCAGCCTCGGCCGCGAGGGGGTGCGCGGCAACGATCATGTGCCGGCGCGCTGTGACCAGCGCTTTTTCCGTGCGTCCGCTGGCCGCTTCGGGTGCCGCATTCTGTGCCGCAGTGTTTCCGGCAAGGAAGAACGGGGCGAGGGTGGCCGCAACGAGGCCGAGGGCTGCGGCGATGCGCCGCAGGCGGATCAGTGTCATCGAATGCGGCGCGGAATGGCTGTTCAGTGCTGGAGAATCTTCGACAGGAACTTCACCGCGCGCTCGGAACGCGGCTTGCCGAAGAATTCTTCCTTGGTGGCGTCCTCGACGATCTCGCCGCGGTCCATGAAGATGACGCGGTTGGCGACCTTTCGCGCGAACCCCATCTCGTGGGTCACGCACATCATGGTCATGCCCTCCTGCGCAAGCTGCACCATCACGTCGAGCACCTCGTTGACCATCTCCGGGTCGAGCGCCGAGGTGGGTTCGTCGAACAGCATGCACATGGGATCCATGGCCAGTGCGCGGGCAATGGCCACGCGCTGCTGCTGGCCGCCGGAGAGCTGCCCGGGGAATTTCTCCGCCTGCTCCTTGAGGCCCACGCGCTCGAGCAGCTTCACTCCCTTGTCGCGCGCTTCCTGCGCGTTGCGCCCCAGCACGCGCGTCTGCGCAAGCGTGAGATTCTCGGAGATGGACAGGTGCGGAAAGAGCTCGAAGTTCTGGAACACCATGCCCACGCGCGCGCGCAGCTTCGGCAGGTTGGTGCCTGCGGCGCCCACCGACACGCCATCCACGACGATCTCGCCCTCTTGGAAGGGCTCTAGCGCATTGACGCACTTGATCAGCGTGGATTTTCCGGAGCCCGACGGGCCGCACACGACAACGACCTCGCCTTTCTTCACGTTGGTAGTGCAATGGGTCAACACCTGAAATGAGCCATACCATTTCGATACGTTCTTGATGTCGATCATGTGGGCGACCCCGGGGTTTTGACGCTGTCAGTGAGGTGAGTCATCGAATAATCGCAATCTTCGCTTGCAGCCTCTTGACGACGGTCGAGAGGGAGAAACAGATGATGAAGTACACCACGGCGGCGAGCAGGTAGGCCTCCACCGGGCGATTGAAATTCTTCCCCGCTACTTCGAACCCCTTGAGCATGTCGTAGGCGCCGATGGCGTACACCAGCGAGGTGTCCTGGAACAGGATGATGGTCTGG
This sequence comes from Betaproteobacteria bacterium, assembly GCA_947476535.1. GTDB lineage: Bacteria > Pseudomonadota > Gammaproteobacteria > Burkholderiales > SG8-39 > CAIYPG01. Next base: position 8,001 of record CANJRC010000066.1, read on the forward strand.
GTGAACAGCACCGGCAGCATGTTGCGGAAGGCCTGCGGCAGCACGATGAGTCGCATCGACTGGCCGTAGGTGAGCCCCAGTGCATAGCCGGCGTTGACCTGCCCGCGCGACACCGACTGGATGCCGGCGCGCATGATCTCGGAGTAGTAGGCCGCCTCGAACACCGTGAAAGTGATGATGGCCGACAGCTCCGCCCCGATCGGCTTGCCGACCAGGAACGGGATGAGCAGGAAGAACCACAGGATCACCATCACCAGCGGGATGGAGCGCATGGTGTTGACGTAGGTCGCCGCCGGCCATGCCAGCCATTGGCGCCCCGACAGCCGCATCATGGCGAGCACGGTGCCGAATATGATGCCGCCCACCATGGCGATCAGCGTGAGCTGCACACTGAACACGAACCCCTTGATGAGGAAGTTGGTGACCAGCTCCCAGTTGAGGAACGACAGGTCGAGGGCGCCCATTACTTCTCGCTCCCTACGGTGCCCGGAATCCGGATGCGCTTTTCAATGCGCGCCATGACACGATTGACCACCAGCGCGGTGGCAATATAGAGCGTAGTGACGGCGAGATAGACTTCTACGCCGCGCGAAGTTTCTTCCTGCGCCTGCATGGCGAACAGGGTAAGTTCGGAAATGCTCACCGCGAATGCCACCGAGGAATTCTTGATGATGTTCATCGCCTCCGAGGTGAGCGGCGGGATGACGATGCGAAAGGCCATGGGCAGCAACACGAAGCGGTAGGTCTGCGCGGTGGTGAGGCCGAGGGCCATGCCGGCGTGGCGCTGGCCGCGCGGCAGCGACTGGATGCCGGCGCGCACCTGCTCGGCGACGCGCGCCGAGGTGAACAGTCCGAGCCCCAGCACCACTAGGGCAAAGCTCGGAACCTCCTGCAGCGGCTTGTACAGCGACGGAATGACGTGGTACCAGAGGAAGATCTGCACCAGCAGCGGGATGTTGCGAAACAGCTCCACCCAGGCATTGCCGAATTTCACCAGCCATCGGGCGAGCCCCTCTGTCGGCAGGGTGCGCAAGGTGCCGATGATCGATCCGAGCAACAGTGCCACCACCCAGGCACAGGCAGCCACCGCCAGCGTCCAGCCCCATGCCGAGATCATCCAGTCGAGATAGCTGGTCTTGCCGTCGCCGATGTCACGAAGGAAGAATCCCCACTCGAGGTGCATGCTTATCGCGCCCTTGTTTTCATCGCCCCGTTTCTTTCAAGGCTGGCCAAAAAAAACGCGCCCGTCCGAGCGCGTCCTTTCCTGCTTTCGTATCCGGCTGGCCCGCTTATTTTGCGTAGGATTCCATGGGGTTGTCGTTCGGGGTCTTGAACAGTGCTTTCAGCGTTGCGCCCATCGGCAGGTTGACGCTGGTGTTCTTGGGCGGGATCGGCGACTGGAACCACTTCTTGTAGAGCTTGTCGAGCGCGCCGTTGTTCATCATCTCGCGGATGGTGAAGTCCACCACTGTCTTCATGCCCGGGTCGTCCTTTCGGAACATCACGGCAATCGGCTCGACCGAGAGCACTTCGCCGACGATCTTGAACTCCTTGGGGTCCTTGGCATTGGCGATGAGTCCGGCGAGGATGTTGTCGTCCATCACGAAAGCGTCGGCGCGGCCGGATTCCATGAGCAGGAATGAATCGGCGTGGTCCTTGCCGAATACCTCCTTGAAATTGACCTTCTCAGCTGCCTTGTGCTTCCTCAGCGTCTGCACCGACGTGGTGCCGGTCGTGGTGGCGATGGTCTTTTCGTTCAGCTGTGAAATGTTGGTGATGCCCGACTTGGCCTTCACCGCCATGCGCACTTCGGTCACGTAGGTGGTCATGCCGAAGGACACGTCCTTCTGGCGCGTGGCGTTGTTCGTGGTGGAGCCGCACTCCAGGTCAACGGTGCCGTTCTGCGTCAGCGGGATGCGGTTCTGCGAAGTCACAGGGGTGTATTTGACATTGATCGGCTTGCCCACCGTTGCCTTGATCTTGTCGATGATGGCGAGGCACAGCTCGACGTGGTAGCCGGTGAACTGGTTGTTGCCGGTGGTGAACGACAGGGGTGATGAGGATTCGCGCACGCCCATGACAATCTCGCCCGTGTCCTGCACTTTCTTGAGCGTGGTCTGTGCGTTCGCCAAGCCTGTTGTGCCGGCGAGTACCATGGCCAATGCAGTCGCGCTGGTCAGCGCCGAAATCCGGGTTGAAATTTTGTTCATGCAGATCTCCCAAGGAAGCATTGATTGGTCGCCGTTCGGGTGAAATCCGGTTTGGATGCCCTCGGGTCCCAGTGAGATCGATTCTACGCAGGGCAGGGAGGTTTGTCCAAGTGAGCCAGGGGCCGTGTTTCGCGACTCGCGGGTGGCGCCGCCATGGGTGGCTGCCCCCTATAATCGACTGACATTGCGACTGCGCCCGTTGCACTGCCCTTTTGCACCTTTCTGGAGCATGTCATACGCACCGCCATCCCCGCTGTTGCCCGGGCGTTCACCAACTGCGGGCACGCCTTCACGCACCTGCTGATGCTGCTGTTCCCGACCGTCATCCTGACCCTGGAGCGGGAGTGGGCGCTGCCTTATTCCGAACTGATCGCGCTGCTGGCCGGGCTGGTGCTGCTGGCAGCCGTGGCGGCGGTGTGGCTGCCCCGAGAGCGAAGGGGTCCTGCGCATGTGTGATCATATTGATGTAATTTAGCAAGTGAGAGCAAACGGTAGTCTATGAATATGATCATATTAGGTGGTCCGGATAGCGGTGCTTGCGCTGCGCCCCACGGGATGACGGGATATGCGGGCTGATCGCGTGCCCATGAAGAAGCCGGCATGCTGAGCCTAGCCCTCGCCCTTGTTGCCGGCGCGCTCACCACGCTCTCACCCTGCGTGTTGCCGATTTTGCCCATCGTGTTGTTCGGAGCGCTCGACCAGCATCGCCATGCGCCGCTGGCACTGGCCGGCGGCCTCGCGCTGAGCTTTACCGTGTTCGGCCTGGTGCTGTCCGGCGCCGCGCTGCTGGGCGTTGGCGCGCTCGACATTTCCGAGGCGGGCATACGCAACGGCGCTGCCGTGCTGATGGTGCTGTTTGGCGTGGTGCTGGCGAGCAGTGCGTTGCGCACGCGCTACGCCGCGGCCAGTTCGCCGCTGGGCGCGGCGTTCCACGGCCTGCTCGAGCGGATCGCCCCGGCGCCGCAGGCAGGGGAGGCGACCGGCGCTGCACTCTGGCGGCAATTCGGACTTGGCGCTGTGCTGGGCGCGGTGTGGTCGCCTTGTTCCGGCCCGACGCTGGGCGCGGCTGTGAGCCTCGCGGGCAAGAGCGGGTCGGCCGTGCAGGCGGGCGCGGTGATGCTCGTGTTCGGCATCGGCGCGACGCTGCCGATGCTGCTCATTGCCTATGGGTCGCGCCAGGGCCTCAAGTCAAGGCGCGAGGCGCTCTCTCGCATCAGCCGCGCGGCCACGCCATGGCTGGGCGCGCTGCTGGCGCTGGCCGGCGTGCTGGTTCTCACGGGGCTCGACAAGCAGCTGGAGACCTATTTCGTCGACAACATGCCCGACTGGCTGGTGCGGCTGACGACGCGCTTTTGACGGCGTACTTTGAACGGGTTGCGGCCTAGAATGGCCGTATTGTTCCCACGGATCCAACGCAAATGACCGCTCCCATGAACGGCAATACCCGCCGCGAGCACGACCTCATCGGCGATCGCGACATCCCGGCTGACGCCTACTGGGGCATCCACACGCTGCGCGCGGTGGAGAACTTTCCCATTACCGGGACGCCGATTTCGATTTACCCCGATCTCATCGTGGCGCTGGCTTGCGTCAAGCAGGCGGCCGCGGTATCCAACCACGAGCTCGGGCTGCTCGATCGCGAGCGCATGACCGCCATCATGTCTGCCTGCGACGAATTGCGCGACGGCAGGCTGCACGATCAGTTCGTGGTCGACGTGATCCAGGGCGGCGCCGGCACCTCCACCAACATGAATGCCAACGAGGTGATCGCCAATCGTGCGCTGGAACTCATGGGACGCGCCCGCGGCGACTATGCGTTTTTGCATCCGCTCGACCATGTGAACCTGTCGCAGAGCACCAACGACGTGTACCCGACGGCAATCAAGGTGGCTGCGCAGTTCGGCATCCGCCGGCTGCTGGCGGCGATGGCCACGCTGCGCGAGGCCTTCGAGGCGAAATCGATCGAGTTCGTCGACGTGCTGAAGATGGGGCGCACGCAGCTGCAGGATGCGGTGCCCATGACGCTCGGCCAGGAGTTCTCTACCTACGCGGTGATGCTGTTCGAGGACGAAGCGCGCTTGGAGGAGGCGGCGCGGCTGATCCGCGAGATCAATCTCGGTGCGACGGCCATCGGCACCGGCATCAACGCGCACCCGCGCTATGCTGCGTTGGCCTGCCGCGCGCTCTCCGAGATCGCTGATCTGCGCCTGATGACGGCGCCGAACCTCATCGAGGCGACGCAGGATGCCGGCGCTTTCGTGCAACTCTCCGGCGTGTTGAAGCGCGTGGCAATAAAGCTTTCCAAGACCTGCAATGACCTGCGGCTCCTTTCATCGGGGCCGCGCGCCGGATTCGGCGAGATCAACCTGCCGCCCATGCAGGCAGGATCCAGCATCATGCCGGGCAAGGTGAACCCGGTGATACCGGAAGTGGTGAACCAGATCGCCTATGAGGTGATCGGCAATGACATCACCGTGAGCTTCGCGGCCGAAGCCGGGCAGCTGCAGCTCAATGCCTTCGAGCCCATCATCGCGCACAGCCTGTTCAAGAGCATCGCCCACCTGACCAGCGGCTGCCGCACGCTGGCCGAGCGCTGCGTTAGGGGAATCACCGCCAACCGCGAGCACCTGCGGCGCGGCGTGGAGAATTCCATCGGACTGGTCACGGCGCTTAACCCTTATATCGGTTACACCCGGGCCACCGAAGTCGCGCAGGAGGCGCTGGCGACAGGCAGGAGCGTGGTTGCGCTGGTGCTGGAGAAGCAACTGCTCAGCCAGGCACAGCTGGATGACATCCTGCGCTTTGACGTCCTCACCCAGCCGCAGCCGCATGCGGCGCGCAAGGACTAGCAATCATCCGGCGTCGACCGACCTGGTAGTGTTTGATAACATTCGAATAATTTAACTAAGAGCATCGGATACCCGCGATATTACTTGATAATAATTAGCGCATGGCTACCCGGCGGAATATCCGTCGTCGATGGGGATGATGGCGCCGTTGATCATGCGCGCGGCGTCCGACGCGAGCAAGAGCAGCAGCCCGTCCAGGTCCTCTTCCTTGCCCACGCGCTGGCGCGGCAGCATGGCAATGAGCTTCTTGCCCCCTTCAGTCTGCCAGTGGTCGGCGTTGAGTTCGGTGGTGATGTATCCGGGGCACATGGCATTGACGGAAATATTGCGGCGCGCCCATTCGCTGGCCATGGCGCGCGTCATGTAGATAAGCCCTGCCTTGGACATGCCGTAGACGCCCAGCGTCGCAAACGGCCGCAGGCCGGCAGTGGAGGCGATGTTGATGATGCTGCCCGGGCGCTTGGCGTCGATCATGCGCTGGCCGACTTCCTGCGCGACGAAGAAGGCGCCCTTCAGGTTGGTGTCCATCACCTTGTCGTAGTCGGCCTCGCTGAAGCGGCCGAGGCGCTTGTCGACCGCAACGCCCGAGTTGTTGACCAGGATGTCGATGGGGCCGAGGGCCGTCTCGGCGGCGGAGACGCCGTCAACGATGCTCTTCACGTCGGTGACGTCCATGGCCACGGCGAAGGCTGTACCACCGGCGGCTTTGATCTCATGCTCAAGGTCAGCCAGCCGGTCGGTGCGCCGTGCTGCGATGGCCACGCGGGCGCCGGCCGCCGCTAGCACCGTCGCAAAACGCCGGCCCAGCCCGGATGATGCGCCGGTGACGAGTGCGGTTTTTCCATCGAGTCGAAACATGGTTTGGCGTCCCTCTGGGTCGAGAATGGTTTGCATTGCGTGCGGGGTGCAAGGATAAACGAAGTTGCTTGACGCACAGTGCCCCCGGCGCACTAGAATGGCCCAGTGCACGCGGGCTCGAGCGCGAGCCCGACAATTGAATCCAGGAGAATGCAATGAAACCAGCCTTGCAGGGCACATGTGCCCGCCCGTCGCGGATCCCAGTGTGGGTACGTATTGCCGGCCCGGTGTCGCTGCTGTCGACATTGCTGGTCGCCACGGGCATGAGTGGGTTTGCTTGCGCCGATGCGGGCCAGGAGCTTCGCGCGGCAACACAGGCCCCGCTGCTACTCGCGCAGGCGAGCGCACCGCGCCCGTTGCCGGCCGCCCTCCAGGCCGAACTCGACGCCCTCATCAAGGGGGCGAAGGCAGAGGGCGAGGTGTCGTTCTATTCCTCGGCGACGGAGAATGTCGCCAAGGGCATTGGTGATGCCTTCACCGCGCGCTTCGGGGTGAAATACCAGTTCGTTCGCCTGCCCGGTGCCCAGGTGCCGTTGCGCTACAGCGCCGAGGCCGAGACCGGCAACTTCAGTGCCGACCTGATGTTCATCGCGGGCAGTTCCGTGACCTTCGGCGAAGATGCGATCAAGAAGGGCTGGATGGACTCCATCCCCAATGCCGGCCTGCCCGTGGTGAAAAGCGGCGAGTTCCCGGCGCGCTTCATCACCGGGCCGACCGCGATCGTTCAGATCGCGCCTTGGTACATGGCGTTCAACTCCCAGAAACTCGCCGCGGCCGACGCGCCCAAGGACTGGATGGACCTGCTCAATCCGAAGTACAAGGGGCAGATCCTGATTCCCGACCCGCGCTCATCCGACTCCTACCTCGACCACTGGGCCTTGCTAATCGACAAGTACGGCGAGAAGTTCTTTGCCCCGTTTCGGGCGCAGAACCCGCGCGTCTATTCCTCGGGGGTTCCTGCCGTGCAGGCACTGGGTGCAGGCGAAGGCATGATCGAGGTGCCGGGTGTGCCGGCGCTGTATGCCGGCATCGCCGCCAAGGGTGCACCCCTCGTCGTCATTGAAACGGAATTGGCCACTGGCGTGGAAATGTCGGTGCTGATCACCGCGCGCGGCAAGGCCAAGCATCCGAATGCTGCGCGGCTGCTGGCGAACTTCGCCATGACGCAGGAAGGCAACAAGATCTTCAACAGCTCGCCTGGCGACGTGGGCATTTACGACACGGTCAGGTTGCCCAAGCAGTACCAGCCGACCAAGCCCAACGTGATCAGGCGCCAGGCCGAAGTGATAAAGGCGCTCGGCGTCCAGTAGCGCACCCTGAAACGCCATCGTCCCGGACGCGCCCCCGCGGGTCCCGGGTGATGCGCGGCAGTTGCAACTCCTCGGAACGACATGATCGAATCGCTCATCAACGCGCAGTCCATCGCCATTGTCGGCGCCTCCAACGACACGGCGCGCGTGGCCGGGCGGCCCATCGTGTACTGCAAGAGCAACGGCTTCAAGGGCCGCATCTATCCGGTCAACCCGAAGTACGACACCATCCAGGGTCTCAAGGCCTATCCGACGCTCGCAGACCTGCCTGAGCGCGCCGACATTGCCATCATCGCGTTGCCGCGTGCTGCGGTGTCGAGGGCCATCGAGAACGGTAAGGTCGGCACCTATGTGATGTTCTCCGGCGGCTACGCCGAGCTGGGCGAGGAGGGGCGCCGTGCGCAGGACGAACTGGTGGCGAAGATCCATTCGCAGGGCAGTCGCCTCATGGGCCCCAACTGCCTCGGGCTGATCAATCGCGAGACGGGCCTGGTCGCCAGTTTCACCGGGAGCTTCGCCAACCTGCCCAAGGGCCCGCGCTCGCCGGTGGCGTTCGTCACGCAAAGCGGGGCCTTCGGCTCCTACATGTACGGCCGCGCCATCGAGCAGGGCATCGTGGTGCAGGAGTGGGCGGCGACCGGCAACGAGGCCGACATCTCGGTGGTGGACTTCCTGCACTACTACGCGCGTCATCCCGAGATCAAGGTGATCGTCGCGCAACTCGAAGGCGTCAACCCGGAAAAGTTCAAGGAGGCGCTGGAGCACATCGATCGCTTGGGCAAGGTGCTGCTGGTGTGCAAGGCGGGCCGCACCCGCGCGGGTGCGGCGGCCGCCGAGTCGCACACGGGCTCCATGGTGGGTGACGACGCCGGGTTCGATGCGCTGCTGCGGGGCCATCGCGCCATCCGGCGCCAGTCCACCAGCGAATTGCTGGATCTCGTGCAGGCCGCTTCCATGGGCGCGTTGCCCGCAGGGCGTCGCGTGGCGCTCTTGAGCGTGTCCGGTGGCTCGGGCGTGCTGATGGCAGACGAGGCGGCGGAACTGGGCATGGCGCTGCCGGAGATCCCGCAGAGCACGCGCGATGTGATCATGAAGTACGTCGAATTCGGCAATCCGGCCAACCCCATCGACATGACCGGTCAGCTCATGAACACGCCGCAGATGCTGGCCGAGGCGCTGGAGACCCTGCTGCTGTCCGGGCGCTTCGATTCGGCCGTCACCTACATGGGGCAGGGCACCGCCGATGCCGCGATGGCGGGGCCGATGGCCGAGGGTTTCAAGGCGGCGCGGGCCAAGACGGCGCTGCCGATCTTCGCCGTCGGCATGCTGCGTCCGGAGTTCAAGGCGGGTCTGGCCGCGCTCCGTGTGCCGATGTACAACGATGCCGTGCACTGTGTGCGCGCGCTTGCCGCGTTGTCGGGGCTGCCGGCACCGGGCGCGCCGCAGGGACTCGGTTATCAGGCGTGGGATTGGAGCAAACCGGTAACGATTGCGTTGCCCGGGAGTGATGACGAGTTCGGCCTCAAGGCATCCCTGCGCGCGTGTGGCCTCAGCGTTCCTGACGGCGGTCGGGTGCCCGATGCGGCAGCGGCCGTTGATGCGGCCGCCCAGCTGGGCTATCCCCTGGCCTTGAAACTCGCGGCCGCAGGGCTGCAGCACAAGTCGGACATCGGCGGCGTGGCGCTGGGGCTCGAGTCCCCGGGCGAAGTGGCCGATGCGGCCAGGCGCCTATTGGCCGCGGCGCAGGCTGCCGGCATCGCCAATGCGCAACTGCTTGTCGAGCGCCAGGTTGGCCGTGGCACCGAGCTCATCGTGTCGGTGCGCCGCGATCCGCTCTACGGCCCCTTGTTGATCGTCGGCCTGGGCGGCGTGCTCACCGAAGTGCTGCGCGATGTCGCGGTCGAGGCCCTGCCCAGCACCGATGCGCGCCTCGAATTCGCATTGCAGCAGCTGCGCGGCAAAAAGCTCCTGGAGGGGTATCGCGGGGTAGCCGCGGTGAACATGGGCAAGCTGGTGGCCGGGTTGCGCGACATCGCGCGCGCCTGCGTGGCGCTGCTCGATTCCGGCGGCTATGCCGAGATTGAATTGAATCCGGTGATCGCGCGGCCCGACGGGCTGTGGATCGTCGATGCGGTGGCTTATCACTCGGCCCGGGCGCAAGTGGCCGGTTAAACAGGTTTGTGTAATCTTGAAAGGCGCGACATGGCGTTGAAACAGGCAGCAGCACTGAGCAAGTCCGCAAAGGTCAAGGCGCAGTTGAAACACCCGATCGTCGATGCTGATGGCCATTGGCTGGAACTGCAGCCGATCTTCATGGATTACCTGGCCGAATACGCCGGGGCGAAAATGGCTGACCGCTATCGCGCGGCGATGGAGAAATCGATCGGCTACAACTGGTACAAGGTGCCAGCGAAGGATCGCGATCGCGCGCGCATGCGCCGCCAGGCTTGGTGGTCACAACCGTCCAACACTGAGGATCGCACCGCGGCCATGGTACCGGCGCTGCTGCACAGCCGCCTCGACACCTACGGCATTGATGTCTCTCTGGTGTACCCGACGCTGGGTTTCATCGTGCTCGCCACCGTGAACGATCCGGAGGTGAAGGCAGCGGTAATCCGCGCCTACAACGTGATGGCGGCCGACATGTTCCGGCCCTACTCAGACCGGCTCATTCCCGCGGCTTGCATCTCACTGGACGAGCCGCGCGAGGCCATGGCGCAGCTCGAGCATGCCCGCTCACTGGGCCTGAAGCTGATGATGATGAACGGCACGGTGCGCCGGCCCCTGGACATCGACGGGGACTGGCAGCCCGATCCTGCCAAGCGGCGCTTCTGGTTCGACGGCTTCGGCCTGGAGAGCGCCCACGACTATGACCCCGTCTGGAAGAAGTGCATGGAGCTGAAGGTGGCGGTCACCGTCCACACCGGCACCATGGGCTGGCCGGACCGCACTTCGGTGAACAATTTCGTGTTCAACCACCTCGGGCACTTCGCGCAAAGTCACCACCTGACCGCGAGGAGTCTCTTCATGGGCGGGGTCACCGAGCGCTTTCCCAAGCTCAACTTCGGCTTTCTGGAAGGCGGCGCCGGCTGGGCGTGCAACCTGTATGCCGACATCTTCGGCCACTGGGCCAAGCGCAATCGAAAATCCATGGAGCGCCACCTCAAGCCGACCAACTTCAACCGCGTCAAGGCGCGTCGCCTGATGGAGCAGTTCACCAAGGGCAACAAGTATTTCGAGAAGAACATGGATGAAATCCTCGCGCGCAACCTCGATCCGGTGGAGCCCAACATCAGCCAGGAGCAACTGGTGGCGCGCGACCCGAAGACCGATGACTTCGAGCACGTGAAAATCAAGGGACCGAAGGACATCGCGCGGCTATTTGCGCGCAATTTCTACTTCGGCTGCGAGGCCGACGACCCCATGACCATGATGGCCTTCGACGAGCGCGCCGGCCTGCGCGTCAAGGCGCTGCTGGGCTCGGACATCTCGCACTTCGATGTCATCGACGCCACCGAGGTGCTTGAGGAGGCCTGGGAGATGGTCGAGCACGGGCTGATCACCGAGAAGAATTTCCGCGAATTCACTTTCACCAATGTCGTCGAGCTGCACGGCGGCATGGACGCGGACTTCTTCAAGGGCACGGTGGTCGAAAAGGCGGCGGCCAAGGAACTGGTGCTGGCGAAGAAGCGAGACTTCACCAACGTTAAGGCGCACTGAATTTTGATCATCAAGGAGAGCACGCGTGGCTGAATTACCTGCAATCGTCGGCGCCTGGGAGCATCCGACCCGCAAGGCGCCGGATCACACACCGATACGAATCCTGGGCGAAAGCGCCAGGGGTGCACTTGATGACGCCGGGCTCACGCCGGCCGACATCGACGGGCTTTGTTATGTGGGCGAGCCGATGGGGGTCAACTACGTCACCGAGTATCTCAACATCCGGCCGCGCTGGTTCGACAGCACCGCCGTGGGGGGGGCATCCTACCTGTCGCACATCATGCACGCCTCGAACGCCATCCAGGCGGGTAAGGCGCGCGCGGTGCTCATCGCCTACGGCAGCACCGCGCGATCGTCGTCCGCGGCGCTGGGTTCTAGCCCGCGTGCCGCGGTGGCCGATCCCATGTCGGTGAGCGATGCCGACGCCTTTGACTCGCCCTACGGCGTGATCCTCGCTGCGCAGTACGCGCTGGTGGCGCGCCGGCACATGCACGAGTACGGCACGACGAGGGAGCAGCTCGCCGAGATCGCGGTGGCCTGCCGCAAGCATGCGGGCTTCAACCCCAATGCGCGCTTTCGCGACCCGATCACGGTGGCCGATGTCATCGCCTCGCGGCCGATCGCCGATCCCCTGCACATGCTTGATTGCTGCGTGATCACCGACGGCGGCGGGGCGGTCATCGTCGCTTCGCCCGAAGTGGCGCGCAACTGCCGTCACAAGCCGGTGCGCGTGCTGGGCGGATCCGAGGCCGTGGCGCACGGGCAGGCGGGACACCGGCGTCTGCTCGACGTGGCGGCCAACCAGTCCGGGCCTGCGGCGTTTGCCGCAACCGGCCTGAAGCCTTCTGACGTGGACCTGTGCATGATCTACGACTCCTTCACCATCACGGTGATGACCACGCTGGAGGGCATGGGCTTCTGCAAGCCGGGCGAAGGCGGGGCGTTCGTTTCGGGTGGCACGCTGCAGCTCGGCGGCAAGCTGCCTATCAACCTCGACGGCGGGGCGCTGTCGAACAACCATCCGGGCCGGCGCGGGCTGTTCCTCGCCATCGAGGCCACGCACCAGCTGCGCGGCAACACCGGGGCGCGCCAGGTGAAGGATGCCAAGATCGCGCTGTGCCATGGCACCGGGGGTTACCTCGGCGGCCGCCACAGCGGTGTCACCATGTTGCTTGGGAGAGACTGATGAGCGCCGATACCAATACCAAAAGCCCTGCAGCGATGTTGCGCCCGGCTCCGCGCGTGACCCCGGAAACGAAGGCCTATTGGCAGGCCATGCACGATGGCAAGCTGATGCTGTCCGAGTGCGAGGCCTGCGGCAAGCGCTCGCACCCGCCTCAGGGCATATGCGCCTTCTGCTGGGGCGGCAAGGTCAAGCCCAGGTTCGCCTCAGGTCGCGGCACGCTCAATTCGTTTTCCATCATCCGCCAGACATCGGACCCGTCCTTTAAGGGCCGCGTGCCCTATGTTCTCGCCTATGTCGATCTCGACGAGGGCGTGTCGCTGGTGAGCAACGTCGTCCAATGCGACATCGACCGGCTGAAAATCGGCATGAAATTGAAAGCAGTGTTTGAGCAGACCTCTGAAGATACCGGGGCCGTGTTGTTCGAGCCCGCGTAATCATCCATTCACAAGGCACCAGGAGAATCGATATGAATGCAACCATCCAGAAGTTGATCGTTACCACCCTTCACGCCGACTTCGATGACTTTCCCTTCGTGGAGTTCTACAAGGGCCAGGAAATCAAGCTGGTGCACGCGCGTCCCGAGCAGAACCTGTCGGTGGTGCAGATCCGCGCCCAGCCCTTCATCATCGGTAGCCTGCATCGGCACCTCGGGCCGACCTTTGGCTTCACCACCAAGGGCGCGTGGGGCCATGATCCGGCGGAGTTTCCGTATCACCCGAACTCCTACGTGTGCGAGCCCAACGAACTGCACCGCTTTCATAACGGGCCGGGCGTGAGCGAGGCCTATTACATCAACACCGGCGATCACGTGACCTACGATCCGGAGGGCCGCGAAGAGATCAAGCGCACCACCGCCGCGGGGTTCCTCAAGGCTTACCTGGAGAAGTGCGAGGAGATGCACCTGCCTCGGCCGAACGTGCTTGGCTGATCATATTGATTCGTTGCATTTCCGACAGTCGGGTGTATTCGATCGAATGTGATATTAATTAAAGAGGGCGGTCGGGCTTGAGCAAGTCCGCATGTCTGTACCGAAATTCGAATCTTCAGGAGGCACCATGAGCATGACCATCGACTTATCCAAGCGCGTCGCCGCAGTCACTGGCGCAGGCCAGGGCCTGGGCAAGGCCTATGCCGAGGCCCTGGGCGCAGCCGGCGCCGTGGTCCTGGTGAATGACTTCAATCCCGAGCTGGCCAAGTCCACGGCGGACGCGATCATCAAGGCCGGCGGGCGCGCCGAGCCGCACCCGGGCAACGTGGCCACGCCGGGATACTTCGACGGCCTGGTCGCCCACGCGGTGAAGAAGTACGGCTCCTACGACATCATCGTCAACAACGCCGGCATCAGCCGCGCGGCCATGCTCTGGAACATGACCGACGAGCAGTGGGAAGAAGTCATCAACGTGCAGCAGAACGCGGTGTTTCGCAGCATCCGCGCCGCCGCGCGCCAGATGAAGGAGCAGAACTTCGGCCGCATCATCAACGTCACGTCGGCAGCGGCCCTCGACGGCTCCATCGGGCAGATTAACTATGCGGCAGCCAAGGGCGCAATCATTGCCATGACCAAGTCCGCCGCCAAGGAACTGGCGCGTTTCGGCATCACCAGCAATTGCATTGCACCCGTGGCCACCACGCCGATGACCAAGACCATCGAGGAGACGGAGAAGTTCCGCGCCGTGATGATGATGCGCCTGGCCATCAAGCGCACCGCGCAGCCCGAGGAAGTGGCGCCGGCGGTCGTTTATCTCGCCTCCGACTACGCGAGCTGGACCACCGGGCACACCATGCTCGTGGACGGCGGGATGTC
>CANJRC010000067.1 GCA_947476535.1 Betaproteobacteria bacterium
CTGGTGCTGATCTCCATCCTGATCACCACGCTGCTGTGGTCGGACCTGTCCAATCGCTTCGTCTGGGTGGTGCTGATCGTGACTTTCGGTTTCGGTGCCATCGGCTGGGTGGATGATTACCGCAAGGTGGTCTACCGCAACTCCAAGGGATTGTCGGCCAGGGCGAAGCTGTTCTGGCAGTCGCTGATCGGGCTGGCTGCGGCGGTGTACCTGGCGTTTGCGGTGCCTGCGCCTACCACGGCGCAGATCGGTGATCTTTTCATGCAGTGGGTGAACAGCGGCTTCGAGATGAACCTGCCGCCCAAGGCCGACCTCATCGTCCCCTTCTTCAAGAACGTCGCCTACCCGGTGGGCGTGTTCGGCTTCATCGCGCTGACCTTCTTCGTGATTGTCGGCACGTCCAACGCGGTCAACCTGACCGATGGCCTCGACGGGCTGGCGATCATGCCGGTGGTTATGGTCGGCAGCGCGCTGGGGATCTTCGCCTACGTGGTCGGTAATTCGGTTTACGCCAAATACCTGCTGTTTCCCTATATCCCGGGTGCCGGGGAATTGACCGTATTCTGCGGCGCGTTAGCTGGGGCAGGCCTGGGGTTCCTGTGGTTCAACGCCTACCCGGCCGAAGTGTTCATGGGCGATGTTGGCGCGCTCGCCATTGGCGCGGCGCTGGGGACGGTGGCAGTTATCACGCGCCAGGAAATCGTCCTCTTCATCATGGGCGGCGTCTTCGTTGCGGAGACGCTGTCGGTGATGGCGCAGGTGCTCTATTTCAAGGCCACCGGCGGCAAGCGGATCTTTCGCATGGCGCCGTTGCACCACCACTACGAGCTGGGCGGATGGAAGGAGTCGCAGGTCGTGGTGCGGTTCTGGATCATCAGCATGATGCTGGTGTTGTTCGGCTTGTCTACCTTGAAGCTACGCTGATAATAATTGAATGCTCTATCTAGAGATGGCAAAGATCTAATATCAAAATTGATAAGAATCATTGCCGGTTTTCGGCAGTGATGTCGCGGCGGGTTTAGCGTGAATTTGAACGGGAAAAGGGTTTTGGTGCTCGGATTGGGCGAAACGGGGTTGTCGATGGCGAAGTGGCTCGCGGGCCGCGGCGCGAGGGTTCGCGTCGCCGATTCGCGCGAAGCGGCGCCAGGCCTGGTGGAGTTGCGGGACGCAGTCCCGGATGCCGAAGTGCATCTTGGTGGCTGGCAGGATGCGAGCTTCGAGGGCATCGACATGCTGGCCATCAGTCCTGGGATATCGCGCGCGACGCCGCAGGTGCAGCGGGCTTTGGCGTCCGGCACCGATGTGGTGGGCGATGTGGAACTCTTTGCGCGTGCGTTGTCCTCGATGGGCGCGGCGGGCAAGCCGCGCGTCCTCGCCATCACCGGTACCAACGGCAAGTCAACGGTGACGGCGCTCACCGGAGCCATGTGCCGTGCCGCGGGCCTGGACGCTGAGGTGGCGGGCAATATCAGCCCGGCGGTGCTCGATGTGCTTGCGCAGCGGGAGTCACGCGGCGTTCCTGCGGCGGCATGGGTGCTCGAATTGTCGAGCTTCCAGCTGGAGTCGACATCGTCGCTTGCGTCCGATGCGGCAACCATGCTCAACCTGACAGAGGATCATCTCGATCGTCACGGTTCGATGGCCGAATACGCGGCGGCCAAGGCGCGCATATTCCATGGGCACGGCGCGCAGGTACTCAATCGTGATGCTCCGTCGAGTCTGGCCATGGCGCGCCCCGGGCGCACCAGCATCACGTTCGGGCTGGATGCCCCCCGTCGCGCCGAGGATTACGGTCTGATCACGCACGCAGGCGAGCCGTGGCTCGCTCGGGGCGACCAGCCGCTGATCGCCGCCGGGGCATTGCCGATTGCGGGACGCCACAATGCGGCCAACGCGCTCGCAGCACTGGCGCTGTGCCGCGCCATCGAGCTGCCGCTGGCCCCGCTCATCCAGGCGCTACGCGATTTTCGAGGACTGCCGCACCGCGTGGAGTTCGTCGCCGAGCAAAGCGGTGTTCGCTTCTACGACGACTCCAAGGGCACCAATGTGGGATCCACTGTTGCGGCCCTATCCGGCCTCGCGAGTGCGGCGACTCGGGTGGTGCTGATCGCGGGCGGCGAGGGCAAGGGCCAGGACTTCAGGCCGCTGCGCGATGCAGTGGCCAGCGCCGGGCGCGTCATTGTGCTGATTGGACGCGATGCGCAGCTGATTCGTGCGGCCATCGATGGGGCCGGGGTTCCGGTCTTGCTCGCAGGTTCCATGGAAGAAGCGGTGGCCGTGGCGACGCGCGAAGCGCATCGCGGCGACGCCGTGCTGTTGTCGCCTGCCTGCGCAAGCTTCGACATGTTCCGCAACTATGCCCACCGTGGCGACGTGTTCCAGTCGGCGGTGAAAGCGCAGACGGGGAGACCTGGTCATGCTTGAGCGCGTGCTCGGTCGACTGTCGGGCTTGAAAGCCGCGTTTGGCTTCGGCGATGCGCCCGAGGGTCGCAAGCGCGGCCGCCGCGTCAGCGCGCGCAGCGGATCCGTGGGCGGCGTTGGTGCTGCACGCGAGGGGGCGGCGGAATACGACGCGGGGCTTCTGTGGTCGGCGCTCCTGTTGCTGGTATTGGGCCTCATCATGGTGTACTCGTCCTCGATCGCCATGTCCGAGGTATCACGCTTTACCGGTGGACGGACCAATTATTTCCTGGTGCGGCATCTGCTCTTCATGACCATCAGCCTGGTCGCCGCGCTGATGGTGTTCCAGGTGCCATTGCGCGCCTGGCAGCAAGCGGCGCCCTGGCTGTGCTTTGCCGGCGTGATTGCGCTGGCACTGGTGCTCATCCCGGGCATCGGGCGTGAAGTCAACGGCGCGCGCCGCTGGTTGTCGCTTGGACTCTTCAACCTGCAGCCATCGGAGTTCGTGAAGCTTGCCGCCGTGCTGTACGCGGCCGATTACACGGCACGCAAGTCGGCGCTGATGCACAGTTTCAAGCGTGGGCTGCTGCCCATGCTGACGGTGATGCTGGTCGTAGGCTGGCTCTTACTGCGGGAGCCGGACTTCGGCGCATTCGTGGTCATCACGGCAATCGCCATGTCGGTGCTGTTCCTCGGCGGCATGAACGGCAAGTGGTTTGCCGGCCTGCTGTTGATGCTGGGCCTGGGCTTCGCCGCCCTGGTACTGACGTCGCCGTACCGCATGCAGCGCATCTTCGGTTTCATGGATCCCTGGTCCGATCCCTTCGGCAAGGGCTACCAGCTGTCGCACGCGCTGATCGCATTCGGACGCGGCGAGATATTCGGCGTGGGGCTGGGTGCAAGCGTCGAGAAGCTCATGTACCTGCCCGAGGCGCACACCGACTTCCTGCTGGCGGTCATCGCCGAGGAACTGGGCCTCGTTGGCGTGGTGCTGGTGGTGGCGCTCTTCTCCTGGCTGGTGCTGCGTGCCTTTGCCATCGGGCGCCAGGCGGTGAACCTCGAGCGTCCGTTCTCGGCGCTGGTGGCGCAGGGCGTCGGCGTCTGGATCGGCGTGCAGTCGCTCATCAACATGGGCGTGAACATGGGCGTGCTGCCGACCAAGGGTCTGACCTTGCCACTGATGAGCTTCGGCGGCACCGGAATCCTCGCCAATTGCATCGCCATCGCGATCCTGCTCCGCGTGGATTGGGAAAATCGGCAGATGATGAAGGGGCAACCCGTATGAGTTGCAGGTTTCAGTGGAGGCTAACTTCGCCGGCGCAACGCGTCGGCGAAGTTACGCCGGAACTACAACCCGCAACCAGGGCAACCCGTATGAATGGGGCCGTGACGACATGCCGCAGCGGACAATCATGATCATGGCAGGTGGGACTGGCGGGCATGTGTTCCCGGGGCTGGCCGTCGCAGATTTCCTGCGCGAAGCGGGATGGCGAGTGATCTGGCTGGGCGCGCCTGGCGGGATGGAGGCGACGCTGGTGCCGGCGCGCGGCTATCCGATGGCCTGGGTGCAGTTTTCCGGGCTGCGCGGGAAGGGATTACTTGCCAAGCTGCTGTTGCCGATGCGTCTGCTGATCGCGTTCTGGCAGTCGGCGCGGGCGATCCTTGCGTATCGGCCCGATGTCGTGCTGGGCATGGGCGGTTACATCTCCTTTCCCGGCGGGATGATGGCGGCGCTGCTGGGCCGACCGCTTGCAGTGCATGAGCAGAATTCGGTGGCAGGGCTCGCCAACAAGGTGCTCGCTGCAGTGGCCGATCGCGTGCTGGCTGCATTCCCGGATGTGCTGAAGGGCGCGCGCGTCATCGGCAATCCGGTGCGTGCTGATATCGCAGCCATCCCCGCCCCGCAGTCACGCTTTCCCGGGCGCAGCGGTCCGCTGCGCTTGCTGGTGATCGGCGGAAGCCTGGGCGCCAAGGCGCTCAATGACACGGTGCCGGCGGCGCTGGCCCTGCTGCCCGAGGGCGAGCGGCCGATGGTGCGCCACCAGTCTGGGCGCGCCCATGTGGATGGACTCACGCAGGCCTACCGCACTGCTGGGGTCCGTGCCGACATCGAGCCTTTCATCGACGACATGGCGGCGGCCTATGCCGAAGCGGACCTGGTGATCTGCAGGGCAGGCGCATTGACTATTGCGGAGCTTGCGGCCGCAGGCGTGGCCAGCGTGCTGGTGCCCTTCCCGCACGCCGTGGACGATCACCAGACCTCGAATGCGCGGCATCTGGCCGCGGCGGGCGCGGCGTGGCTGCTGCCGCAGGTGCAGTTGAGTGCGCAAGTCCTTGCCGGCTTGCTCAAGGGCCTGGACCGCGCACAGCTGCTGGCCGCGGCCGAGAAGGCGCGCGCACTGGCCAGTCCGGATGCGACAGCGCAGCTTGCCGCGGCCTGCGAGGAAATTACGCGATGAAGTACCGCATCGAGCGCATCCACTTCGTCGGCATCGGCGGCTCCGGCATGAGCGGCATCGCCGAGGTCCTGCTGAACATGGGTTATCAGGTGAGCGGGTCGGACATGGCGGAGAACGCCGCCACCCAGCGCTTGAAGAAAGCCGGGGCGCGCGTGCTGATCGGCCACGATCCTGCGCATGTGCGTGGCGCCGACGCGGTGGTGATCTCGACCGCCATCAAGCACGACAACCCGGAAATCGCCGCCGCCCGCGATGCGCGCATTCCGGTGGTGCCGCGGGCAATGATGCTGGCTGAGTTGATGCGCATGAAGCAGGGCATCGCCATTGCGGGCACACACGGCAAAACGACCACGACGAGTCTGGTGGCCAGCGTGCTCGACGCGGCCAAGATGAACCCCACCTTCGTCATCGGCGGCCGTCTCAACAGCGTCGGCTCGCATGCGCAACTCGGCGATGGTCCATTTCTCGTCGTCGAAGCCGACGAATCGGATGCTTCGTTCCTGCACTTGCAACCGGTCATCGCCGTGGTGACGAACATCGACGTCGATCACATGGAGACCTACAACCACGATTTCGCCGGTCTCAAGCGCACCTTCATCGAGTTCCTGCAGCGGCTGCCCTTCTATGGCGCCGCCGTGGTGTGCCTGGACGATCCGGCGGTGCGCGAGATCCTTCCCCTGCTGAGCAAGCGCGTCATTACCTACGGCGTCAACAACCCCGGCGCGGATATTTGTGCCGTTGCGTTCAAGCATGTCGGCGGGCGCATGCGCTTTACCGCCGTGCGCAATGCGAAGTTGCTGCGCGCGGGGCAAAAGGCGCGTCTTCCCGTGGAGCTGAACCTGCCGGGCGTGCACAACGTGGCCAACGCGCTGGCCGCCATCGGTGTAGCGCAGGAATTGGGGCTGGATGATCGTGCCGTGTTGCGGGCCTTGAAGAATTTCCAGGGCGTGGGTCGCCGCCTGCAGCGATTCGGCGATGTCACCCTGCGGCGCGGGTGCAAAGTGACGGTGGTCGACGATTACGGCCATCACCCGGTGGAGATGCGCGTGACCCTGGACGCCCTTCGCGGCGCCTATCCTGGGCGTCGCCTGCTGCTTGCGTTCCAGCCGCACCGTTACTCCCGCACGCGCGACCTCTTCGACAATTTCGTCGAAGTGCTTTGCACGGTGGATGAGTTGTTGCTTGCGGATGTGTATTCGGCCGGTGAGTCGCCGATCGCAGGCAAGGACGGGCGAGCGCTGTTTGAAGCCATTCGCCGACGGCGCAGGAATCGCGTGGCCTTCATCGAGAAGGTCGCCGACATGGGCGCCGCGATCCGCGCTGCCGCACGCGACGGCGATGTGGTCGTGACCATGGGTGCCGGCTCCATCGGCGGCGTTCCCGGGCAACTGGTGACGGCAAGGAAATGAACATGGCTGAGCCCATCGCCCCGCAGAACTTCAGCCCTGGCCGGTTGCGGGGATCCCTGCGCGAGCGCGAGCCGATGTCGCGGCATGTCAGTTGGCGTGCCGGAGGATCTGCAGCGCGCGTCTACGTGCCGGCCGATGTGGATGACTTGCGGATCTTCCTGTCGTCACTGGGTGCGGATGAGCCGGTGTGTTTCGTTGGCCTGGGCAGCAACCTGCTTGTCCGCGACGGGGGCTTCCAGGGCACCGTGGTCCTGATGCATCGCACGCGCGGGGAAATGCGGTTTGAGGACGGGCTGATCTACGTGGAGGCGGGAGTGGCGGCGCCCAAGGTGGCGCGCTTTGCCGCAACCAATGAGCTGGAAGGCGCGGAGTTCCTCGCCGGGGTGCCGGGAACGGTGGGTGGCGCGCTGGCGATGAATGCGGGCTGCTATGGCTCGGAGACCTGGAGTCACGTGGTGCGCGTGCGAACGGTGGCACGCGACGGCTCAATGCACGAACGCTTGCCCGACGAGTACGACACTGGCTACAGACACTGCGCGCCCAGGAGCCGAGCTATCGGCGAAGAGTGTTTCATCGCTGCATGGTTCAGATTTCATCCGGGTAATTCCGCTGTCGCGCGCATGCGCATCAAGGACTATCTGTCCAGGCGCATCGCCTCACAGCCGCTCGACCTGCCCAACGCGGGCTCGGTGTTCCGCAATCCGCCGGGAGATCACGCGGCGCGCCTTATCGAGGCCTGCGGCCTCAAGGGATTTTCCATTGGCGGGGCGCGCATTTCGGACAAGCACGCCAACTTCATCGTCAATCCGCTGCGCTCTGCGACAGCCGCCGATATTGAGGCCGTGATTGCGCACGCTCGGATGGTTGTCAGGGCGCGGTTCGGCATCGATCTCGTTCGGGAGGTGCGCATCATCGGCGACTACCTGCCGACCGCGACTGTGGCTCGCCCCGGAGGCGCGGCATGAGCGCCTTCGGCAAGGTGGCGGTGCTGATGGGGGGACGCTCCGCCGAGCGCGCGGTGTCGCTCAAGAGCGGTGCCATGGTGCTTGCGGCGCTCAGGAAGAAGGGGGTCGATGCGCACGCGTTCGACCCGGCGGAGCGACCCGTGGCGGCGCTCGTCGAGGAGCACTTTTCACGCGCCTTCGTGGCCCTGCATGGGCGCTTTGGTGAGGACGGCACCATGCAGGGGGCGCTCGAGCTGATGGGGATTCCGTATACCGGCTCGGGCGTGATGGCGAGTGCGCTTGCCATGGATAAATGGCGGACCAAACTGATCTGGCAGGCTTGCGGTATCTCCACGCCGCGCTCGGAACTGCTGGACCGCGCAAGTGATTTTGCGGCTGTGGCCCGTCGTCTTGGCCTGCCGCTGATGGTCAAGCCTGCCTCCGAGGGGTCTTCCCTGGGGATGAGCAAGGTGTGCTCTTTGGCAGATCTTGAAGAGGCGTTCGCGTTTGCCGTTAACTACGACCCGCTGGTGATTGCAGAGCAGTTCATCGATGGCGCCGAATACACGGTGGGGATCCTCGGGCATGCCGCGCTGCCCCTGATCCGACTCGAGACGCCGCGCGAGTTCTACGACTACGAAGCCAAGTACTTGGCGAACGATACGCGCTATATCGTGCCCTGCGGCCTGCCTGCGGCCGATGAGGCGACCATCGGCGCCGAGGCCCTGCGCGCCTTCGATGCCATCGGTTGCCGCGGATGGGGCCGCGCCGATGTCATGGTGGATCGCGCCGGCAAGGCGTACTTCCTGGAAATCAATACCGCGCCGGGAATGACCGATCATTCCCTGGTGCCGATGGCGGCACGCCATGCGGGGGTGCCCTTCGAGGACTTGTGCTTGCGCATCCTGGAGCGTGCGCAGCTGAGTTCGTCGCCGGCTTCGGCAGGGGGTGCCCGTGTGGGATAACCCCAAGGTGCTGAATGCCAGCGCCAATGCGCTGTTCGCGCTCTCGCTGCTGATCGTCCTTTGGACCGGTGCGAGGCAGCTCATCGAGTCGACGGCGTATCCGCTGCGCACCATTCGCATCTACAGCGTTGCCGCTGATGGCACGCTCAGCCACGTGACACGCAATCAGGTCGTCACGGCTTTGCAGGGGAAATTGGCCGGGACGTTTTTCAGCATGGACATCGATGCGGTCCGCGGGCTGTTTGAATCCATCCCGTGGGTGCGCCGCGCCGAAGTGCGCCGCATGTGGCCCGATCGACTCGAGGTCCGCCTCGAGGAGCATGTGCCGCTCGCGCGCTGGGGCCAGCCCGAGGACGGCCGCCTCGTCAATGTCAATGGCGAGGGTTTCGACGGAAGGATCGATTCCGATCTGCCCTTGTTTGCCGGACCCAGCGGCACCGAGGCGGAAGTTGCCCGGAGATACGCGACATTTCGCGAGGCCCTCGCGCCGCTGCAACTGGAGCCCCGCGTGGTGATGATGTCGCCCCGCTACAGCTGGCAGTTGCGATTGTCCAATGGCCTGGCCATGCAGCTGGGCCGCGATTCCGACAAGGACCGCATCGCAGACCGGTTGGCGCGATTCGTGTCGGTATACCCGATGACGCTCGGGCAGCTGGCCCGCAAGCTCGACAACGTCGATCTGCGCTACCCAAACGGTTTCGCATTGCGGGTGCCCGGATTTGGCGAGCCGCCTCGCGCACCGGCGCGTCCTGCCGCCCCACCAGCATCCACCCAGAAGAGAAGATCCCAGGCATGAAAGACAACAAGAACCTCATTGTCGGTCTCGATATCGGCACATCCAAAGTCGTTGCCGTGGTGGCGGAGGTCGCGCCCGACGGCCGGATCGAAATTGTCGGCATGGGCAGCCACGATTCGCGCGGCTTGAAGAAGGGCGTTGTGGTCAATATCGAGGCCACTGTCAATGCGATCCAGCGCGCGCTCGAAGAGGCCGAGCTGATGGCCGACTGCAAGATCCAGACGGTGTTCACGGGCATCGCCGGTTCGCACATCCGCAGCTTCAACTCCACAGGCATGGTGGCGGTGAAGGACAAGGAGGTCACGCCGATCGATGTCGATCGCGCCATCGAGACGGCGCGCGCGATGCCGATTCCCACCGACCAGCAGGTGCTGCACATCCTCACCCAGGAATTCATCGTCGATGGGCAGGACGGGGTGAAGGAGCCGATCGGCATGTCCGGCGTGCGCCTGGAAGTGAAGGTGCACATCGTCACTGGTGCCGTGACGGCCGCGCAGAATATCGTCAAGTGCGTACGTCGCTGCGGGCTGGAAGTCAATGACCTGATCCTGCAGCCGCTGGCATCGTCGCTTGCCGTGCTCACCGAGGATGAAAAGGAGCTCGGCGTCTGTCTCGTCGACATCGGTGGCGGCACAACCGACATCGCGGTCTTTCGCGAAGGGGCGATCCGGCATACCGCCGTGGTGCCGATCGCGGGCGACCAGATCACCAACGACATTGCCATGGCATTGCGCACGCCGACTGCGGAAGCCGAGGAACTCAAGATTACCTATGGCTGCGCGCTGCGCCAGCTGGCCGATCCGGCGCACATGATTGAAGTGCCGGGCGTGGGCGACCGACCGCCGCGGCAGTTGTCTCGCCAGACGCTGGCAGAGGTGATCGAGCCGAGGGTCGAGGAGCTGTATTCGATGGTGCAAAAGGTGCTCAAGGACTCGGGGTACGAGGAGCTGCTTTCGTCGGGCATCGTGCTGACCGGCGGTTCATCGGTCATGCAGGGCATGGTGGAACTGGGCGAGGAAATTTTCCACATGCCGGTGCGTCTTGGCGTGCCGCGTTACGCAGGTGGACTCTCGGAGGTGGTGCGCAACCCGCGCTACGCGACGGTAGTCGGTCTGCTGCTCGAGGGCATGGTGCAGACGCAACGGGGTTTGATAGCACGGCAGGGGTGGTCATTCAAGCAGGTGATGAATCGGATGCGCGAGTGGTTGCAGCGTAATTTTTGATCGGCAGAGCGCAGTAAAGGCGGGCCGAAAGGCTCTTCAATTTTTGGACAGATGGAGGCATGCATGTTTGAAATCGTGGAAAACAACGGTAACGGCACAATAATCAAGGTGATCGGCGTCGGTGGGGCGGGCGGTAATGCGGTCGACCATATGATCAAGAACGGAGTGCAGGGCGTGGAGTTCGTGGCAGCGAACACCGATGCTCAGGCGCTCGCGCGCGGACAGGCGCGTGGACAAATCCAGCTCGGTGCCACGGGACTGGGAGCGGGCGCAAAGCCCGAGGCAGGGCGAGCGGCGGCCGAAGAGGCGCGAGAGCAGATCGCCGAGTCGTTGAAAGGTGCGCACATGGCCTTCATCACCGCGGGAATGGGTGGTGGCACGGGGACGGGTGCCGCTCCTGTGGTGGCCGCAGTAGCCAAGGAACTGGGCATCCTCACGGTTGCGGTGGTGACCAAGCCCTTTTCGTTCGAGGGCTTGAAGCGCCAGCAATCGGCCGAGGCGGGCATCCAGGAACTCGCCGAGCATGTCGACTCGGTCATCGTGATTCTGAACGAGAAGCTTGAGGAAGTTCTCGGCGACGATGTATCGATGGAAGATGCCTTTGCATCGGCAGACAACGTCCTCAAGAACGCGGTTGCAGGCATCTCGGAAATCATCAATGTTCCCGGACTCATCAACGTCGACTTCCAGGACGTGCGCACAGTGATGAGCGAGCAGGGCATGGCGATGATGGGTTCGGCCTCGGCCAGCGGCATCGATCGCGCGCGCATTGCGGCCGAGGCTGCAGTGGCGAGCCCCCTGCTCGAGGGGGTCAACCTGTCGGGCGCGCGGGGTGTCGTGGTCAACATCACGGCGGACAAGTCAAGCCTCAAGCTGCGCGAGACCAAGGAAGTCATGAACACTATCCGCTCGTTTGCGGCGGAAGATGCCACGATCATCTTTGGTGCGGTGTATGACGCTGCGATGGGAGATGAATTGCGCGTCACGGTCGTGGCCACCGGGCTTGGCCAGCCGGCGGTTGCGCGTCAGGCCAAGCCTCAGCTGGTCATTTCACAAAAGACGGGAACTGACAATGTCGGAATGCTGGGAGTAGATATTGGCGCAGCCGATGCGCTGCCGGCAGTGATTCGCAAGAATCGCGCCTCGACGATCGAGGCGCTGACCAACAGCGGCGTTGACAAGTACGACATTCCGGCGTTCCTGCGCAAGCAAGCTGACTGACGCGTATTGCGAATGTCATGAGCGGAACTGCCACCGCGAAACGACATGCGCGCTACCGCACGCGACCGCGCCCGAGCCTCCTGGGTGCCGGCGCGCTGTGGTAGCATCCCTGCGTTATTGTGCAGTGCAATGAAGTATTCAAATGCTGAAGCAACGTACTCTCAAATCGGTGATTCGCGCCACGGGCGTTGGCCTGCATACGGGCCAGAAGGTCGCCATGACCTTGCGGCCGGCGCAACCGGATACCCGAATCGTATTCAGGCGCATTGACACGCCGGAGCCGGTCGATGTGCCTGCCGACGCGCTTCGCGTGACCGACACCCGGCTTTGCAGCGCGCTGGAAGCCGGGGGTGTGAAGGTTGCCACGGTGGAGCACCTGATGTCCGCGTTTGCCGGCTTGGGTATCGACAATGCGTATGTCGATCTCACGGGCCCTGAGGTTCCGATCATGGATGGCAGTGCCGGTCCTTTCGTGTTCCTGTTGCAGTCCGCGGGGATAGAGGAGCAGCCTGTCGCCAAAAAGTTCTTTCGCATTCGCCAGGCCGTCGAAGTGAAAGATGGCGACAAATGGGCGCGATTTGATCCTTTTGATGGCTTCAAACTGAGTTTTTCCATTGTGTTCGACCACCCGGTGTTTGATCGCTCGGCGCAGAATGCCACTGTGGATTTCGCGGAAACGTCGTATGTGCGCGAGGTGGCCCGTGCGCGGACTTTCGGTTTCATGCAGGACGTGGAGAACTTGCGCTCCAATGGGCTTGCACTCGGGGGGAGCCTGGATAATGCCATTGTCATGGATGAATACCGGGTGCTGAATGCCGAAGGGCTCCGGTATAGCGACGAATTCGTCAAGCACAAGCTCCTGGACGCGATCGGGGATCTTTACTTGGTCGGCCATCCACTGCTTGGTGCTTATTCGGCGCACAAGGCGGGTCACGCACTGAACAACCTGCTCCTGCGCGAGACCTTGAAGCGCGTCGCTGCTTGGGACACCGTGAGCTTTGCCAACGTGGACGAGATCCCGCCCGGCCTGGCCCGCATGCTCGCGCAGCCGGCCTGAGCCTGTTGCGACTCCGCGCAGATGCTGATTCTGCGGCTGCTGGCGATTCTTGCGGTCATTGCCATTTCTGCGGGGATGGCAGTCTACTTATTCACGGGTAACCGGAAGTACCTTGGGTTCAGTATTCGGTTACTGAAAATCGTTCTCGGCATCGTGTTGCTGATGTTTGCGCTGATGGCGCTCGAGAGGCTGCTGGTTGTCGTTTAATGGGCTCTCAATGCGCGTCCTGGCGTTAATTGGAGCGCCAAATAGCTACTCAACTGCTGTGAGGACGACCGCTAAGTTAGTGCTCGCCTTCGTCTCGGTTCGCGAGCGTGAGAACTGCATTTTTTAATTGTGAATCAGGTAGTTGATCTGATAGTGCCCGCAGTTCCTCGCGCGCTCTTGCACTCAGGATTGCATGCTTTTCTACCGCGGGTGGGGGGCGATTTCCTGGTTGCACCTGTACCCCTATTGCGGTAACCTCAAATCCACTTTTTATCAAGTCGCCCTGCAGCCCGGGCGCCAGTAGTTTGAGCTTGGCGGCCACTGCGCTGTTTTCGGCAAAAATAACAACTTTTCCCTGCTTATAGTTGGCGATCGAGGATGATCGCCGAAGATTGGTGGGCAGGAATCCTGCAATAACCGTTCGCAGTTCGAGCAGGCGCTGAGCCTGAGGAATCAAGGGCGATATCCCGTCCGCGAGGAAGCTGCGAAGGTTTTTGGGGTGCATGGTGTACGGCCAAATGGAGGCGACATGCATATTATCCTCGTATCGAGACGGCTGACGAATACAAAGTCGTTGACCTTGTCTACCCCCCACTTGATCGGGGCGGGCGTTGCAATGGCAATGACGGTTCTGGTGCTTGCTGCTGGAATGTTCTACGTGACCTTGCGCCACGCAGCGCAACTCAAAATTCCCTACCTTGAAACCGTTGTGTTGTCGGCGCAGGCCCAGGAGTCGCGGCGCAATGAGGCGTTCCTGCGCGAAAACCTCAATGCCATGGCGGTCAAGCTGGGCGAGATGCAGGCCCAGCTCATGCGCCTAGACGCATTGGGCGAGCGATTGGCGGCACTGGCCGGATTCAAACCGTCCGAGTTTCGATTCAGCGAAACCCCAGGACGCGGCGGTGCGCTTTCGTCGAGCATTCCCTCGAAGAACCTTTCCGTTGGCGAATTCACGCAGCAGATGGAGCAGGTGGCGCGCCAGATGGAAAATCGCAATGATTACCTCGGCATACTCGAATCGCAGCTGTTCGACGCGAAGGTCAAGAAGAAGCTGATGCCGACCATTCCGCCGGTGGAGGCGAGCTGGAGTGCTTCAAGTTTCGGGTGGCGGATTGATCCCATTTCCGGGATGCAGGCAATGCACGAGGGCGTGGATTTCATCGCTGACACGGGGACGCCTATCTTTGCGGCGGCGGGCGGCTTGGTTACGGTCGCGGAGACCCATCACCAATACGGTCTGACGGTGGAAATTGATCATGGCAACGATTTCATGACGCGTTACGCGCATGCCTCCAAGTTATTCGTTAAGCCGGGGGATGTGGTGCAGCGGGGGCGAAAGGTTGCCGAGGTTGGATCGACCGGGCGTACAACCGGGCCGCATCTTCACTTTGAGGTCCGTTACAAGGGCGTGGCGCAAAACCCCGCACGATTCCTGCAAGCAGCGAAGTAGTCGCAGTCGTCAGATAGTTCCGGCTTGGCCGCCTGCAGCAAAGCCCCCCCGGGAGGAGGGCCTGTAGGGGCGTGCTAAAATCGCGCCTTTCCCGCCGAAATTCCTCCCCCAATCAATGATTTCCCGCATGCTCAAGGCTGTCTTTGGCAGCCGCAACGATCGTTTGCTCAAGCAGTACTCACGCACGGTGCTGGAGGTCAATGCGCTTGAAGCTGGCCTACAGTCCCTAAGCGATGAGTCGTTGTCCGCGAAGACTGCGGAATTTCGCGCACGGGTGGCGGCAAAGCGCCAAGGCCTTCCGGAGGGCGAGGCCCAGGCTGCAGAGGCTGCTGCGCTTCGTGAATTACTTCCCGAGGCATTCGCGGTTGTGCGGGAGGCCGCGCGACGCGTGCTGAACATGCGTCACTTCGATGTGCAGCTCATCGGTGGCATGGTCCTGAACGACGGCAAGGTCGCGGAAATGCGCACGGGCGAGGGCAAGACATTGATGGCGACGCTGCCCGCCTACCTGAACACACTGGCAGGACGTGGCGTCCATATCGTGACGGTTAACGACTATCTTGCGAGCCGCGACGCGGAGTGGATGGGAAGGATATACAAGTTTCTCGGGCTGACTGTCGGTGTCATTCTTTCGCAGATGCCGCACGACACCAAGCACGAGAATTACGCGGCGGACATCGTCTACGGCACCAACAACGAGTTCGGATTCGACTACCTGCGCGACAACATGGCGATGAGCGTTGCCGACCGCTTCCAGCGTGGTTTGAATTTCGCCATTGTCGATGAGGTTGACTCGATCCTGATCGACGAGGCACGCACGCCATTGATCATTTCAGGCCAGGCGGAGGATCGCACCGAGTTGTATTACCGGATGAATGAGGTTGCCCCGCTGCTCAAGCGCCAAGCCAAGGAGGCCGAGGGCGAGCCGGGGGATTTCTCGGTCGATGAAAAAGCGCACACGGTATTGCTGTCGGAGGAGGGGCACGAGCACGCTGAAGAGCTGCTATCACGGGTCGGGCTTCTCCCGGCGGGCCGCAGCCTCTATGAGCCGGCCTTCGTCAACCTCATGCACCACCTGAACGCCGCTTTACGGGCGCAGCACCTGTTTTTCCGCGATCGGCACTATGTGGTGCAAAACGGCGAAATCATCATCGTTGACGAATTCACTGGCCGGTTGATGCCAGGCCGCCGCTGGTCCGATGGCCTGCATCAGGCGATCGAGGCAAAGGAGAACGTAGCGATCCAGAGTGAAAACCAGACCCTGGCCGCGATCACGTTCCAGAACTTCTTTCGCATGTATCGCAAATTGTCCGGCATGACAGGCACGGCCGATACCGAGGCCTATGAGTTCCAGGAGATTTATGGCTTGGAGACGGTGGTCGTGCCGACACACCATCCCATGATCCGCATCGACAGACTCGACCAAGTCTATCGGACGACGGATGAAAAGAACACGGCGATCATTGCCGACATACAGGACCGGTACGAGCGGGGCCAGCCGGTGTTGGTCGGTACCACTTCCATCGAGGCGTCGGAATACCTTTCTGGAATGCTCACGAAGGCGAAACTGCCTCACCAGGTTCTCAATGCGAAACAGCATGAGCGCGAGGCCGGCATCATTGCCGAGGCGGGGCGTCCCAAAATGGTGACGATCGCAACCAACATGGCAGGCCGGGGCACGGACATCGTCTTGGGTGGGAATGCAGAAAAGCAGGTCGACATCGTGTTGGCAGATCCGGCCATTGATGATGCCGAGAAAGAGCGCAGCGCGGCGAAGTTGCGTGGGGAGTGGCAGCGCCTGCACAATGAAGTCGTCGCTGCCGGCGGTTTGCATATCGTGGGAACGGAGCGTCACGAATCCCGTCGAATCGACAATCAGTTGCGCGGCCGAAGCGGCAGGCAGGGAGACCCTGGTTCGTCGCGCTTCTACTTGTCTCTCGAGGATCCACTGTTGCGTATTTTTGCCGGCGAGCGTGTCAATGCGATCATGACGCGTCTCAAAATGCCTGAGGGCGAGGCGATTGAACATCCGCTGGTGACGCGCTCCATCGAGAGCGCGCAGCGAAAGGTTGAGGCCCACAATTTCGATATTCGCAAGCAGCTGCTCGAATACGACAATGTCGCCAACGACCAGCGCCAGCATATCTACGATCTGCGCAATTCGATTCTCCAGGGCGAGGAAATCTCGGAGAGGATTGCGGCCTTGCGCGAAGGCGTGATTACGGATTTTTTCAGGGCCCACGTTCCCCTGGAGAGCGTCGAAGAGCAGTGGGATATCGCGGGCCTGGAGGCTGTTCTTGCCCAGGAAATGCAGCTGCAAGCTCCAATCGCAAAATGGCTCGTCGATGAACCGTCCCTGGACGAGCAGACGCTACTCGCGCGCACTTTGCAGGAGGCAACATCCGCGTACGAGGTAAAAATTTCCGAAGCTCCTGCGGATGCTCTGTCCCAGTACCAGCGCTATGTCCTCTTGACGGCGCTTGACACGCATTGGCGTGAGCACCTGGGTGCACTTGACCATTTGCGGCAGGGGATTCACCTGCGCGGCTACGCCCAGAAGAATCCCAAGCAGGAATACAAGCGAGAGGCCTTCGAGATGTTCGGCGCGATGCTGGAAAGCGTAAAGCTGGAGGTGACGCGAACGCTCATGTCGGTGCAGATTCGCAGCCGCGAGGAGGTTGAAGAGGTCGAAAAGGAGCACACGCCTGCTCTGGAGAACGTGCAGTATCAGCATGCATCGTACGATGAGGCGCTTGGTAGCGCTGACGACCAATTGCCACCGCCAAATCAGCCGGTGCAGAGGCACATGGGAAAGATCGGCCGCAATGAGTCGTGCCCGTGCGGCTCGGGGAAAAAATTCAAGCATTGCCACGGCAGGCTGGCCTGAGGCTCGCGGCAAGAGCGCCACGGCGATGATTTCGGCACTGGCCAAAGCAAAGGTCGAGAATAATCCAAGAGGCCAATTCAGAATGACCGAAGTGGCCTTCGAAGTAAGGGAGTTTGAGGGAGTTCAGTTACGTAACTGCGCCCTCAAATTTGAATGGGGCTCTAACTTTCATTTTCTGAGTCAGGGGTTTTCATGGCAGTCAACCTGAGTCCGCC
This sequence comes from Betaproteobacteria bacterium, assembly GCA_947476535.1. GTDB lineage: Bacteria > Pseudomonadota > Gammaproteobacteria > Burkholderiales > SG8-39 > CAIYPG01. The sequence continues at coordinate 17,234 of CANJRC010000067.1, forward strand.
AGATCCCAAGTCACTGCTGGAAATTCCGGGCGTCAAACTGGGTTACGCCGAGGCGGGCATTCGCAAGCCCGGGCGGCGCGACCTGATGCTGATGACCTTTTCGCCCGGTACGCGGGTGGCAGGCGTGTTTACCCAGAACAGCTTCGCTGCGGCTCCGGTGCAGGTTTGCAGGGGAAAGCTCGCGGCATCGAACGCAGTCCGCGCCCTGGTTGTCAACGCGGGCAATGCCAATTGCGGTACCGGCGCTGCTGGCCTCGCCGCGGCGCACAGGACATGCGATGCGGTTGCGGCGGTGCTCGGATGCTTGCCGTCGGAGGTGCTGCCGTTTTCCACAGGGGTCATTCTCGAGCACCTTCCCGTTGATCGCATTGAGGCGGCATTGCCCCGCTGCGTGGGCAGCCTGGGCACTTCGAACTGGGCCGACGCTGCTGCGGCCATCATGACCACCGATACGGTGGCAAAGGCCTATTCGCGCAGCGTGACGATCGGTGGCAGGCGCATTTGCATCACGGGGATGGCAAAGGGCGTCGGTATGCTCCAGCCCAACATGGCGACGATGCTGGCGTTCCTTGCGACCGACGCGCCCGTCTCGGGCGAAGCCCTGAAGCGAATGGTGCGGGACGTTGCAGACGTATCGTTCAATCGCGTCACCGTGGACGGTGATACCTCGACCAACGACTCCTTCGTTTTGGCAGCCACTGGGGCGGCGGGAGGCGCAGAAATCACTTCGCCAAGCGAGCGGGGGTATTCAGAGCTGCGCTCGGCAATTGGCGACGTTGCCGTGTTGCTCGCGCAGGCGATTGCCCGTGATGGTGAGGGTGCAACAAAGTTCATAACGGTCAGCGCTGAAGGCGCCGCATCGGTGGCCGAGGCGCTTGCCGTGGCAAGGGCGATCGCGAACTCACCACTGGTCAAGACCGCCTTCTTCGCTTCGGATCCTAACTTGGGGCGTTTGATCATGGCTGTAGGTAATGCTGGGGTAGATGGGCTGGATACCTCCCGCATTGACATCCATCTCGGGGGTGTCAAGGTCATTCACCAAGGGGGGCGCGCGGAGTCGTACCGCGAGGAAGAGGGCGCTCGTGAAATGAAGCAGCCCGAAATCACGGTAAAAGTGAACCTTGGACGAGGTACGGCGCGGACCATGGTTTGGACATGCGATTATTCCTACGATTACGTGAAGATCAATGCGGAATATCGGACGTGATGCAACGGTATGCGGCGAGCGACAACGGGTTTCCTGGATATCGGTCGCATTGATGTGGAAGAGTTACGATGAATGACATTGGCAGGATTTTGCAGCGCGTCGAACAATTGATGGACCGGCTGGAGAGCATCCTGCCGGCTCCGGCCGCGAAGCCCGACTGGCGTGCGGGCGTGGCGTTTCGGTGGCGTAAGGAGAACGGTCGCGGACGCCTCCAGCCGGTAGGGCACCCGCACGGAATCCGCATGTTGGATCTGCGCGATATTGATCGTCAGAAAGGGCTGGTGGACGCGAACACGCGTCAGTTCGTTGAGGGGCGGCCTGCGAACAATGTCTTGTTGACGGGCGCTCGAGGCACGGGCAAGAGTTCGCTGATAAAGGCTTGCCTGAATAAGTACTCGAGTCGCGGTCTTCGCTTGATAGAGGTGGATAAGGCCGATCTTGTCGATTTGCCCGATATCGCAGACCAGCTCGAGGGGCGCAGCGAGCGTTTCATTATTTTCTGCGACGATCTGTCATTTGACAGCTCTGAAACCGCCTACAAGGCGCTCAAGGCGATACTTGATGGATCGATTGCCGCACCGCCTGACAATGTGCTGATCTACGCGACGTCGAATCGCCGGCATCTTATGCCCGAGTACATGCAGGAAAACCTTGAGACGAAGTACTTGGGGGACGAAATTCATCCCGGCGAGACGGTCGAGGAGAAGATTTCCCTCTCTGAGCGATTTGGCCTCTGGGTTTCGTTCTACCCGTTCGATCAGGATGCCTACCTTGACATCGTCACTTACTGGCTCAAGGAGTGCGGGAGTCACGAGGGATTGGTCGGCGGGGCGCGGGAAGAGGCATTGCAATGGGCCTTGTCTCGGGGGTCCCGCTCTGGCCGCGTCGCGTGGCAGTTTGCGCGGGATTGGGCCGGGCGCAAGTCGAAATCGACTATGAAGTCCGTGAGTCCGGGTCGCAAGAAATAGGATTCGGGAAAGCGCGACGTGGCACAACCCGTGGAAGTTGCCGTCGCCGTGCTCGTTCGGCAGGACGGCAAGGTGCTACTCGCGCAACGTCCCCGCAACAAGGTGTACTCGGGATACTGGGAATTTCCGGGGGGCAAGATCGAGCGGGGCGAATCCTGTCTGGAGGCGCTGGTGCGGGAAATTCGCGAAGAACTCGGCATCGAGGTCGAGCGCGCCTATCCATGGATCACCAGGCGGTTCGTCTATCCGCACGCGACCGTCAATCTGAATTTTTTTCGAGTCTTGGCTTGGAGCGGTGAGTTGCGCCCCATGGAGCACCAGCTGTTTAGCTGGGAAGACGCCGTGGCGGTCGGCGTTGCTCCCGTCCTGCCCGCCAACGGGCCTGTGCTCAAAGTCTTGCGACTGCCGGATGAATATGCAATCACTCAGGCCGGGACCTGGGGTGCTGCGAATTTCCTTGAGAGGCTCGAGACGCGCCTGGTCGAGGGACTGCGTCTGGTACAGGTGCGGGAAAAGAGTTTGAACCGCGACGATTTGGAGAGTTTCGCGGCGAGCGTTATCGAGCTATGCAGGCCGTTTGGCGCAACGGTGCTGATAAACACGGATATCGCTCTGGCGCGCACCCTCGGCGCTGATGGCGTGCACTTAAATTCAGGGCAGGTAGCGACATTGCAAGACAGGCCCGACGTCCCATGGTGCGCAGCTTCCTGTCATTCGGGAGACGATTTGAGGCGCGCGGAGGCGATCGGCGTGGATTTTGCGGTATTGGGGCCGGTGTGCGAGTCCCAGACGCATCCAGGGACTACTGGGCTGGGCTGGCCGGAGTTCCGTTCGCTCATCCAAGGCGCGGAGATTCCGGTCTACGCGATTGGCGGAATGACCCGGGGAATGCTGGACGAAGCACGTACCCTCGGTGCGCACGGGGTCGCGATGATCCGCGGTAGTTGGCAGAAATAGCGCCCCGCACGTTTGCCGTGCTTGCAGATTCATTGCCAGGTCGGACCGGCCGCAACGATCCTGTTTCCGCGCCTGGTGTTGGACAACTTGCGAGGCCCAGTTACTCGGCGCGCGATGCATCGGATTCGTCGTCGAGTGGCATTGGCTCGGTGTCCGGGACACGATAGCGCTCAGTCGCCCAAGCACCAAGGTCTTTGAGCTTGCATGTTTCCGAGCAGAACGGGCGGTAGTGTGATTTTGTTGTCCATTCCACCGGCTTTGAGCAACGGGGGCAACTCACAGTCTTGATCGTCATGGGTGCAGTCATGCCTTCTTGCTGAATTTTCCAAGTGTAGCCGAGAGATCTTGGTGCTCGTACAGCCATCACGACGAAGTTGATATCGGGAAATCATACATGCCGGCTTAAAAGCGCGGCAATACGCATTGATCAAAACCTCGCGCGAATTTGATCGGCGATCAGAAGCAAGTGTCGTACGCGCAAGGAAACTCTGCAAAACAATACGCAGAGACCATTTTCCGCAAATGTGATTCGACAAGTCCTGGCATCGGGTTCCTCGCGGTGACCCAACTGCGCTGCTTCGCGACGCAACGCATGCTTTTGCGCCACTCCACCATCACCAACATTCTCGAAATTCGCGATCGTCATAGTAGGGGCCGCGAAACGTCAGTGAATATGCTCCGAAATGGCTGCCATTTGCCGTGCAATTCCAATTACCCAGCCGGCTTGCGAATTGATGGAAGGTGTCGCATCGGATACACTTGGCTCGTTGGATTCACAATAAAGAACAAGGGCTTCTATCTGCATCCGGACAATCGTGCTTGAGTTGTGTGCATGGCGGAACCGCCGCCTGATTGCCGGTCCATGGAGCGTAGTTCACCGGGCTCGGGTGCGGTCGAAGTCGGGGCAGGCACAGCGAATTTTCCGGTGTGAGCCTAAGCGCTTTGAATAAAGGGGTATTGGGGATGAAATCGTTCCGCGATCCGTCGCTGGAAGAATGGCAAAAACTGGCTTCCAAGGAGTTGAAGGGTGGTTCGGCGGACTCTCTGACATGGCAGACTGTGGAGGGCATTCCCGTCAAGGCGCTCTATTCGGCGGCCGACCTGGCGGGAATTGAGAATCTTGGAAACCTGCCGGGGTTCGTGCCCTACGTGCGTGGCCCGAAGGCGACGATGTATGCGGGGCGCTCCTGGACCGTGCGCCAGTACGCTGGGTTTTCCACCGCTGAGGAATCCAATGCGTTTTATCGAAAAAATCTTGCTGCAGGCCAAACCGGACTCTCGGTGGCGTTCGACCTGCCAACGCATCGAGGCTATGACTCCGACAATCCGAGGGTAGTGGGAGACGTCGGCAAGGCAGGCGTGGCCATCGACAGCGTCGAGGACATGAAGATTCTTTTCGGCGGCATCCCTCTTGACCGCATGTCGGTGTCCATGACGATGAACGGGGCCGTCCTGCCCATCATGGCAATGTATATCGTCGCCGCGGAGGAGCAGGGAGTGCCGCTGGCCAAGCTGAATGGAACGGTC
>CANJRC010000068.1 GCA_947476535.1 Betaproteobacteria bacterium
AACACGGTGGTGCGCTCGGCCGCATGCCACAGCGCCTCGTCGCCCAGCGCATTGAGCTGGCTGCCGGTCATGATCGAGGCCACCGGCAATCCGATCGCCTCGGCGACATGCCGCGCCACCTTCTGGTTGTCCCCGGTGATGATCTTCAATTGCACGCCCCGTTGCGCGAGATCGCGGATGGCCTGCAGGACGTCCGCCTTGGGCGGGTCGAAAAACAACAGGAAGCCCGCGAAGGTAAGCCCGGCCTCATCGGCGCGCGCATAGGGGCCGGGCCGCTCGTCCACCGAGCGCGTGGCGACGCCCAGCACGCGAAACCCCTTGTCACTCCAGTCGCTGTACAGGCGCTCGATGTCCAAGCGTGCCGCAGCGTCGAGCGGCTGCACGCCATCGGCGCCCTGCACGCTCGCGCACATGGAGAGCACGTTGTCCAGCGCGCCCTTGGTGATCAGGGTGCGGGCTCCCGCGGCATCCGCGGTCACCACGCTCAGGCACTTGCGCACGAAGTCATAGGGAATCTCGTCGATCTTGCGCGCGTCGGCGATGTCCACTGCGGCCTCGGCTGCCGCAGCAACAATGGCGTCATCGAGCGGGTTGCTCAAGCCCGTCTGGTAGTGCGCATTGAGCAATGCCAGGCGCAGCATCGCGGGCGCCGGCTGCCCGCGGGCGTCGAGGGCGCCATCCAGCCGCACCACGCCCTCGGTCAGCGTGCCGGTCTTGTCGGTGCACAGCACGTCCATGCTGCCGAAATTCTCGATGGCCGACAGCCGCCGCACGATGACCCCGTGCTCGGCCATGCGCTTGGCCCCGTGGGACAGCGTGATGCTGATGATGGCGGGTAGCAGCTCCGGCGCCAGGCCCACAGCAAGCGCCAGCGCGAACAACAACGAATCCACCGGCGGCCGGTCCATGAAGATGTTGACCGCGAGGACGACCACCACCATCACCAGCATGACGCGCGTCAACAAGTAACCGAAGCGCTGGATGCCGCGCTCGAATTCGGTCAACGGCGGGCGCAGGCTGAGACGGTCGGCGATCTTCCCGAACACCGTGGACTTCCCGGTCCGCACGATGAGCACGCGTGCCGTCCCGCTCCGCGCGCTGGTGCCCATGAACACGCAGTTGGTCCGCCCTGGCATGCTGGCATCGGCGGCGACCGTCTCTGGCGTTTTTTCCACCGGGAAAGTCTCCCCGGTGAGCACTGCCTGGCTGACGAAGAAGTCCTTCGCCTCGAGCACGATGCCGTCGGCCGGGATCAGGCTGCCCGCCGAAAGCAGCACCACGTCGCCGGGTACCACGAGCCCGGAGGCGATCGATTGCGTCTGCCCGCCCCGCAGCACGTTCGACTTGACCGTGACCTTGGAGCGCAGCTTGGCAATGGCGTTGCCGGCGATGTATTCCTGGGTGAAGCCGAGGATGGTGCTGCCCAGGACCACGGCCACCACCACCGCGGCGTCGATCCACTCCGCAACGATCGCCGATACGGCCGCCGCGAATATCAGGATGAGGACCAGCGGGCTCCTGAACTGGTTGAGAAACAGGCTGAAGGCACCGAGCTGCTGCTGCGCTTCGATGGCATTGGGCCCGTACAGCTTCAGGCGCCGCCGCGCATCGACCGCGCCCAGGCCGTGCGGGGAAGCGCGCAGGGCGGTGAACAGCGCCGCGGCGGGCACACTCCAGTAAGACTCGGGAAGACCCTTTTGCAGCGCCTTTGCCGGCGCGCCTGGCGCCCCTCCTGGTGGCCCGTTCCGCTCGCGATCATTGATCATAATTCGACTACCAATGTCCGAGCGATGCGTAATTCATTGAATACTTGATAACAATAACTGCCGTATTTTCCTCAAGGCTGCAGGTCCTGGGGCGTATCGATGTCCTTCAGGCAGCCGGGGTCGTCCACCGAAATCATCTGGATGGAGCCCGCATGGCGCTGCAGGATGCGCCGCGCGCCTTCATCACCGCGCAGGCTGAGCAGTTCTTCGCGCACCCACTCGGTCAAGCCCACGGGATGCCCGCGACTCCCCTTGTAGACGGGCGCGGCAATGACGGCGCCGTCACCGATCCAGCGCGCCACCTTGCGGATCGTGTCCGTCGCGATGTAGGGCATGTCGGCGAGCGCGACCACCCAGCCGAAGGCATCGACCGACGCCGCCACCGCACAGGCGAGGCTGGCGCCCATGCCCTGATCAGCATCGGGACAGACCACGACCTCGCAACCCGCCTCGCGAAGCGCCGCCTCGAGCGCAGGAACCCCCGGCCTCACGACGGCGATGGGATTGGGCAAGGCAGCAGCGAGGTTGCGCGCGCTGGCCACGGCAATGGGCGCGCCGACATGTTGGCCGTCCGGGAGCGGGTGCATCAGCTTGTTCGCGCCAAAGCGCGAGGAGGAACCCGCGGCGAGCAAGATGCCGCGAATGACCACCGGGTGAAATTTCAAGTGAGCGTCCGAATCATGGCGCGGAAGTGCGTGCAATCCGGCGCAGGCTTCGAGCTCCACATTGCGAAGTACACTGCCCTGCGCTGGCTGTGGCGGTCAATCCTGCGGGACGGCGCAGCCGGCCGTCACGTTCACCTTGGGCGGCTCGATGGTTTCGGGAATCTGCACCCCATGGCGCACCGCCGTCATTTCGGCGAGGATGGCGACGGCGATTTCGGGCGGGGTTTTCGATCCGATCTTCAGGCCCACCGGTCCGCGCAGGCGCGCGATCTCGGCTGCCGCGAGGTCGAAGTCAGCCAGGCGCTTCCTGCGGTTGTCGTTGTTCTTCTTCGAGCCCAGCGCACCGACATAGAAACACGGCGACTTGAGCGCTTCGAGCAGCGCCGCATCGTCGAGCTTGGGATCGTGGGTGACGGCGACCACCGCGCTGTGCGCATCGAGGTTCATCTCCACCACCACATCGTCCGGGTACCCGCGATTGATCGGCACGCCGGTCAGCGTCCATTCCGCGGCATATTCCTCGCGCGGATCGCACACCGTCACATGGTAATCGAGGGCCTGCGCCATCTGCGCGAGGTAGCGCGACAGCTGGCCGGCACCGATCACCAGCAGGCGCCAGGTCGGCCCGTGGACGGTCTTCAGGATCTTGCTGTCGAACTCCAAGAGGTCAGACCACTTGCCCGGCTCCAGCCGCACGGCACCTGTCTCCATATCAAGGAAGCGCGCCACCAGCTCATGGCGCTCGATGGTCTTGAGCAGGTCTTCCAGCTTGGAATGCGGCATGACCGGCTCCATCACCAGCTGCAGCGTGCCCCCGCACGGCAGCCCGAAGCGCGTGGCCTGCTCCTGCGTGACGCCATATGTCGTAACAAACGGCTGGGTGGCCGCAAGGCTGTTGGCTTTCACCTTGTCGATGAGGTCGTCTTCCACGCAGCCGCCCGACACCGAGCCGATGACCTGTCCGTCGTCGCGAATGACCATCATGGCCCCCACCGGGCGCGGCGCCGACCCCCAAGTGTGGGTCACCGTGCCCAGCGTGGCGCGGTGGCCTTCCGAGGTCCATTTCACTGCGGTGCGGATGACTTCCAGATCGACGCTGTCCATGTGCTACCCCACTAGATATTGCGGCAAATTCTCGATGCGAAAAGCCTAGTCCGATCACCCCTAAAGGTCAAGCCAAATCAAGGATTTCCGGAATAAACGCTGCAATTGCAAGCGATCCGCAGATGAACTAGGATTTGGGCGTCCCTGAGCATGTTCCCGAAGCCGCAGGCCCCTCCCTTGCAGTGCCACCCGCAAAGAGATGGGGGCTGTGCGCATCCGATTCAACTGTGCCGCCTGAGGAGTTGTACATGTCCGTCAAAGTATCCATGAACGTCAATGGCAAGGCTGTGAGCGCCGAAGTGCCCGAGCGCACGCTGCTGGTGAGTTTCCTGCGTGAAACCTTAAACATGACCGGTACGCACGTGGGCTGCGACACCGCGCAGTGCGGCGCCTGCACCATCCATCTCAATGGACGCGCGATCAAGAGTTGCAACATCCTCGCCATGCAGGCCGAGGGTGGCAATGTAACCACCATCGAGGGCTTGGCCAACGCGGACGGCACGCTGCACCCGATGCAGGAAGCCTTTCGCCAGAACCACGGCCTGCAGTGCGGCTTCTGCACGCCGGGCATGGTGATGAGTGCAGTGGACCTGGTGAAGAACACGCCCAAACCGACCGAGGAACAGATTCGCGAGTTGATGGACGGGAATATCTGCCGCTGCACCGGCTATCACAACATCGTCAAGGCCATCGCGGCGGGCGCGACGAGTATGGCCGCCAACCCATAAGTTCCGCGCGCCACGAATCGCGAGCGACAAGGGCGCGCTGCCAAACCAGACGTCTGCGGGCAATTGCCCAAGACAACCCGGGATGTGAGGAGAAGAGGATGTACCAGTTCAAATTCCAGAAAGCCAAATCCGTCGCCGAGGCCTTTGCGGGGCTCGGCAAGGATGGTGATGCCAAGCTGCTGGCCGGCGGGCAGAGCCTGATTGCGGCCATGAAGCTGCGCCTGTCGCAACCCAGCGCGCTGATCGACCTTGGCGACATTGCCGAGCTGCGCCACATCAAGGTGGAGACCGGAACCGTCACCATCGGCGCCATGACCACGCATGCCACCGTGGCAGCTTCGGCCGAAGTGAAGAAGGCGCTGCCGGCATTGGCAATGCTGGCCGGCAGCATCGGCGACCGGCAGGTGCGCAACCAAGGCACCATCGGGGGCTCCATCGCCAACAACGACCCCGCGGCGGATTATCCGGCCGCCTGCCTTGGGCTGGGCGCGACCATCTCCACCAACAAGCGCAAGATCTCGGCCGATGCGTTCTTCAAGGGCATGTACGAGACCGCCCTCGACGCGGGCGAAATCATCATCTCGGTGAGCTTTGCCATCCCCAAGCGCGCCGCCTACGTCAAGTTCAAGAACCCGGCCTCGCGCTTTGCCATCGTCGGTGTGCTGGTTGCCGACTTCGGCTCGAGCGCGCGCGTTGCGGTGACCGGCGCCGGCCCCGGTGTGTTTCGCATCGCCGAGATGGAAAAAGCGCTCGCGGCGAAATTCGCGCCGGAGTCGGTCGCGAACATCAAGGTGCCCGCCGAAGGCCTGAATTCTGACCTCCACGCACAGGCCGACTACCGCGCGCACCTGATCACGGTACTGGCCCAGCGCGCCGTGGCAGCAGCCCTTACATAGTCGGGCACAGCGCAGCCGCCCCCATTGCGCGACGCGGCGACTAAGCACCCCAACACCTCACCAGGAGTGAACCTGCGATGACTAAATTTGCAATCGGACAGACCGTCCACCGACTCGAGGACCCGACCCTGCTGCAAGGCAAGGGCTGCTATACGGACGACCTGCGGCCGCAAGGCGCGGCGCACGCCTTCGTGCTGCGCTCGCCGCATGCGCATGCCCTGATCCGCGGCATCGACACCACGGCCGCCCGCCAAGCCCCCGGCGTCATCGCCGTGCTCACCGGACAGGATGTGAAGGCCGATGACCTGGGCACCATGCCCTGCATCGTGCCGGTGAAGAACCATGACGGCACGCCGCGCGGCGAGACGCCGCGCCCGGTGCTCGCGCTCGATCGCGCCCGCCATGTCGGCGACCCCGTGGCGCTGGTGGTGGCGGAGACCTATCACGCCGCGCGCGATGCAGCCGAGCTGATCGAAGTGGACTACGAGCCACTACCTGCCGTGGCCGACGTGTATGGCGCAGCCCAGCCCGGCGCCCCCCTTGTATGGCCGGAGATCAAGCAGAACATCGTCGCCGACCTGCACCTGGGCAGCAAGGAGGCGGCCGACGCGGCGTTCGCGCGCGCCGCGCACATCTCGAAAATCGAACTGGTGCAGAACCGCCTGGTGGCCAACCCGATGGAACCGCGTGCCGCCTTCGCCGAATACGACCCGGCGACCGACCGTTCGACCCTGCATACCTCCTCGCAGAGCGTGGCGCTGCTGCGCGCGCACATCGGCGACATCGTGCTCAAGATCGGCGACAAGCTGCGCGTGCGCTCGGGCAATGTCGGCGGTGCCTTCGGCATGAAAGCGATGATGCACCCCGAGCAGCCCATGATCGTGTGGGCCTCGCGGCGCCTGAAGCGCGCAGTGCGCTGGACGGGCGACCGCAGCGAAGGCTTCCTCACCGACGTGCAGGGCCGCGACCACAAGGTATTCGCAGAACTCGCGCTGGACAAGGATGGCAAGTTCCTCGCTGTGCGCGCTACGGTGTACGCCGGCATGGGGGCGTATCTCTCGCAGTTCGCGCCGATGATCCCGCAGTCGGTGCACAGCATGATGCCCAGCGTCTACGCGTTCGAAGCGGCGCATCTGCACTTGATCGAAACCGTCACCAACACCGTGCCAGTGGACGCCTATCGCGGCGCCGGCCGCCCCGAGGGCATCTACGTCACCGAGCGCCTGATCGACATCGCCGCGCGCGAACTGAAGATCGCGCCCGACGAGCTGCGCCGGCGCAACTTCATCAAGCCCTCGCAGTTCCCCTACACCACGGCGGCGGGCCTGGTCTACGACAGCGGCGACTTCGAGGGCCTGCAGGCGAAAGCCCTGAAGGAGGCGGACTGGGCCGGGTTCCCGGCGCGCAAGGCAGCCTCCGAGGCGCGCGGCAAGCTGCGCGGCATCGGTCTCACCATGTATGTCGAGCGTTGTGGCGGCGCCGCGCCGCCGGACTCGGTGGCGCTCAAGGTGAACAAGGACCGCGTCCTTGTTCTGCCAGGCACGGTGGACAACGGCCAGGGCCACATGACGGTGTTGAAGCAGTTGGTCTCCGAATACCTCGGCATCGACATGGAGAAGATCGACGTATCGCAGGGCGACAGCGACGCCAACCCGTTCGGCCTCACCGGCGGCTCGCGCTTTGCCGTAGTGACGGGCACCGCCGCGGGCATCGCCGCGAAGGAAGTCGTCGACAAGGGAATGGAGCAGGCCGCAAAGATGCTGGAAGCAGCCGCCGCCGACATCGAATACGGCGACGGCGACTACAAGGTCAAGGGTACGGACCGCAAGGCCACGCTGTTCGATGTCGCGGGCGCCGCCGGCGGCATCGAGGCCCTGCACATCAAGAACACCGGCGCCCTGACATTCCCTAACGGCTGCCATATCGTCGAAGTGGAGATCGACCCGCAGACCGGCGTGACGCGGCTCGAGCGCTACACCATCGTCGACGACTTCGGGCGCGCGCTCAACCCCATGTTGCTCCTGGGCCAGGTGCATGGCGGCACGGTGCAGGGCATCGGACAGGCCCTGCTCGAACATGCCGTCTACGACAACGAATCGGCGCAGCTGCTCACCGGCTCCTTCATGGACTACGCCATGCCGCGCGCGGATGACGTGCCCTCCTTCAACACCACGTTCCACCACACACCGTGCACCACCAATCCGCTGGGCGTCAAGGGCGCGGGTGAAGCGGGCTCGGTGGGCGCGCCCCCCGCCATCATCAACGCCATCGTCGACGTGCTGCATGCAAAGAAAGGCATCAAGCACATCGACATGCCCGCCACCCGCGAAAAGGTCTGGCGCGCGCTGAACGGTTAACCCCTCCCGGCCGGCCTGGATGGGGTGCGCGTCAATTCGGCGCGCATCCGCGAGGGCCGACCACATTTCTCCAACGTCCCTCACCTGCGGCGAAGTGCCGCACCGGACACTGCTGGCATAATGACCCCACCATGACAAAACAAAACTTCGTTCCGCCCTCGTCAATCGAAGAAACCCTCAAGCTGCTGGCCAGCGCCGACTACGTCGGCGAGCGCAGCCTCGCCACCGCCGTGTTCCTTGCGCTTCGCATGGGGCGACCGCTGTTCCTCGAAGGTGAGGCCGGCGTCGGCAAGACCGAAATAGCCAAGGTGCTCGCGAAGACGCTCGGCAGGAAGCTCGTGCGCCTGCAGTGCTACGAGGGCCTCGACATCGCCTCCGCCGTGTACGAGTGGAACTACGCGCGCCAGATGATCGAGATCCGCCTGGCTGAGGTCGAGGGCGTGAAATCGCGCGAAGGCCTGGGGCAGGACATCTTCTCCGAGAAGTTCCTCATCCGCAGGCCGATCCTGCAGGCGCTCGAAGGCGGCGGCCCGATGGACGCCGGCGCCCCGGTGCTGCTGATCGACGAACTGGACCGCACCGACGAGCCCTTCGAGGCCTACCTGCTCGAAGTACTCTCCGACTTCCAGGTGACCATCCCCGAGATCGGCACGCTCAAGGCGAAGGAGCCGCCCATCGTCATCATCACCTCCAACCGCACCCGCGAAATCCACGACGCCATCAAGCGCCGCTGCTTCTACCACTGGGTGGACTATCCGAGCGCGGTACGCGAGCTGGAAATCCTGCGCATCAAGGCGCCGGGCGCATCCGAGCGCCTGTCCAGCGAAGTCGTGGCCTTCGTGCAACAGCTGCGCAAGCTCGACCTCTTCAAGCTGCCCGGCGTGGCCGAGACCATCGACTGGTCACAGGCGCTGGTCGCGCTCGACAAGATGTCCCTCGATGCGCAGACTGTCAACGATACGCTCGGCACGCTGCTCAAGTACCAGGACGACATTGCCCGCATCCAGGGCACCGAGGCCGAGCGCCTGCTTGCCGAAGTCAGGGCGGAACTGGCGACGAAGTAGCCGTCTGCGCGAATCAGGCGGGGCCGTCGCGGCAGGCGTTACTGCACGCCCAGCGCCTGCATCAACTGCCCCCGCCGCGCGACGGAGGCCGATCGCGGGGCTTCATACAGCCTGGGAAGCCCCGCCGCATCGTAGACGGACGCCACACCGGGCTCGTCGTTAAAGACCCGGTTCCCATCGGGTGACATCACGTAATTGGCGAACAGTCGCGCCGCATTGGGCCGCTTCGACTTCGCTCGCGCCGTCAGCATCACGTGCATTTCGTTCCCGGTGTTGTATTCGGGCGTGGCGCTGTTGACCGGCGCCCCCTTCTGCCGAAGCGTCGTCACCAGTGGGGCGATGGTACTGAGCATGATCGCGCCCTCGCCTGCCGCCAGCGCCTGGATCGCCAGCGAGCCATTGGGCAGGATGCGCGCTCCCTGCGCGCGAAGCCGCGAGAAGAACGCATCCCCATGCCGTTCGTGGATGAATCCGTACAGGTTCTGGAAGGTGTCCCCGGCCCTCGGGCTGACGACGAGCAGTTGGTCTTTCCACTTGGGCAACAACACGTCCGCCCAGTCCTTGGGAACGTCAGCCCCGCTGACCTTGTCGGTGTTGTAGACGATCACCCAGGGCGTCACCTGGACGATGGCCGTCGGGCCGCGATTGAGCTTCGCGGGAAACTCGCCACTCCTTAGCACCGGCAACGCGGCGGTCGAGATCGACTCCACCCAGCCCTTCTGGATGCCCTGCTCGGCGTACTCGACCACGGCGCCCGACATGATGATGAGGTCGCTTGCGATGTTTCCTGACTCCGCCTCGGCGGCATAGCGCTGCTGCAAGGGCGCGCTCTGCAGGCGAAGGAACGCCGCCTTCACGCCGTACTTGGCAGTGAACGCGTCGGCGAGCCGCTTTGCACCGGCATCCGGCGCAGCGGTATAGAAAAGCAGTTCGCCCTCGGCCTTTGCTGCAGCAACCAGCGCATCGAGCTCGCCCCCCGCCGCCTGCGCCCGCACCGATGGAACATTCACAACGGCGGCGACCATCGCGAGCATCACCCCGAAAATCCACAGACGCATTCCCGCCCGCCCCTCTTCACTCGCCATCGCCATCGCCCCTTATCCAATGCCCATCACGCCGCATCATAACTGTCGCTGCTTTGCTCGTGCAATCCTGCTCTCGCCACCATACCTGCATATAATCTCTGCACCCTTGATCAGTTCGGCATCCGCGGGGCACCCGCCCCCCCCATCACCAACCTAACCAAATGGATACCTGAGATGTCAGAAAAAGTGGGCTTCATCGGACTGGGCAACATCGGAAAACCGATCGCGATCAATGTGCACAAGGCAGGCCACGACCTGATGGTCTATGACGTGCGCCCAGAACCGCTGGCCGAACTCAAGGCGCTGGGTGCAAAGGTGGCGGGCAGCGCGCGCGACATCGGCGCCTTCGCCGATATCATCGAGTTCGTGGTCGCGGACGACGCGCAACTCGAGGCGGCCACCATCGCGCCAGGCGGCGTGCTGGAGACGGCCAAGCCAGGCACTATTCTCGCCGTCCACAGCACCGTGCTTCCATCGACCATCCACAAGGTCGCGAAAATCGCGGCCGAGCGCGGCGTGACCGTCATCGACGCCCAGATCAGCGGCGGTGCGAGCGGCGCCGCGGCGGCGACGCTGGCCTACATGTGCGGCGGCGACAAGGCCGCCTTCGACCGCTGCAAGCCGATCTTCGACAAGTGCGGGGCCAATGTCTATCACCTCGGCCCCCTGGGCGCGGGCGCGACGACCAAGCTGGCCAACAACCTCATCGTCTACATCACGCGGCTGGCCGCGGCCGAAGGCATGCGACTCGCGGAGGCGGGCGGCATCGACCTGGAGAAGTTCACCGAAGTCGTCCACGCCAGCAGCGGACAAAGCTACGTCGTCGACCGCTGGCTCAAACGCTCTGCCCTTCGCGGCGGCGACAAGGAACGCCCCGAGCGGCTGCCCAACATCATCTACAAGGACCTGAAGCTCGCACTCGCCATGGGACGCGAACTCGGCCTGTCACTGCCGGCCGGTGCCCTGGCGCAACAAAGCCTGGACAAGATCGTTTAGGAGCGCAGCGGGAAACACTTGCAGTGTTGGCTGCCGTTCGCATATATCCGCCTCGTGGGCGACACATCGGGAGGTCGTATGAGCAATCGTCGCAATATGGAAAAGCTGCCGGTCGTCAGGGACTACATGGACAGGCACGTGGAGACGCTGCATCCCGAGACCGATATCCTCGATGCCATCGGACTCCTGCTGGAGAAACGCGTCACCGGCGCGCCTGTAGTGGACCAGTCCGGCAAGCTGGTGGGGATACTGACCGAGAAAGACTGCCTGAGGCTGGTCGCGGTCGGCGTCGAAGGCAAGTTGCCGCTCGGCAGCGTGGCAACCTTCATGACCCCGAACCCCGAGTCGATACCGCCGGACATGGACGTGTATTTCGCCGCAGGGCTGTTCCTCAAGCGCACTTTCCGGCGCTTCCTGGTGGTCGAAGACGGCAAGCTGGTGGGTGCGATCACACGCTTTGACATCCTTCGCGTGATCCAGGCCAATCTCGCCATGGCCCGCTGACAACCGGGAGCAGGCGCTTCATTCTGCACATTTCTCCGTCTGTCATTAGACCAGAACGGCTGGATATTCAACACCGATAAATCTGACCACTTGATCCCACAAAAGAAAAAGGCAGGACCAAAGCCCTGCCTTTTTAAACTGCTGTCGCTAAGAATTACTTTTTCGTATCAGCTGCAGCCTTAGGCTTTGCTTCTTTAGCCTCGGCGGCAGCTTTAGCTTTGGCTTCTTTCTTCTCAGCTGCGGCCTTGGCTTTGGCTTCTTTCTTCTCAGCTGCGGCCTTGGCCTTCGCTTCCTTCTTTTCCGCTGCTGCCTTTGCCTTATCAGCGCCACTGGCTTCAGACTTGACTTCAGCCTTCACCGCATCTTTGGGCGCATCTGCGGCGTAGGCAGCAATCGAACCAAGACTCACCATTGCTGCCAAGAAAACTGCGGATAGCTTGTTCATAATCGTTCCTAATTGAAAAAGTGCATGAAATACGGAAAACCATGACCAAAGATCATAGCCACGCATCGATAACGATTAACCACCCGATCGGTTGACAACGAATCTCGTTGAATTTGAACACAAGTACCGAAATGAGAGTAAGGGTGCATTTCACAATTGAGGGAATTCGAATATGAGAAAAACTTTTCTGCGCAGTCACTCTAGCCTCGATCCGTATTACCGCATATGGCGCCAATGACTTTGTTGATACAGCACAGGCAATTTCTTCAAAACCCAGTGTTGAGCGCATCACGGAAATTATTTCAATTCAGCCGTGAGCCGCGCGCGACTCTCTCGGTAGAATCTGCAGCACGCTTTTACAGAAGGCCACAACGATGAATACTCAGGAACGTGAACAACTTACTAGTTTTCTCCTGCAACTCGCTAGCGCAAAGGCGGGCCCGAAGGACAACGAAGCAGACACGCTTATACGTGAGGCATGTCAACGGCAACCGGATGCGAGTTATTTGCTCGTGCAGCGTGCAATGCAACTGACGCACGCGCTCCAGGTGACCCAGGAACAGGCTGCACAGCTTCAGGCTGACCTCGATCAAGCACGCGCAGTCACGAAGACCAGTTTTTTGGCTGACACCACGGCGTGGGGCAAGTCCATGCCAGCCGCGCCAATCGTGACCGCGCAAACTGCTATCACCGCTCCCAGTTCCTCAGTCATGCAGCCGCGCGGGCCAGCTACTCCAGCTGCGCCAGTGGCAGCGCCGTCTTGGGGCTCCGGGATGCTCGGTAACGTGGCAACGACCGCCGCGGGTGTGGTAGCCGGCGCATTTCTTTTTCAGGGGATTGAGAGCCTAATGGGACATCACAACCAAGGCGGCGCGCTGGGGGCAAATGCCCCTCAGCCCACACCAGTTGCGCAGAATACCGTCGTGAATAACTACTATGGCGATAGCAGTCAGGACGACGCTGACGGATTAACTGATGTAGCAGATGCAGGCAGCGATTCTGATGGAGGCAGTGACTTAGCCTAGCTGAACTGACAGGACAGCCTGTCATGCAGCAGGCGGCCGCAGCAGGACATCGGCGGTTACGTTTCATTTCGCCCGATTTAACCCCGTCTGCACAAAATTCCCGACACGCCCCTTAAGGGGTCAATTGATTTTCCTAATTAGCCGCACAACATCTCCAACGCGGCGCGCATTCTCACTCCACAATTTCTCAAATTCAGGCCCATCCAGATGGGACGCTTCAATCTGCAATTGCGCCAGCGCCTTTGGCCGGCCGGGAGAATGCGCTGCCTGCCTTACCGCATCGCGCAACATTGTCATAACCTGAGCCGAATGGTTATCAATGGCAGAGCCGCTCTGGCACACCATGCTAAAGAGGCGCGCCATTCAGCGCGGCAACTGCTTCGTTTAGCTGCGAGAAGATGCGCACGCCCTTGGGATGCTTTTTCATGCCCCCCGCCCCCCGCCCCCCCGCCCAAATCTGAATTTTTATAGGCAGCAAGCGTCGGAAATGCCGCAATGTCGGCGCAATATCGCGCGCCGGATAAAAAATGCTGAAGGACAGCGCGACCACATCCACCTTGCATGAAATGGCGGCCCGCGTCAGATCGCTCAGGGAAATATCCGCCCCAACGCCGATCGTTCTAGCGCCCCGCTCTGCTATTACGGCCTCGGCCATCAGCAGTCCGATTAAATGATGCTCTCCCGGAGGAAGAGCAAACAAGACTGTCGGCAAACCATTCTTTGGTTTTAACTTCAGGATCTCTGCGCTTAAAAAGCGTTCGGTGCAAGAGGTGAAAAGGTGCTCATGATGAATTTCTATTTCACTGCGCCTCCATGCCTCACCAAGATTGATCAGTAGTGGAACGGCCGTATCACGGGCAAAGTCAGCCAGTGTTCCCTTGGCTCTCCGCTCAGCCAATAACACTTGAACTCCCGCCATGTCCCCCCGCCGGAGTGTATCGATGAAGACCTGAATAAATTCATCGAGGCATCCGACCGGAGCCGACAGGACCAGGCCAAGTTTCAGCTTTTCACGCTCCCAGGTGGTCATGCCCACAACCTGGCCGGTCGGAAAACCGGCTTCGAGCAGGCGTTTGATCAAAATCAACTGATCAACGGTTAGGCGTGAATAGGCGGCTTTGCCGTCTGCCGTTGATGCCATCACGGGGAAGCCGAAGCGCTCGCGCCACTTTCGCAGTCGATCCTTTCCAAAGCCCGTTTCACGCTCGATTTCTGACGGAAAAACAAAGGGGGCAATGCGCATAGTCAATCAAGGTAACAGCTAAATAAACATTTGTCCGACATTTGATGTCACGGTAAAAGACGCTATCTTTAGCCTTGCAGCTTTAATCGGCCACTTTAAATCGCAGAAAGACACGGGCATGAAAGATTTCAATGCAGACATGCTGCTGTTTTCCCTATGAGGGTGGGGCACGAGGCGATTAGTCTGCCCAAAGGTGAAATCCCCTTTGGGTCGGGATTGCCGCTGGGGCTGCGCGACTTATTGCGGGCGCGCTCTGCGCCGTTCACGTCGAATGCATCTCATCAACCACAATCGGCCGCACGCTAGAAGCTCTCGATGGCGACAAAAAAGAACCAGTCCGCAGACGCCGCACCACCCACGATAGGTGTGCCGGCACCCGCGCAATTGGTGCTGCGCCAGCGGGCCGAAGCGATGCCCCGAAAGAGTGACGCTCACTCGCCGGAATACATCGAATCAATGACGCGTGAAGAAACCCATCGGATGCTGGACGAACTACATCTGCATCAGATCGAGTTGGAGATGCAAAACCAAGCATTGACAGCCGCGCAGATTACCCTGGAAGCATCCCGCGACCGTTTCGTTGATTTATATGACTACGCCCCTGTCGGCTACCTCACCCTTACGGACGGGGGTTTAATCGCCGACATCAATCTGACCGGCGCAGCGTTGCTGGGGGTGGAGCGTGGGAAAGTGCTGAAACAACCCTTTGCGCGTTTCGTCAGCCCCGATGACGCGGATCGCTGGCACTTGCATCTCGTCAAAGTAATGAAACAGGATGGCAGACTAAATTGTGATCTTGCTCTTCATCCGCTGGAGGGAATGCCGGCTTTTGTTCGGCTGGATAGCTCGCGGTTTATTAAGGATGGGCAGGCGCTGACGGTGCGGGTGACGCTGACTGATATCACCGAACTGAAGCAAGCAGAAAAGATGCTGACCGCGAGCGTAGCTGAGTTACGCGTGGCGAATGAAAATATAAAACGCGCCGAGCGGGCAGCCAACGCTGGAGCATATTTCTGGAACTTTAACACTGGGGATACACAATGGTCGGATGAGTTCTTCCGTTTGTTTGGATTGAACCGCTCCAGCGACAAAGCCAGCTATGAGACCTGGCAGGCCGCCTTGCATCCAGACGATCTAAAAAAAGCGGAGATGGAGGTTGCAGACGCAATCCGTGATCGCAAGCCGTTCGTCCAAGAGTATCGAGTGGTTCTTCCCGGGGGGCGCACACGTTGGATTTCTGGTCATGGTGATCTGGTGTTCGGTGACACGGGGCAGCCGCAAAGCCTGAACGGCTTTTGCATAGATATCACCGAGCGCAAACATGCCGAAGTCGAGCTCACCCAATACCGCAACGAGCTTGAAGCGCGGGTTCTCGCCCGCACGGCCAGTCTGGCGCAGGCGCGCGATGCTGCCGAAGCCAGCAGCCGCGCCAAGGATATTTTCCTCACCACCATGAGCCATGAACTGCGCACGCCCCTACAGACCATCTTTGGGGTGACCGAGCTTGTGATGCTCGGCATTACCGATCCCCAACAACTCGATCTGCTCGGTCATAGCCTTCGGGGCGCCAAACAGCTGCTCGCCATCATCAACGACGTTCTTGAGCTCTCAAGCAGCGAGGCTGATTCACTGATCCTGACTGAGGTGAACTTCTCTCCGCGCAGCGTGCTCGATGAAATCGTCGCCGATCAAGAAGAAGCGACGCGCGCGAAAAAGTTGCGGCTCGTCACCGAAATCGATCCGGCGGTAGCCGCGGTACTGCGCGGCGACCGGCTCCGTTTCAAACAGATTCTTCTCAAGTTTATTGACAATGCCATCAAGTTCTCTGAGCGCGGCCTAATCACGGTCCGCATCCACTGCGGCAAGCAGGACCGCTTGAGCCAGTGCTTGCGGATCGAGGTCAATGACGAGGGCATCGGTATCAGTCCCGACCAGCAGGCGCGGTTGTTTCAGCCCTTTGCTCAGAGAGACGGCTCAACGACCCGCGCCCACGGCGGCATTGGGCTGGGCCTGGCCCTGTGCCGGCGACTTGCCCGGTTGATGGGCGGTGAAACCGGGGTCAGCAGCGTCGAGGGTAGCGGCAGCCTCTTTTGGGCCACGGTTCAATTGAGCCTTCCCGGCGAATCAGCAGGTAAATCGACTGCCTGACGTCGGCTTGCGACCTGCTGGTGTGGGACTTTGCGAGCGCGCGCGTGCTGGTGGTCGACGACGAACTGGCGTTTCAGGCATTGGCATGCCTTGCGCTGGAAGGCAATGGCCGGTTCGGAGGAGACTCGCCGACCGGAGTGGGTCGATTGCGGAAATTCAACGCTCCGGAAAGCAACCACATGGATCCATCGCCCTGGAGATGAAATCGCTTCCATTGTCTGTCTTGATCGTACTGGGCAATCCGCGTATCCCCGTGATTCGGTTGAGCGAGGCAAGAACATCGTCCACTTTAAGGTTTTTCCCCACATCGACAGCAAGACACTCGCGCGATGATACCGTTCGGTAGTTCCATTAAATGATGAAGCGCAAAAGTCAACGCACGCTCGTTGCAATCGAGCGCATCCAACTCGTGATGTACTCGGACGCGCGGGTAGCGTCGCGCTTCCTGAAAATGCCTGAAGCTGCGCGCCGGTAACCTCCACGCTGACAGCCTGACAACGCTGCCCCCCCCACACACATCGAAATCCCATCCATGCTCACTCCTAAAGACGAATTCGAAATCCGCGACCTGTACTCGCGCTACAACGCCTATGTCGACACCGGCGCCTATGAGTCGTGGGCGGCATGCTTCACCGAGGACGGTCAGTTCCTGCCGGCAGTTGCGACCGGCGGTCGCGCGGCGATTGCCGCGCTTGGCAAGACGCGCTTCGAGACGCGCCCGAGCCAGGCGTGGCGCGAGCCGCAGCACTGGAACAGCAACCTCATCTTGTCCGGCGATGCCAACGCTGCAACCGCCCTGTGCTACATCATGCGCCTGGTCAAGATGAAGGACTCGGGGGAATCGGTGGCCAATGTGCTGGGCATGTACGAGGACACGCTGGTAAAGGTCGACGGCCGCTGGTTGTTCAAGACCCGCAAGGTCACCCAGGACACATTGCCCCCGTCAGCGATTCCGCAACCACGCTGACTGTCAGTAATATCGGCGCCTAAATCGGCGCTACGTCAATGACATCCCAATCTTGTCAGGATTTCCGATAACCGATCGATCCCTCGGCGGGCGGCAATCACGTTGCCCTCCCTCTCGATGCGGGGGCCATTGAGCTCGAGATCGAACATGCCGGTGTAACCGGCCTCCAGCATCCAGCCGAGCATGCGCTCAATCGGGATGTTACCGTCGCCGATGACGGCGCGGCATGGCACGGCGCGATCGCCAAACATGTAGTCGCCGACTTGCACCAGGTGCGTGCGCGGGATGGCACGCGCAATGGTTTCCTTCAGGCCCGCTTCGGTCCAGCAATGGAAGATGTCGATGCAGATGCCCAGGCCCGAACGATCGGCCAGCGTCACCGTGTCGCGCAGCGTGTGCACGATGGACTTGTCCGCGTGCAGCATCACGGTGGGCTCGATCAACAGGTTGATTCCGACCGTGCTTGCATGCTCGAGCAGCGGGCGCATGGCGGCGCCAAAGCCGTCGGCCGCGTCTTCCCAGGTGAGGCCGCCACGATAACCGCTGGTGCTGTAGATCGACCTCACGCCCAGCACCTTCGCCGCGTCGATGGTGCGGCGAAACTCGGCATGGAATTTCTCCCAGGCAGCCGGTTCACCGAGCGCGACCTCGACCGGATGGACCAGCGACTCGACCTTGACCCCGGCCCCACCCAGAAGGGCAATGCCGGCATCCCAGCCGGCGTCATGCAGCTTGCGCACGTGCTCGCCCACCGTGTGCGCGCCGAGCGCTTTCCATGCGTCGATGTCCTCGGCCAGCGACTGCTTGGGAAAGCAGACGCCGTTGACCGAGATGCGCGGGTGCACCGAGCTCAAATCACACCCTTCGCGTGAAGGGACGCAATTTCGGCCTTGCCCAAACCCAGCAGGCCGCCCAGGATCCGCTCATTGGATGCGCCCATCTTCTGGCCGGCGTGATCCACCTTGCCCGGCGTGGCCGAGAGCTTGGGCACGATGCCCTGCATCTTCACCGGGCCGAGCTCTTCGTCCGGCACGGTGATCACCATGTCGCGCGCCAGGAGGTGCGGATCCTTGATCAGGTCCGCACCACTCATCACGCGCGTGCCCGGCGCGCCGAACTTCTGGAACGCCGCGTCGACCTCGTCCACCGTTCGCGCCGCCATCCACTCCGTGCTCAGCCTGCGGTACTCGACGATATTCTCGCGGCAGCGATCCCAGTCGTTGAAGCGGTCGTCCTTGTCCATGCCCATGGCACGCAGCACGTCCATGGCGCTCTTCATGGTCGCAGCCGACACCGAGAAATGTCCGCCACCCTTGGTGTCGAACGAGCACACGTAGGGCGTGTAGTTGTGCGCGTTGCCCATGCGCCGGAGCGTCTTGCCCTCGCCCAACTGGTCCACCACGATGATCTGCTGCTCGATCAGCCGGTACAGGCCTTCGTACAGGCCGACGTCGATCACCTGCCCCTTCTTGCCGCGCTGCGCGTCGCGCCAGTACAGCGCCATCATGATGCCCATGGACGCGAACATGCCCGCAGCCGTGTCGCCCAGCGACATCTGCGAGTGGCTGGGCGGGCCGTCTGCCGTGCCGTTGATGTAGGTGAAGCCGCCGAAGGCCTCGCCGATGCGCCCGTAGGCGCGCCGCTTCGCGTACGGCCCGTACTGGCCGAAGCCGGACAGACGGCACAGGACGAGACGCGGATTGGCACGCTTCAATGTTTCCCAGTCCAGCCCGAGCGCCTCCATGACGCCGGGGCGGAAGTTCTCGACGATCACATCCGACACCTTCACCAGGCGCATGAAGATGGCATGGCCTTCCGGCGACTTGAGATCGAGCGTCACTGACTTCTTGTTACGCGCTTCCATCTTGTAGTGCAGGCCGGCACCCTTGTGCTGGTACTGCATGCGCAGCGGATCACCCTTGCCGGGGCGCTCGATCTTAATCACGTCGGCACCGAAATCCGCCAGGATGGAGGCGGCAATCGGGCCGGCCACGATATGCCCGATATCGAGGACACGAATGCCCTCGAACACCGACTTCGAAGGCGCGGCAGCGCGCGCCTTCTTCACCGGGCGCCGTTTGGCGGACGGCGCGGACTTCGCCTTCGATGCGGCGCGGGATGCTGCCGCAACTTTTGCACCTCGCAATAGTTTCGAGGTGGGCTTCGCGGCGGGCTTGACGGTGGCTTTTGTTACCTTGCGTGCGGGGACTCGCCCCCGGGTTGCAGCGGCCGGACGCGCGACGGCCTTCTTGGCCGGCTTCTTCGTTGCTTTCGCTTTCATCGTCTTGCTCCAATCTGTGTATGGAACAGCGCATCGGGCGCTGCCGCAGGGGTGATGCGTTTTTCAGCCGTATCTCAGCAGCCGCTCAATTCAGCCCTAGCAGCTTGTGGATCACGTCCTTGCGCGCGGCCGTCCCCGCCTTGGGGGACTGGTAGTCCTTGGGCAGGCCGGTAGTGTCGTACATGGTCACGCCGGCCGGCTCGTCGTTGTATACGCTGTTGCCTTCCTTGGAGAGCACGTAGTTGGCGAACAGGCGCGCGGCATTGGGCCGCTTGGATTTGGCGCGGGCGCTGAGCATGACCTGCAGCTCGACCCCCGAGGTCAGGTCGGGCACGGCCATGTCCAGCGCGGCGCCCTTGACCTTGATGATCATCACGTTGGCGCTGGTCGTGGGTCCGACGACTAGCCCTTCGCCTGCGCCCAGCGACTGGATGGCGGTCGAGCCCTGGGTCGCGAAACGGATGTTCTGGGCGCGTAACTGGTTGAAGAAGCCCTCGCCATAGCGGTCGAGCAGCAGCGCCAGCACGTCGAGATAGGCTTCCGAGGCGCGCGGGTCGGGCATGATGTACTGGCCCTTGAACTGCGGCTTCAGGAGGTCGCGCCAGTCGCGGGGCACATCTGCACCCTTCAACTTCTCGCTGTTATAGCCGATCAGCCAGGGGGTGATCTGCACGATGGCCGTTGGCCCACGGTTGAACTTGGCGGGGTACTCGCCACTCTTGATGGTCGGGATGCCCGCCTCCGAAATCGACTCCACCCAGCCCTTCTTCATGCCCTCCTCGGCATAGGACACCGAGTTGCCGGCATTGACTACGACGTCTGCCGCGATGTTGCCGGCACCGGCCTCGGCCGAATAACGCTGCTGCAGGTTGTTGCTGGAGAGCCTGAGCACGTTCACCCTGACGCCGTATTTCGCGCCGAAGGCGTCGGTGACCCGCCGGTTCTGCGTGTCGGGCGAAGAGGAATACCAGGTCACTTCGCCCTCGGCCTTGGCCGCCTTGATGAGCGCATCGAGTTCAGCCTGGACACCCACCGCTTTTCCTGCCTGCGCCTGCGCGCCAACGGCCCACGCCAGGGATGCGGCGGCTGCGATGATCCTCAGTGCAGCCAGTCGGCCGCGTGCCATTTTTCCGGGTTTCTTCACTTTGACTTCTCCTTCAGGTTGCCGCCGGCATGGTTGGCCGGCATTGGAACAAGATTGGCAAATCACTCTTTTTCGATATGCAGCGCCACGAGGACACGCGAGATCATATTGTAGAAACCGACCGTCCCCACCAACTCCACGACTTGCTGGTTGGAGGGCAGCATCGCCTTCACGGCAGCGAACGTGGCATCGGTGACCTCGACATCCCGCGTCATCTCCAGCGACAGCTGCAGCGTAGCCCGTTCGGCCGCATCGAACAGCGCCACATTTCGGATTGCCGCCGGCACATCGGCGAGGGCGGCGATCTGCTCAGGCTTGCCGCCGGCCTTGTAGAACTCCGGCGCATGCTTCTCGACTTCGTACTCCGCGTGATTGAGCATGCCCACCGCGCAGATGGCCAACTCGCGCAGCTTCGCCGACAGACTCATTTCATGGCGCACAGCCTGGGCGATGGCGTTCCAGCCGCGCGCGAACTGCGGTGCATGCAACACCACGCGGTCCGGCTCGAAAAGGGTTCCGCCCCGCCGCTTGCGGATGGGGGCCACGATATCGGCGGGCTCGGTCAGGTCGATCGGTAAATAGGGTACACGTGGCAATGGGTTCTCCAGGGATCGGCGATCTACGGGTTCGATGTCGGCGCGCTTCGACAGTGACATCTTCCTGCGCCGGGGGGCAAAGTTTGCCCTGCAAACGCATGCCTACGCAACCATTTCCGCAGTCCGTTTCGCTCCGGGGGACGATCCAGGGCAAACATTGCCCTGCACCGGCATTGCCACGGTAAAATGATGCCTCGAGCCCGCCTGGCACCGCGCTTGCACGAAAGTTGCCGCGTCCGCCACCCGCCACAATCCGCCGGAAAGCGCACATCGACCATGAAACTGACCCAGCTCAAAGGCAATGAGCCAGCCGCGGACGCGGGCCATCTCGCGGAAAACGTCATGCATTTCACGCGCGTGCTGCGCGCCGCCGGCCTGCCCATCGGCCCGGACCGCGTGATAGACGCCGTGCGCGCGCTGGATGTCTCGGACATCGGCCGGCGCGATGACTTCTACTGGACCCTCGCCTCCGTGCTGATCGACCGGCGCGAGCAGTTCGAATTGTTCGACCAGGCCTTCCAGATGTTCTGGCGCGACCCGCGCCTGCTCGAGCGCGCCATGATGCTGACCCTCGCGCCGCCCGACGAGCAAATGGGCAACCAGGACAAGGGGCCGTCCAACCGCCTGAACGAGGCGCTGCCGCCATCCCTCAAGCCGCAGGAATCGCAGCAGGGCGAGGAGGAGCAGAAAGTCGAGGTCGATGCCACGTTCTCGTTCTCCGCGCGCGAAGTGCTGCAGCACGCCGACTTCGAGACCATGACCCAGGATGAACTGGCGCAGGCGAAGAAATTGATCGCCAACCTGCGCCTGCCCATCGAGGAAATCCGCACCC
>CANJRC010000069.1 GCA_947476535.1 Betaproteobacteria bacterium
CGATTGAATCGCCTGTGGATGCGCCTGGGCCTGCTGATGGGCCGCGTGGTCAGCCCGGTGGCCATCGGGATCGTGTACTACCTTACCGTGGTTCCCACGGGACTGATCATGCGAGCACTGGGCAAGAACCCCATGCGATTGGGATTTGACAAGGAACTGCCGAGCTACTGGATCAAGCGGGAGCCCCCGGGGCCCGACCCCAAGTCCATGAGCGATCAATTTTGAAAGTTCCGGATAGCGTGATGCACGAGGGATGTTCGCCCTTGTCCTGATTTGGCCCCATCGAGGATATTGATGTCTTTCCTGAAAGAATTCTGGAGGTTTCTAAGGGTGCGCAAGAAATTCTGGCTCGCCCCCATCCTGATCATTATGGTGATCCTGGGCGGCTTGATCGTCCTCGCCCAGGGGTCGGCCGTGGCTCCGTTCATCTACACCCTGTTCTGAGAATGCCCGGGGCAGGGGGGGGCGGTTTGGGCCGTCGCTTTGAAATGGATGGAGAAGTACATGTGCGCGCGTTGCGGCATGGCCTGTCGTCACGCCGGCGTGTGCAACCATGATCGTCGTCGGCATATCCGCCTTCTACCATGACAGCGCAGCGGTGCTGCTGCGCGACGGCGACATCGTGGCGGCCGCGCAGGAGGAGCGATTCACGCGCAGGAAGCATGATCCGGAGTTTCCAATCAATGCCCTGCGGTATTGCCTCGACGCGGCGGGCGTGACGGCCGAGCACGTCGATTGCGTTGCGTTCTACGACAAACCGTTCCTGAAGTTCGAGCGCCTGATGGAAACCTACCTGGCCTTTGCGCCGCGGGGATTCGCGTCCTTTCGCATGGCGCTTCCGGTATGGCTGCGCGAGAAGCTCTTCCTAAAGGACCTGCTGGTACGTCGCCTGAAAGGATTGTCCAAATCGGTGCCATGGGACGACAAGCTGGTATTTGGTGAACATCACCTGAGTCACGCCGCGAGTGCCTTCTATCCCTCGCCATTCGACGAAGCCGCCGTGCTGACCCTTGATGGCGTCGGGGAGTGGGCGACTTCGTCGCTGGCGATCGGATCCGGCCAAAAACTGGCCATTCACCAGGAAATGCATTTCCCGCATTCGCTGGGTTTGCTCTATTCGGCATTCACCTATTACACCGGATTCAAGGTGAACTCCGGGGAATACAAGCTCATGGGCCTGGCTCCCTATGGTGAACCCCGGTACGCGAATGCGATTCGCCAGCACCTCATCGACATCAAGGACGACGGTTCGTTTCGCCTTGACCTGGCGTACTTCGATTACTGCACCGGCCTGACCATGACCAATGACCGGTTCGCCGCGCTGTTTGGCGGGCCCGCGCGCAAGCCCGAGGAATTGCTGACGCAGCGGCACATGGACCTTGCTGCTTCGGTGCAGGATGTGACAGAGGAAGTGATGCTCAGACTGGCGCGCTCGGCGGCCGTGCAAACAGGGTTGAAGAACCTGTGCCTTGCCGGTGGTGTGGCCCTCAATTGCGTAGCCAATGGGAAGGTCCTGCGCGACGGTGCGTTCGACAATATCTGGATACAGCCGGCTTCGGGTGATGCGGGGGGCGCGTTGGGCGCGGCACTCAACGCCCATCACGGCTACCTCGGCCGTCCGCGGACGGCCTCCAATGGACGCGACAGGATGCAGGGCAGCTACCTGGGGCCGTCGTTCACACAAAGCGACATCGAGGCCAGGCTGACGGGTGCCGGTGCGGTGTACGAGGTCATGAATGACGACGAACTGTATGCCGAGGCTTCGCACAGACTGGCTGATGGATGCGCGATGGGCTGGTTTCAGGGGCGCATGGAGTTTGGCCCGAGGGCACTGGGTGGGCGCTCCATCCTGGGGGATCCGCGTTCGCCCACGATGCAGTCGGTTCTCAACCTGAAGGTCAAATACCGGGAGTCGTTCCGGCCGTTCGCGCCTTCGGTGCTGAGGGAGGATGTCGCCGATTGGTTCGAGCTCGATACCGACAGTCCCTACATGCTGCTCGTGGCCGCGGTTACGCCATCTCGTCGGCTGGCCATGACAGAGGAACAACAGAAGCTTTTTGGCATCGAAAAGCTCCATGTTCCGCGATCGCAGATCCCCGCGGTGACGCATATCGATTATTCGGCGCGCATTCAGACCGTGCATGGCGATACCAACCCCCGGTATCACCGGCTGTTGACGGAATTCAAGCGCAGGACCGGTTGCCCTGTGCTGGTGAACACCAGCTTCAATGTGCGGGGCGAGCCGATTGTGTGCCTGCCGGAAGATGCGTTCCGCTGTTTCATGGGCAGCGAAATAGAAATTCTGGCGGTGGGCAACTGCTTGCTCAGGAAGGAGGCGCAGAATCCGGCGCTGAGGCTCGACTACAAGGGAGCATTCGCACCCGATTGAAAATGGATTATGCTTGCCGCGGCCGGCAACGAAGAGGCGTGGTGTTACAAAAGGACCCTGCATGACAGCTCGCAAGCGCGTGGCACGCGATGCCGGAGGGGAGCGCACTCGGTACGAGGACATCGCCATCGGTGAGGACCTCGGAAGCATCGAATGGAGTTTCGATGATGCCGCGATAGCGCGTATCTGCGATTCGGACGACGACTTCCACGAATGGTATGCGGTGGAGTCGCCGTATGGCGGAATCATCGCTCCGGTACTGATCGGTTATCCGCCGGTGAGAATGCTGTTCTCGCGGCGCTACAACGTGCGCGGCCTGTTCTACTGGCACGAGGCAGAGAACTTCGCGCCGCTGAAACCGAATGTGAAGTACACCATCCGAGGGCGCATCTGCGACAAGTGGATCAAGCGTGAGCGCGAATTCGTGCAGTATGAGGCGACCTGTTACGACCCGCAGGGCAACAAGGTGTTCCACACGCGCCGGGCGCATGCCCTCGACTACCTGACGCGCGATGTGCCCAAGGACGCAAGCGGCATCGACAGTGGTGCGGGCGGGCGTCTGGTCGATACGGGGGGCAAGTCATGATTTTCCAGCGCGGCGTCGATGTGGGTTGGGAGCTGCCGCCCGTCTCGCGGCAGATGAGCCTGCGGCAGTTCGAGGAGCGCCATCCGCTGCTCTATGGCGAGGGGACCTGGCCTCACAAGAACATCCATTCCGACGCCGAGGCGGCCAAGGCCGAGGGCCTGACCGAGCCGGTGGGGTCGGCACCGACTTTCTTTGCGCTCGTGACCCGTGCCATGATGACCTGCTTCGGAGCGGGGTGGATCGTCGGCGGCAAGACCTCGCTGAAGATGATCAAGTCGGTATATGCGCGCAATTTCGTGACGGCGAAGGGGGTCCTGCGCGAAAAGCAGCGCGAGGGCGATGCGGTGCGTTATGTATTTGACGTGTGGGTCGAGAACGAGGCGCGTGAAAAGGTGGTGGTGGGTACGGCCAGTGCCCTGGTGCCGTCGGAGGTGGATGCACAATAGGCGTCGGTTCCGGTTGGACACTCTTAATCAACTGGGAGGAAGTCACGTGGCAAAACCGAAGAAGCTGGATCCGGCAATCAAGAAGCGCGGCCATGTGGTGTGCGCCCAGACCCCGCGCGATCGCTTGGCGATCCTGCGCGATGCCTACCAGAGGGCTGCGACGGATCCCGAATTCGTCGTGCAGCTGGAAAAGCGAGTGGGGCCTTACCTCTTCATCGACGGTGTGGCGCTCACCTCGGTCATGCACAACGGTGGCAAGGAATTGCAAACCTTGCTGCCGGCGCTCAATGCATTGAGTGGGAACTGATCGGAGTTAGTCGTTCGGTCGCAAGATCGGGGAAGTTCTGCAATAGAAATTTCCCCGTGTTGCGGTTGCGCGCGCGAGCCGAGTGCCTAGGGGAACACGGCCCGCGGCCGGCCGTTATTTAAGCTTGTTGCCGCTCCAGCCCACGCTGCCTGACATGCCTTCCATGGCATTGCCGTTAACCTTGCCGGTGTAGTTCGTCGTGCCTGCGGTCAGGGTGATCTGGTCGCCGCGCAGGCGGCCCGTCACTTTGACGAGGCCTGCAGATCCGCGCACGCTTCCCTCCAGCATCTGGAAGGTCTGGTTCAGCGTCAGTTCCCCGAAAGAGGTGCGCCAGGTTCCCTCGACCTTGGCGGGAACCAACCAGTAGTGCGCGACGCACCAGTAGTTGCAGCTGTCGCGCGCGTCCAGCGTGAAAGTTTCGTCATCCTGCCATTCGCCCATGGTGAAGGAGTTGGATACCACTCGCGTGCCCGGCTTGAGGGCCAGGATCTGCGGGCGCAACTTCAGGTTCAGCTGCGGCAGCAGGAACAGGGTGATCACGGTTGCCTGGGAGAAATCGCTCTCGAATATGTCGGCCTTGGCGAAGGTCGCGCGCCCTGTCACCCCTTCTTTGTCGGCATTCTTCTTGGACAGTGCAACCATGTCCGGGTTGTATTCGATGCCATGGGCGCGTGCGCCGCGCTTGGCAGCGGTGATGACGGTGCGGCCATCGCCTGAACCCAAGTCGATCACGTAATCGTTCGCGGTGACCTTGGCCATGTCGAGCATCTTGTCGACGAGCGACTGGGACGTTGGCACCCAGACGACGTCTTTTCCGGCCTGGCCGACTTCGGGCTTGAATTCTGATGTTTGTGCAAAGCTGATTGACGTGGCGATGCAAAGACTGAGTGCCAAGAAGCTGCGGCGCGCATGGAGGGAGATGGGGGCGGTACGCATGGGATCCTCTATGGTTATTGTGGGAAGTCTGGGTCGTAATACTAGCGGATTCCCGGCCTTTGCAAGGGATCATGTCGGTGGCTCTCCCGCACCTTTCAGGAACCACAATGACGCGAGGGCGGACCGTACGAGATGAGAATCGTGGCTCGGCGCGCATGCTATCGTAGCGGCCCGCGCCAGGAGCGCATCGATCTGGGTCCGCAGGAAATGCGAAAAACACGGCAAGTGACGGGATGATCATGGGGAGCGCAACCCAATTACCGCGGATTGTCGTGGCATTGACTCATGGCGCAGGTCGGGCCCTGCGATGAGCGCCGGATCCGACTCCGCGCCAGCCTTTGACGGCCGAAAGACGCGCCGCCCATTTGTGCTGGCCGCCATCGTCATGGCCATGTTCATGGCGGCGATCGAAGGCACGATCGTGGCTACCTCCATGCCCAGCATCGTGGCCAAGATCGGCGGCGTGCATCTGTACAGCTGGGTGTTCTCGGCGTTCCTGTTGATGCAGGCGGTGACAGTTCCCATTTACGGCAAGTTGTCGGATTTGTTCGGTCGCAAGCGCGTGTTCATCGCCGGCATCCTGATTTTCCTGGCCGGGTCGGTGCTCTGCGGACTGGCCTGGTCGATGCCTTCTCTGGTGGCATTCCGATTCCTGCAGGGATTCGGCGCCGGTGCGGTGCAGCCTTTGGCCATCACGCTGGTCGGTGACCTCTACGCCATCGAGGAGCGGGGCAAGACCCAGGGCTATATCGCCAGCGTGTGGGGGCTGTCATCCATCATCGGCCCCCTGGCCGGCGCGCTCATCGTGCAATACCTGCACTGGTCCTGGATCTTCTGGATGCACATCCCCTTTGGCGTCGCCTGCATCTTCCTGGTGACGCGCTACCTGCACGAAAACGTGACGCGCAAGGCGCACAGCATCGACTACGCCGGGGCCGTGCTTTTGCTTGTGACCGTATCGTCGTTGATGCTTGTGCTGACCCACGGTGGCGACTGGGGAGTGAACGAACTCGCTGGCTTGGCGACCTTGACCGTTGTGGCGGCTGCATTGTTCATCGCGCAGCAGCGGCGCGCCAAGGATCCCATCATGCACCTGGAACTCTGGAGCAACCCGCTCATTGCGCGGGCCAATGCCGCCACCCTGACCGCAGGCATTGCGATGATCGGTCTCATCAGTTTCCTGCCGACCTTTGTCCAGGGCGTACTGGGCGGGTCTGCGCTGGTCGCGGGATTTGCGCTGTGTGCGATGTCGATTGGCTGGCCGATTGCATCGGTGATCACGGGGCATGTCATCGTGCGCGTAGGCCCGCGCCGTCTGGCGCTTCTTGGCGGCACCGCATTGCTGGTCGGCAGCGTCGCTGTCGCGCTCTTCGCAGCGCATGGGCCGCTTGCGGCCGGGCTGGGCTCCATGGTCGTGGGCATTGGCCTTGGCACGCTCAACACCACGTTCATCGTCTCCATCCAGACCAGCGTCGCATGGTCGCAGCGCGGCGCGGCCACTGGCACCAACATGCTGATGCGAATACTTGGAAGCGCGCTCGGCGCGGCGATTTTCGGCGGCGTCCTGAATGTTTCGATGCAGCGGTTCCTCGCGTCTCGCGGCGTCGCGGGCAGCGTCTCACTGGACAACATCCAGGACCTGCTCGCGGGTGGGACGCGTGCCAACGTCGTTGCGGGTGTTTCGGGCCTGCTGCAGGAGGGGCTGTCGTCGAGCCTTCACCTGGTCTTCTGGGGCGTTGCCACTGCGGGCGCGGTGACTCTCGCCATTGTGGCGGGCATGCCTTCGGTGAAACTGGCCGGGGCGCCCTCGAAGCAGGCACCGCCGGCTCGGTGAGCACCGGTCATCGAAGGGTGAATGGTCGAAAACGGTGCTGACGCTTATACTGCCAGAGCATGACATCCGACCTGCCCAGACCTTCTGCTGCAAAGGCACTGTGGAATGTGCCGGGGAAGGGTGTTCCCGAGCAGGCGCTGCGCGAGAGTGAGGAGCACTTTCGTGCGCTGGTAGAAAATATCGGTGATTTTGTGTCGCGCTACGACCGGGACTGCCGATTCCTGTATGTCAACCCGGTGTGCCTGCGCTACACCGGCAAGCCGCCGGATTCGTTCATCGGAAAGACCCACGAAGAGCTGGGGCTGACGCCCGATGGCTGGCGCTGGGATGTGGTGATTCGTCGTGTTTTTGATACGGGACGGCCGGAAGAGCACAAAGGCACCGTCAACCTGAGCAAGGGAAGTTACACCTTCAACTGGCGTGTTTTTCCTGAATTTTGCGCCGATGGCAAAGTGCGCGGCGTGGTGAGCGTCGCGCGCGACGTGACCGAACAGGAAAAGACCGGCCAGCAACTGGCACAGCATTCCAAGCGGCTTCGCGCGGTGTCGCGCCGGCTGGTGGAGATCCAGGAGGCGGAGCGGTGGCGCCTGTCGGGCGAATTGCACGACCTGCTCGGCCAGAACCTGACCGCCCTTGGCATCAACCTGGACATCGTCCGGGGAGAACTGCCGTCCGGGGCAAACAAGTCCGTGTCCGATCGGATCATCAGCATGCGCACCATCGTCGGGGAAATGGTCGACACGGTGCGAATGGTGTTGAGCGACCTGCGACCGGCATCGCTGGACAACTACGGGCTCGCCGGCGCGCTTCACAGTTATGCCCAGGTATTTTCCGACCGCACGCGATTCGATGTGCGCATCGTC
This sequence comes from Betaproteobacteria bacterium, assembly GCA_947476535.1. Classification (GTDB taxonomy): domain Bacteria; phylum Pseudomonadota; class Gammaproteobacteria; order Burkholderiales; family SG8-39; genus CAIYPG01. Next base: position 7,362 of record CANJRC010000069.1, read on the forward strand.
ACTCGTGGCACCGAAGTGCAATTGGAGCAGGACCATGCCTTGTCCTTGTTTCGCATCGCTCAGGAAGCCCTGCAGAACTCGGCCAAGCACAGCGGGGCGGACGGCGCGCTGGTGGAGCTGATCGGTGAGCCGGGGATGGCGCGATTGATCATCTCGGATAGCGGCTGCGGATTTCGCACCGATGTCGAGCGGCGTGGCGACTATCGCGGCTACGGGCTGATACTCATGCAGGCTCGCGCCGATGCGATTGGCGCGAGCCTGCGTACGGAGTCCAAGCCCGGGGAAGGGGCGCGGGTCATCGTTGAATTGGCGGGGGCAAATGGCGATTCGAGTACTGCTCGCTGACGATCACGCGATCGTGCGTGAGGGCGTGAGCTATTTGCTGGCCACGCAAGCCGACATGACCGTGGTGGGCGGCGCCGAGACGGCATCCGAAGCCGTGGCACTTGCTGTGCAAAAGCGCCCCGATATCGTCGTCATGGACATCAGCCTGCCTGGGCTGAGCGGCATCGAGGCGACGCGCCAGGTGCGCCAGGCCTGCCCGCCAACGCGCGTGCTCATCCTGTCGATGCACTCCAGTCCGGAGCATGTCTATCAGGCCTTCGGTGCGGGTGCCATGGGATATGTGCTCAAGGAGGCGGCCGGCACCGAGCTCGTGAATGCGGTGCGCACGGTGAACGCGGGGCGCACCTACCTGAGCAACCGGTTGCCACATGAAGTCATGGACCGCTATTTTTTCGGGCGCAATAGCACCAGCCCCTTGCAAAGCCTGAGCCTGCGCGAGCGTCAGGTGCTCGAGCTCGTGGTCGAGGGGTACTCAAGCAGCGAGATCGCCATCACCTTGTCGCTGTCGCCCAAGAGCGTCGACACCTATCGCAGTCGCATCATGCGCAAGTTGAGCATCGGCGACGTGCCGGGGCTGGTCAAGTTCGCCATCCGCCACGGCTTGACGTCCTACTGATCGCCGCATCGCTTCGCGGCGACCTCGCTATACCCTGAGGAGTGCCGCCACGGAATCGAGCGTGTCGCGCCCGAACTGCTTGGAACGTGCGCTGCTCCAGCCCGTCCCCGCATCGGGTTGGTTGGCGTTGTCCTTGAACGGCAGCTCCAGGGTGAGGCTGACGCAGCCAAAGGTGTGGCCCACCCATTTGCTGGCGAGCTTCAAGGAATCCTCCGAATATTTTCCGGCGGGATAACCGTGGCTGGTCTGGAATTCCGGCGAGGCGGCGAGTAGCGCGGCGAGGTAGCGTTGCTGTTCGGCGCGTTGCGCATCGGTTACCGAGGGAAGCATTTCACAGCCGGCCGTGAACACGTAGGGAATGACTTCGTCGCCATGCACGTCCAGGAAGAAGTCGCAGCCGGTGCGCTGCAGCTCGGCGCGCACGGCGTGCACCTCGGGGCTGCGGTCCTGCGAGGGGGACACCCATTCGCGGTTGAGATTGGCGCCGGCAGCGTTGACGCGCAGGTTGCCGCGCACGCTGCCATCCGGGTTCATGTTTGGCACGATGTGAAATTGCGCCGCTGACAGCAAGCGCCTGGCGACGGGGTCCTGCGTGTCGAGCAGCCGCTCGATCATGCCCTCGCAAAGCCACTCGGCCATGGTTTCTCCCGGATGCTGGCGGGCGATGATCCAGCAATGCTTGGGGGGCGAGGCGGGGCGCGCGTCGTCGGCGCTTATGCGAACAAGGTTCATGTCGCGCCCATCCAGCGTGCTGCCGAGGTCGAGCACGCGCGCACGCGCCGAGGACTCGGCACGGCCGAGCAGCGCCAGATGGCGCTCCCAGGAGTAGGGCTCGAAATAGGCGTAGTAGATGCTGTCGCGCTCGGGGGTGTGCGCGATGGTCAGCGTGTCGCCGTCGAATGTCGTGGGCACGCGGAACCAATGCTCACGGTCGTAGCTTGCCACTGCGCGGTAATCCTTCCAGCCGCCGGGAAAAGTGCTGTCGCCGCAGGCCGCGATGCGCAAGGACACCGCGCGTCGGCCACGAAAATCACCCTGCAGGCGAAAGTGGAACCACTGGCGGATGTCGACCGTGGGGTCACTGACCTGGTCTTGACGCAGTCGCAGGTTGGCGACGCCTGCGACTGCGTCAATGTCCCGGATGGCGATGGAGCCGCTGTCGAAATTGCTGCTGATACGCATGAGAGGCCTTGTTTTGAAGCGCTAATTGAGTGATGGCGAGGAGTCGGGCGGGTATAATACGCTGTCCCGACAACGGCTTATGGTGCCATGTCTTGGCGCCGCGTTCGATGGGCGCATGATGGCTCTGGTCGCTGGCGGGACCGGGGACGAGGGCGCTATGGCTGGGCTCCCGTGATGGCAACGCGCAGCGTGGCAAACGGATAACCCTGATTTTGCAGCTTTTCACGATCGGCTTGAACCATACCAGCGCACCCATCGCGATACGCGAGGGGGTGGCGTTCGCGGCTGAGCGCCTGCAGGAAGCATTGATCGAGTTCACGCGCAAGCAGCCGGTGCGCGAAGCGGCCATCCTGTCGACCTGCAACCGCACGGAAATCTATTGCGCGTCCGGCGAGCCCGGGGCTGCCATCGAATGGCTGGCCGATTACCACCGTGTCCAGCCGCAGGAACTGCAGTCCTACACCTATACGCTGGAGGCGCCGCAGGCGGTCCGGCATGCCTTTCGGGTGGCGTCCGGCCTCGACTCCATGGTGCTTGGCGAGCCGCAGATCCTCGGGCAGATGAAGGATGCGGTGCGATCCGCGGAAGCGGCCGGCACGCTGGGCACAACCTTGAACCGCCTGTTCCAGCGCTCATTTGCAGTAGCAAAGGAAGTGCGCACACATACGCCCATCGGCGCCAACGTGGTGTCCATGGCTGCGGCCTCGGTGAAGCTTGCCCAGCGCATCTTTCCGAGCCTTGCCGAGCAGAAAGTGCTGTTCATCGGCGCAGGCGAAATGATCGAACTGGCGGCGACCCATTTTGCCGCGCAACACCCGCGCGTCATCGCATTTGCCAACCGCACGGTCGAGCGCGCCGAGCACCTCGCGCCGCGCTTCAATGGTCGCGCGCTGGCGCTGCGAGACCTGCCCGAGTATCTGCACGAATACGACGTCGTGGTTTCATGCACGGCAAGTTCGCTGCCCATCCTGGGCAAGGGAACCGTCGAGCGCACCATCCGTACCCGGCGCCATCGCCCGATGTTCATGGTCGACCTCGCTGTTCCCCGCGACATCGAGCCCGAGGTCGGTCAGATGGACGACGTATTCCTGTATTCCATCGATGACCTGGCGGAACTCGTGAAGGAAGGCATGGACTCGCGCCAGTCTGCGGTGGCGCAGGCCGAGGCCATCATCGAGACACAGGTCGGGTCCTTCCTGCACTGGATGAAGTCTCGCGACAACGTGCCCTTGATCCGCACGCTGCGCGAATCGGCCGAGTCGGCGCGCCGCGCCGAAATGGAGCGCGCCCTGAAGATGCTGTCTCGTGGCGACGACCCGAAGGGGGTACTCGAGGCGCTGTCCCATGGCCTCACCAACAAGCTCATGCACGGGCCTACGCAGGCGCTCAACCAGAGCGAACAGGGTGAGCCAGGCAACGAGGAACTGAAGTCGCTGCTCGCCCGTCTCTACCATCTCGATCGTCGTTAGCTGCGCGTGCGCAGGGCGCGGCCGCCAGCCGCGGCGCGCCTGCCATTGCCTATGACCCTCATTGAAATGAACCCATGAAACCGAGCATCGCATCCCGCCTTGAACAGTTGTCGCGCCGCCATGTCGAGGTGGGTGACCTGATCGCCTCAGAGAACGCCACCGCCAAAATGGACCAGTACCGCAAGCTCACGCGTGAGTACTCGGACCTGACACCGGTGGTGGAGCGGTTCCTGGAATTTCGCCGCGCCGAGCAGGATATCGCCGAAGCCGAGGCCATGCTCTCCGACCCGGAGATGAAGGCGTATGCCGAGGCCGAAATAAAGGTCGGCAAGGAGCGCACGGCAGCGCTGGAACTCGACCTGCAGAAGCTGCTGTTGCCGCGCGACCCCAATGACGATCGCAATATCTTTCTCGAAATCCGCGCCGGCACGGGGGGCGACGAGTCGGCGCTGTTCGCGGGCGACCTGTTTCGCATGTACACGCGCTTTGCTGAAAAGCAGCGCTGGCAGGTGGAGGTGATGTCGGAGAGCCCTGGCGAGATGGGCGGCTACAAGGAAATCATCGCCCGCCTGGTCGGCAGCGGAGCCTACTCCAAGCTCAAGTTTGAATCCGGCGGCCATCGCGTGCAGCGCGTGCCGGCCACCGAGACGCAGGGCCGCATCCATACGTCGGCTTGCACCGTGGCCATCCTGCCCGAGGCCGACGAAGTAGCCGAGGTCGTGCTCAACCCGGCCGACCTGCGCATCGACACCTTCCGGGCATCGGGTGCCGGCGGCCAGCACGTCAACAAGACGGATTCGGCCATTCGCCTCACGCACCTGCCCACCGGCATCGTGGTGGAATGCCAGGACGATCGCTCGCAGCACCGTAACAAGGCGCGCGCGATGTCGGTGCTGGCTGCCCGCATCAAGGACAAGCAGGAGCGCGAGCAGCACTCCAAGGAAGCGGCCACGCGCAAGTCGCTGATCGGCTCCGGCGATCGCTCCGAGCGCATCCGCACCTACAATTTCCCGCAAGGCCGTATCACCGACCACCGCATCAATCTCACGCTCTACAAGATTGCCGCCATCATGGACGGCGATCTCGATGAGCTCACGTCAGCGCTGGCCGCCGAGCACCAGGCCGAGCAGCTTGCGGCCATCGGAGAGAACGCGAATTGAACAGATTACAAACGGGAAAACAGTGACAATTTCAGAATTATTTATGCACTTATCAGTATTCCATACGTTAATTGCTGACATTACGAAGGTGGACAATGCCCACCTGGCGTGAACTGCTTGCGGCAAGCCGCCTGCCCAGGCTCGAAGCGCAGGTGCTCGCGGCGCGTGGCGCCGGCGTGAAGCGCAGCTGGTTGCTCGCACATGAGGCGGATGCGGTCGGGCCCGAGGCCGCGCTGGAGGTGAGCGCGCTCCACGCACGCCGCCTGGCCGGCGAGCCGATTGCGTACATCCTCGGCGAGCGCGAGTTCTTCGGCCTTGAACTGGCCGTCTCGCCGGACGTGCTGATCCCCAGGCCGGAGACCGAATTGCTCGTGGAGCTTGCGCGCGCCCACCTCCCCGAGGGCGGGCGCCTACTCGATATGGGCACTGGCAGCGGCGCCATCGCGGTGGCCATCGCACACATGCGCGCCGATGCCCGGGTGTGGGCCTGCGATGTGTCGCCTGCGGCGCTGGCAACTGCACGCCTCAACGCAGCACGTCATGCGCCGGGTGTGCACCTTCTCGCAAGCGACCTGTTCGCAGCCCTGCCGGGGGAGCGATTTGAGGTCATTGCCAGTAATCCTCCTTATGTGGCGAGCGGCGATCCGCACCTGTCCGAAGGCGACCTGCGGTTCGAGCCCGAAATTGCGCTCGTGGCAGGTCCGGACGGCATGGCAGTCATCCGTCGCATCGCGGCCGATGCGCGGCAGCACCTGAATCCGGGGGGGGTCTTGGCGTTCGAGCATGGCCATGACCAGGGCGCGGCAAGCCAAGCACTTCTCGTGACGTTGGGCTACGACAGCATCAATGATTACAATGACTTGTCGAATATTCCCCGCGTCTGCGTCGGGCGCTGGAAGGGCTGATCTTTCGCTCGGTCCTGCTGCCTGGGCGTTTGACCGAGCGCATTTGGCTGCGATACCATACCTGACAAATTTAATCGGGAATTGCCCCGGCGATCAAATTCAACCCATTGCAAGGAGCCCAGCATGAATGTTCAGGAACGCATCAAGCAGACTGTCGAAGGTAACCGTGTCGTGCTGTTCATGAAGGGCGTGCCGCAGATGCCGCAATGCGGTTTTTCCGCCAATGCCGTACAACTCATCAAGTCATGCGGCGTGAACGACCTGGTGACGGTGGATGTGCTTGCCGATGCTGAGGTGCGCCAGGGCATCAAGGAATACGCCAACTGGCCGACCATTCCGCAGCTCTACGTCAAGGGCGAGTTTGTCGGCGGCTCGGACATCATGCGTGAGATGTACGAGTCTGGCGAGCTGCTGAAGCTTCTGCAAGACTGATCATATTTCTGTTGCTTGTCTCCGGATCATGGGCACCATGGCATTGAATTGATCACATTACCCCGGCGCAGCGTGCGCGCGGGGTTTCAATCCGGCTGGTTCGAGGGCGTGCCGACGCTGTGCGATGCCCGGCACAACCACGGGACGCGCCCCTTCGAATTGCTGACCTGAACTCCCGGCAACCTCGCTCCCCCATTGCCGATTGCGCATTGGCGTGCCATCGGACGATAATGCCAGTCGAGCAGTCACCATTGCGCAGTGACCCGCTGCAATCCTGAGGAGGATGCGTCATGTGGAAGACATTGCTGGCGGCCGCGCTGTGTGCGCAGATGCCCTTCACCGCCCAGGCGCAGGAGTATCCGTCCCGGCAGATCACACTGATGGTGCACCTGGCCGCCGGCACCGTGTCCGACCTGGTGTTCCGCGCTGTCGGGGCGCAGATGGCCAAGGCGTTGCGCGTGCCCGTGATCGTCGAGAACCGGCCGGGCGCGGGTGGCATGATCGTCTACGAGCAAGTGGTGAAGAACCTGCCCGCCGACGGCTACGTCCTTGCCAGCTCCACGAACTCCAGCTTGTCGCTGCCGATCTTCGTCAAGGACCTGCGCATCGATCCGGTGAAGGACATCCTGCCCGTGGCCATTATGGCCGAGGGCGCGCTGTCCATCACTTCGCCGGTTGCGGCGCCGTGGAGCAGCATGGGCGAGATGGTTGCCTACGCGAAGGCCAATCCGGGCAAGCTCAACTGGGGCACGTCGGGCGCGGCCAGCGTGGCCAACCTGAACATGGAAGCGGTGGTGATGCGCGACGGCCTGAAGATCACCAACATTCCGTACCAGGGCGGCAACAACATGGCGCGCCTCGCGCTGTACGCGAACGACATCCAGTTGCTGGTGCAAACCGAGGCCGAGACTGTGCAGGACACGCGCTCGGGCAAGGTGAAGGCGCTGGCCATCAGCGGGGATCGGCGGCGCCCGGCATTCCCTAATGTGCCGACCTTCGCCGAGGCCGGCTATGCGCAGCTGGTCGGCGTGTGGTGGGCGCTCAACGTGAAGGCGGGTACGCCCCGGCCGATCATGGACCGGCTCAACGCCGCCGCGACCTTTGCCGTGCAGCAGCCCGAAGTGAAGGATTTTTTCGACAAGAACGGCATTTACGCGGTCGAGATGTCGGTTGATGCTGCGCTGAAGAAAGTCGACGAAGTCGGCCGCTCCTATGCCGACATCGCCGCGAAGGCCGGCATCAAGCCGCAATAACGATCGTCGCGCGCAGGCGCACCAGTGTGCTTTTCCACGCAAGCGGACAGGCATTCGCATTCAATCAATCGAGGAGAAGCAAGCATGGCGAATCTGATCAAGGGCGTTCTGGCCCCGCTCGTAGGCGCGGCCATCGCGCTGGGTTCAATGCAGGCGATGGCCCAGGCCTACCCGTCGAAACCGGTCACGATGGTGGTGCCGTTCACGCCGGGCACGATCACCGACCTGGTGTTCCGCGCGGTGTCGGGCGCCATGGCGCGGAACCTCAACACTAGCGTCATCGTCGACAACAAGCCCGGCGGCAATGGCGTCATTGCCTGGGAGTACGTGGTGCGTCGCCAGCCCAATGACGGCTATACCATCGCCGCCTCGACCAATTCCAACCTATCCCTGCCCGTGTTCACCAAGGACTTGCCCATCGATCCGGTGAAGGAGCTCACGCCGGTGGGTGTCGTGGCCGAGAGCCCGCTGCTGCTCCACTCGCCCATCGGCGCGCCTTGGAACACCATGGCGGAAATGGTGGCCTATGCCAAGGCCAATCCCGGCAAGCTCAACTGGGGTAGCTCGGGTTCAACCAGTATCGCCACGCTCAACGCCTACGCCATCATGCAGCAGGACAACCTCAACATCGTCACTATCCCGTTTCAGGGCGGCAACAACCAGGCCATCATTGCGCTGCTTGCCAACGACGTGCAGTTGTTGTTCTCCACGGCGGCCGAAGGCAAGGTGAACACGGAGGCGAAGAAGACCAAGGGCCTGGGCCTTACCGGCGAGCAGCGCGTGGCGGCTTTCCCTGGCGTCCCGACGCTGGCCGAGCTGGGCTACCCGAACCAGGTCGGCGTCTGGTGGGCGCTCAACGTGCGCCCGGGCACGAGCAAGGCGATCATCGATCGCCTGCACGCCGCGGCGCGCTTTGCCGTGCAGCAGCAGGAAGTCAAGGATTTCTTCGCCAAGAGCGGCATCAATCCCTCGGAGCTCGGAGCGGACGCGCTGGCCAAGCGCTACGATGACATTTCTAAACTCTACCGGGACGTGGCCGCCAGGGCCGGGCTCAAGCCGCAGTAGGGGTGCTTGATTGGCGTTTGCGCGCGTTCTCCGGCTTGCCTTGTGGCGCGCGTGGAGACCTTCGTCAAATTGCTTGGCTGCCAATGACCGCACGTTGCGGTTGTCCGGAGCCGCACATCCCGTTTTCAACTAGTCCATGAGGAAATCGCAATGACACAGACCAAATCGGAGAAGGTACGCAGCCAGTTGAAACACCCGGTCGTGGATTCGGACGGGCATTGGCTGGAGCTTCACCCGGTGTACGAGGACTACCTTGCCGAGATCGGCGGCGCCAAGGCCACAGACCAGTATCGCCAGGCGGTGAAGAACGCCCCCGGCTACGGCGGGGGCAGGTTGCTCACGCCGGAAATGCGCATGACAAAGCGGGTGCGCAAGCAGGGCTGGTGGACCCAGCCGGTGAATGCGCGCGACCGCGCCGCCTACACGCTGCCCAAGCTCATGCATCAGTCGCTGGATGAATGGGGATTCGACGTCGCGCTCATTTACCCCACCATCGGCTTCCTGTTGCTGAAGCTGATCCAGGACCGCGACCTGCGCCAAGTGATCGTTCGCGCCTTCAATACGATGGCCATGGACATGTTCAAGCCCTACGGCGACAGGCTCATTCCCGCCGGGATCATCTCGCTCGACAGCCCGGATGAGGCGCTCGCCCAGCTCGACGATGCGCACAAGCTCGGGCTCAAGCTCCTCGTCATGAACGGGACCACGCAACGCCCCATCGAGGGCGACTCCGACATTCCCGTGGACAAGCGCCGCTACTACTTCGACGCCTATGGCCTCGACAGCCCGCACAACTACGACCGGGTGTGGCAGAAGCTGATCGACATCAAATGCGCGCTCACCGTGCATACGGGCACCATGGGCTGGCCGGACCGGACGTCACCGACGAGTTTCGTGTTCAACCACATGGGCCACTTCGCGCAGAGCCACCACATTACGGCGCGCGCCCTGTTCATGGGCGGGGTGACGCAGCGTTTCCCGACGTTGAAGGTGGGATTCCTCGAGGGCGGGGTGGGCTGGGCCTGCAACCTCTATGGTGACATCATCGGCCACTGGAAGAAACGCAACCGCAAGTACATGGAGGAGAACCACAGCCCCATGAAGCTCGACCGCGTCGAGTTGCGTCGCCTGCTGGAGGAGAACACGGCCGGGAACAAGCGCTTTGCCGGCAAGCTGGATGACATCCTTGCGCGCAACCTCGATGTGGCTGAGCCCGAGGTCAGTTCGGAGGAGCTGTACGAGCGCGACAAGGACAGCGACGATTTCCGGTCCGTGAAAATCGATTCCGTGGACGATATCCGGCGCTTGTTCACCAGCAACTTCTACTTTGGTTGCGAGGCTGATGACCCCATGAACGTGATGGCGTTCCACGAGTCAGCCGGCCTGAAGGTGAAGGCCATGATGGGTTCGGACATAGCCCACTTCGACGTGCCCGATCCCACCGAGGTGCTGGAGGAGGTGTGGGAGATGGTGGAGCACGGCCTCATCAATGAGGAGCAGTTCCGCGAGTTCACGCTCACCAATGCCGTGGAACTGCACGCCAGCATGAACCCGGACTTCTTCAAGGGCACGGTGGTGGAGGCTGCTGCAAAAGAGGAAATGAAACGCGCCGCCAAGCGCGACTTCGTTAAGCTCAAGCACGCGGCCTGAAACAACCGACGCCGGTGCAAGTGACAACGGCCCGGGATTCCGGGCCGTTGTGCTTTATATAAACACTGGTATTTCGGCCGGGATGGGCGATGCTAGTCGGTCACGATCCCCGTTGCCTTGACCACCGGTTCCAGCGCCTTCATATCGGCGCGGATGAGGGCGGCAAACGACTCGGGGGAGACGCTCGGTGTCGGTTCGACGCCGGCAATTTCGGAAGCCTTCATCGGCGACGGCTCCTTCATGGCCGCCGTGATGGCCTGGTTGAGGCGGCTGACGATGTCGGCGGGCAGCCCCGGCGGCGCCACCATGCCCATCCACTGGGTCATGACGAAATCCACCCCCTGCTCCTTGGCGGTCGGTGTGTTGGGGAATACCTTCGAGCGCGTTTCGCCCGAGGTCGCGAGCACCTGGATGCGGCCCGCGTCCACGCTGGTCTTGGGGCCGGCGCTGGTGATGTACAGGTGCAGGTCGCCTGAGATAGCGGCCGCGGTCTGGTCTCCCTCGCCCTTGTACGGCACATGCACCATCTGTATTCCGGCGGCGCGGTTGAGCAACTCCCCGGCGAAATGGCCGGTGCTGGCGGTGCCGGTGGATCCGTAATTCAGCTTGCCCGGGTTGGCCTTGGCATAGGCCACTAATCCCTTGAGATCGTTGTAGGGCACCTTGTTCGAGCCATACAGGTTGAGCTTCAGGTTGTAGATCTGCGTGATGGCCGTATAGCTCTTGCCGGGCTCGATCTTGAAGGTCGGGCTGGTGAGCGGCTGATAGGCCACCATGGACGGGACCACGATGCTGAGGGTGTAGCCGTCGGGCTTGGCGGCCATGAGTTGGTTCATGCCGATGCGCCCGCCCATGCCGGGCTTGTTCTCCACCAGCACTGGTTGTCCCAGTGTCTTCGACATCTCCTGTGCCAGGGTGCGTACCCAGCCGGTCGCGGCCGACTCGCCGAAGGGATACAGCCAGGTGATGGGGCGGCTTGGCCACGCCTGTGCCAGTGCGCTGGTCGACAGGGTTGCGCCAAACGCGGTGCAGACGAGCGCAGCGGCAACGCGCGTACGGGAATAAATGCGAATCGGGTTCATCGAGTCCTCTCGGGTTCCATGGATTGATCTTGATGCATTTTAATCAGCGTTTAGCCGCATGATTGACGACGGTCATGCCGCCATCCACCACCAGCACCTGGCCGTTGACGTAGCTCGCGTCATCGGATGCGAGGAAGGCGATGGCCGCTGCAATGTCTTCGGGCAGGCCCAGGCGGCCGCTCGGAATGATGCGTATGCGGTCCTTCTGCATCTGCTCACCCAGCCCCGCCACCAGCGGGGTGAGCGTCGGGCCCGGCGCCACGGCGTTCACCGTGATGCCGTGCTCGGCCAGATCGAGCACCCACTGGCGCGTCATGGCGCTCACCGCGCCCTTGGAGGCGGTGTAGGCCGTATTGCCGTAGGTGGTCGGCATGACCGAAGTCGTTGATGAGACGTTGACGATGTGGCCGTATTTCTGCTGCTTCATTGCCTTGGCGGCATATTTGGAGCACAGGAAGGTGCCTTCGATGTTGATGGTGGTTACGCGGCGGAACTCCTCCAGCGTCATCTCGTCTACCGATGCTTTCTTGTTGGTCACGCCAGCCACATTGGCAAGGATGTCGATGCGGCCGTGCTGTGCCACCACCCCTTCCATCAGCGAGCGCACCGCCTCCTCGCTGGTGACATTGCACGACACGAAACTGGCCTTGCCGCCGGCCGCCGTGATGGCCTTCACATTGGCCGCGGCGGTGGTCTCATTCAGATCGGCGATGACAACAGTAGCGCCTTCGCTCGCCAACCGTTGAGCAGTGGCGCCGCCGATGCCCATGGCGCCGCCCGTGACCACCGCGACCCTGCCCTTGAACCTGTCTTTATCCATGTCGTCCTCCCGGTTGTTTCAGCGTTCGTTCAGTTCTGTTTCAGTTCTATCTCAGTTCTCGATCACCGCACCCAGCGGCTTCACCACCTCGTCGCGGAAGCGCTGCACCTTGTCGCGCAGCGCCGGCAGCTCCTTGTCCGGGAAACGCACCGTGATGTGGTTGTAGCCGGCGCGCTGCCAGTTGCCCAGCTGGTCGATGGCCTCCGCGGCATTCGTGCTGACGATCATGGAGAAGTCCTTGGCGCCTGCCTGCTTGGAGTGGTGCGATACGGTGGCGCCGTGGTCGCAGGTGATGGTGAAGGCGAAGTCGGCAATCTCTTTCTCGCGTCCGTTCTTGGCCAGCAGTTCCTTCGTCTCTGCGGCCATGCGGGCGAGCTTCTCGAGCGGTCCACCGATGGGCTGCAGGCCATTGCCCAGTTCCGCGGCGCGGCGCACCGTGGCGTCGGCAGCACCGCCGATCCAGATCGGCGGGTGCGGCTTCTGGTACGGACCCGGCCGAAACACCATGTCCTTGATGGTGATGTAGCGGCCCTCGTAGGAGGGTGTCTCGCTCGACCACAGCGCGCGCACGGCTCGCAATGTGTCATCCGTTCTCGCGCCGCGCTCGTTGAACGCGGTGCCCATGAGTTCGATCTCGCGCTGGGTCCAGCCGACGCCGCAGCCCATGATGACGCGTCCCTTCGACAGGTTGTCGACGGTGGCCACAGCGCGCGCCAGCTGCACCGGATGGTGCAGTGGCACCACCACCACGCCATAGACGAACTTGATGCGCTTGGTGCGCTGCGACAGCGCCGCGAACATGCAGGAGGTGTCCTGCCAGAAGTCGTCGAGCTTGTCGTTTTCCTTGGGCACGATGTAATGCTCGCCCATGTGCACATGGTAGAAGCCAATCTTCTCGCACCACTCGACCATGTCGAGCAATTGCTCGGGCTGCGGAAAGCGGGAGAACGGGTAGAAATTAACGCCGACGCGCAGGGGCTGCATGGTTAGGCCTTTCCGAGGTGTGCTGGCATGAGGGGTGGGAAGCAGCCCGAGAATAGGGGGCTGCTGTAGGTGGTGTCAATGCGCGCAGTGAGGGTGTCCGTGGTGACGCGGTGCGCCGCTCAATGCTTCGATTCCGGCGTGAACAACACGTTCAGCGGTCGCCAGCAGCGCACGCCGAAGCCGAGAAATGCCGGTGCTGCCGCGCCCGGGTCGAGGCGCAGGTCCGGACAGCGGGTGAGCACTTCGCGCACGGCTTCCTGGATGTTGGCGCGCGCCAGGCCCGCGCCGACGCAGGCGCGCGGGCCGAAATGGAAGGTCATGTGGTGCGTACGATTGGCGCGCGCCGTGTCGATCTGCATCGGGCAGCCGAAATGCTTGGGGTCGCGGTTGGCGGCCGACAGCGCGACCAGAACCGTGTCGCCCTTCTTGATCTGCACGCCCGCCACTTCGCTGTCCTCGAGGGCCTTGCGCACGCGAAAGTGGATGGCGCCGTAGAGGCGCAGGGCCTCCTCGACGAATGCGGTCAGCTCCTTGTCCTCGCCGGCGCGCATGTTCTTCGTCACGCGATCCAGCCATTCCGGGTTGGACAGCAGCAGGTAGAAGGCGTTGGAGATGGCGTGCGTGGTGGTGTCGCTGCCGGCAAAGAACATGGTGCGCACCTCGGCGAACACGTCCTCGTCGGTGAATTCACCGTACAGTTCCCGCCCGCCGCGCCAGATCATGCTGATCAGGTCGTCGCCGGTGCCGGCCGAGCGCTCGCGGACCGTCGGCATCAGGATGTGGATGAATTCGCGCGATGCGTCCTGGGCCGCCGTGATGATTTTTTCGTCCTTGGTCAGGATGTTGTTGAAGAAGCCGTTGAGCTCCTTCATGAGGGCCTTGCAGTGCTCGATGAAGGCGTCGTCGCGCCACTCGAAGCCCAGCGTCGCCGCAATCACGCGGCTGGGCAGCGTTTCCGCCACGTCGTCCACGAGCTCGGCGCGGCCTATGCCATCGGCATCCTTGCGTGCGGCAAAGCGGTCGACCAGGTGCGCCGCGACTGGCTTGATGAGCGCGCCGCGCCATTTCTCGATGGTCGGCGGCGACAGCGCCTTGATGAACCATTGGTGCATCTTGGTATGCCGCTCGCCGGTCATCATGACGATGTTCTCGCCGCCGGCGATGACGCTGACCATGTCGCGGTCGAGTTCCTGCAGGCCGTGGTTGAACAGCACCTTGTCGTTTCGCAGCACATGGCGCGCCGCGTCGATCGACGTGACCACCCACGCCTTCATGCCCTC
>CANJRC010000070.1 GCA_947476535.1 Betaproteobacteria bacterium
ATCGACATCCTGTCGCGCAACACCACCTTCACCCTGACACGCGACGCATCGCTCGGCTTGAATACCACTGCTGTCACGTATTACGACGGCCAGGGCTTCATGGTGCCGAAAAAGCTGAAGGTGAAAAGCGTCAAGCAGCTCAACAACGCCGCGGTCTGCGTGCAGTCGGGCACCACCACCGAGAAGAACCTCAATGACTACTTCCGCGCCAACAAGCTGAAGTACAAGTCGGTGGTATTTGAGGGATTCGAGGCGAGCTTCAAGGCCTTCTTTGCCGGGCGCTGCCAGGCCTACACCACCGATGCCTCGGGACTGGCATCGATTCGCAACAAGGAAGCGCAGAATCCGGATGATTTCATCATCCTGCCTGAAATCATTTCCAAGGAACCGCTGGGGCCCATGGTCCGCCGCGGTGACGACGAGTGGTTCGCCATCGCCAAGTGGGTGATCTACGCACTGTTGGAGGCCGAGGAGTACGGCGTCACGCAAGCCAACGTGGACCAGATGAAGTCCAGCGACAACCCGTCGGTGCAGCGCATCCTGGGTACGGCCGAGGACAGCGGGAAATTGCTGGGACTGGACAAGGAATGGGCTTATCGCGCGATCAAGGCCACCGGCAACTACGGGGAAATCTTCGAGCGCAATGTCGGCCCCAAGTCACCGCTCAGGCTACCGCGCGGATTGAACAACCTCTGGAACAAGGGCGGCCTGATGTACGCGCCGCCAGTTCGATAGCCAGCGCCGCCACGGCTCGCACCAGCAGCAAAGTCACCGCACAAGCGCCGAATCGCTCGGCGCCCAAGGCCGGAATACGGTGACGACCGGGCCTGCCACTCCACCGCGCCAGCCGCCGCCCTCTGTCGGGCGGCGCTGGCGCTGGCGCAGCCAGGCGACCCGCGGGCTGCTGTGGCAAGCGGCGCTGGTCCTCGTGCTGGCGCTCATCGCCTGGTACCTCACGCACAACACGCTGGAGAACATGCGTGCCCGCGGAATCCAGAGCGGATTCGACTTCCTGCTGCAGCAGGCCGGGTTTTCCATCGGCGAAAGCATCATCGATTTCAACTCCGCCGAACCGTACTGGAAGGCCTTTCTGGTCGGTCTGGGCAACACGCTGCGCGCCTCCATCGCCGGCATCGTGCTATGCACGGTGATCGGCACGCTGATCGGCATCGGGCAACTGGCGCGCAGCCTGCTCCTTCGCAAGCTGTGCAAGGCCTACGTGGAACTGTTCCGCAACGTCCCGGTCCTGTTGCAGCTGCTAGTCTGGTACCTGCTCTTGACGGACTGGCTGCCCGACACCACGGCCGCCCTGCGACCCCTATTGTTTCCCGACTCGGGAATCTACCTGAGCAAGAACGGCCTGTCCTACCCGCTGCCGGTATGGGAGGCGGGACACCTCTTGACGCTCATCGGTTGCTTCGCGGGCCTCGTCCTTGCCTGGCGCTACCGGCGCCGCGCGGCAAGAGACTTCGAGCAAAGCGCCCAGGCGCGCGCGATGTTCTGGCCTATGCTCGGGCTGGTTGCGGCATCGAGCCTCGCCGGCTGGATGCTGGGCGGGATGCCGTCAGGCCTCGACATCCCGCAGACCGGCGACATGAACCTCTCGGGCGGCGGGTCGCTGACGCCGGAGTTTCTTGCCATCACCCTCGGGCTGTCGATTTACACGGCCTCTTTCGTCGCCGAAGCCGTGCGTGCGGGAATACAGGCGGTGCCGCACGGCCAGTTGGAGGCGTCCCGATCGCTGGGCCTGTCGCGTGAGCAGGCGCTGCGCCTGGTGCTGCTGCCGCAGGCGCTGCGCGTGACGATTCCGCCGCTGACCAACCAGTATCTGAACCTCACCAAGAACTCTTCGCTGGCAGTGGCCATCGGCTACCCGGACCTGGTTTCGGTCGCCAACACCACGCTCAACCAGAGCGGTCGCGCCGTGGAATGCATCGTGGTCATCATGGTGATCTATCTCGTGCTGTCGCTGGCGACAGCATGGCTGATGAACTGGTACGACCGCCGCGCGGCGATCAGGGAGCGCTAGTGTCCGCCGTCTTCACGTCTATCCCGGCCCGCGCCGCACCGCTGCGCATGCTGGGCGCGCGCCCCTGGATTCGAACACGCCTGTTTCCCGATTGGACAAACGGCGCGGCGACAGTGCTCATCGCCGCACTCCTTGCCTGGTTCCTGCCACAACTGCTCGACTGGGCGCTCTTCAACGCGGTGTTCAGCAACGACAACGCCGCCTGCCGCGCCGTCGCCCACGATGCCGCGCGGCCCGGCGCGTGCTGGGGCGTGATCACCGAAAAATACCGCGTCATCCTGTTCGGGCGCTTTCCGCACGCCGATCACTGGCGGCCGTTGCTTGCCTCGCTCATTCTCGTGCTCATGCTGGTCGCGAGTTGCCGGCCGCGCTGCTGGAGGCGCTGGCTGGCGCCGGCGTGGATTGCCGCCTTCGCCGCGTTCTTCCTCCTCATGCGCGGCGGCGTGGCCGGCTTGACGTATGTGGAGACCGCGCGCTGGGGCGGCCTGCCGCTGACGCTATTGCTGGCTACGCTCGGAATCGCGGCCGCATTCCCGATCGCGGTGCTGGCGGCGCTGGGCCGCCTGTCACCGCTGCCGGCAGTACGCGCCGCCTGCATCGGCTACATCGAACTCGTTCGCGGCGTGCCGCTGATTTCGGTGCTGTTCATGGCCTCCTTCATGTTCCCCCTGTTCCTGCCGCCGGGCATGACACCGGATGTGCTGCTGCGGGTGCTGGCCGGCATCACCCTGTTTGCAGCCGCCTATCTCGCCGAAGTCGTTCGCGGCGGACTGCAGGCCATCCCCGTCGGGCAGATCGAGGCCGCCAAGTCGCTGGGCCTGGGCTACTGGCAGACGCAGCGGCGGATCGCGCTGCCACAGGCGCTCAGGCACGTGGTTCCGGCCATCATGAACAGCTTCATCAGCACCTTCAAGGACACTTCACTGGTCACCGTAGTAAGCCTGTACGAGCTGACCGGCGCGCTCGGCCTGGCGCTGCGCGGAGACACCGACTGGCGACCGTTCTACTTCGAGGCCTACCTGTTCATCGCCATCATCTACTGGACGGGCTGCTATGCCATGTCTTCATACAGCCACTGGGTCGAGCGGCGCCTGGCCGTGAGCAACCAGACCACGGGGAATGCGCGATGAGCGACGCCGCAGACCAGCCCATCATCCAGTTCGACAAGGTCAACAAATGGTACGGGCAGTTCCACGCCCTGCGCGACATCGACCTCTCGGTGGCGCGTGGCGAGCGCATCGTGATTTGCGGCCCATCCGGCTCCGGTAAGTCCACCCTCATTCGCTGCGTCAACTGGCTCGAAGAACACCAGCAGGGCCGCCTGATCGTGGATGGGGTGGAGCTCAGCGACGATCCCAAGGCCATTGAGGCGGCGCGGCGTACGGTAGGCATGGTGTTCCAGCAATTCAATCTCTTCCCGCACCTCTCGGTACTGGAGAACCTGACACTTGCGCCCACCTGGGTTAACAAGCTGCCGCTCAACGAGGCCCGCGAGCGCGCCATGGCGCAGCTCGAGCGGGTGCGCATCGCCGACCAGGCGCACAAGTACCCGCTGCAGCTCTCCGGCGGCCAGCAGCAGCGCGTGGCCATCGCTCGCGCGCTGTGCCTGACGCCCAAGATCATGCTGCTCGACGAACCCACCTCGGCGCTCGACCCGGAAATGATCAAGGAGGTGCTCGACGTCATGATCGAGCTGGCCGGCCAGGGCATCACCATGCTCTGCGTGACGCACGAAATGGGATTCGCCCGCTCCATCGCCGATCGAATCGTGTTCATGGACCAGGGCCAGATCGTGGAACAGAACGCACCCGGAGAATTCTTCGCCAACCCCGCCAACGAGCGCACCCGAGAATTCCTGTCAAAAATCCTCAACCACTGAGATCTTCACTAATTAATTGATAATAATTATGCTATCTATTCAATGACAGAATAGGCAGCCACTCCAGTTTGATAGTAATTGTCAAACCGAATTGCCGCCGATCACGGGCCTCCCCCATGCGTTCCATCGCGAGCGCGCTGCCGCGCGACGATCCCGGCGCTCACCACGCCCCCGAGCGCCATCAATACCGCGCTGATGACAAACACCGGCGCAAGACCCGCCAATGAACCCGCCACGCCCAGGAGGGCCGGGCCACCGGTCCGCGCAATGCCGTTGGCGGTGAGCTGCAGTCCGAGCATTTCCCCCGAGCGTCCCTGGGCCGAGCGTGCCACCACCATCATCATGGTAATGGGCTGCCCGCTCCCGGCGCCAATGCCGATCAGGAACGACACGGCAACCAATGGCGCGACGGTGGAAAAGAAAGGAATGAGCATGAAGCCCGCTGCCGCCAGGTAGAACGAATAGGCAAGCATCCGCGCTTCACCGAGCCGGCGCAGCAGATTCGGCATGATGGCGCGCATGAGCACCGTGGAGACGCCAAACCCCGCCGTGATCACGCCGATATCCGTTGCCGAGAGCGCGATGCTGCGCCCGTACACCGGCACATAAAAAAGGAACAGGTCCGTGCACATTTGTACCAGCGCACTCACCATCAGCACTTGCCACAGTGCGCGCCAGGGAGGCAGGCCACCACCGTACGCCCGCCCGGCGCGCCGCCCGCTGCCAGCGGGCAACCGAGCGCCCCATGCAAGCAAGGCCAGCATCCCCGCGACTGCCACCGACAGCAGCACCAGACTCGCACCACCATAGCCCAGGTGGTCAATCGACACCCCGGCCAGAAGCGGTCCGACGAAGTTGCTCGCAGAGCCCGTCAGCGCGAGATTGCTGAAATTTCTCGCCCGCTGCTCAGGGCGGGACACCACACCCATCACGCTTTGCAGCGCCACGCCATTGACGCCCAGCAACACGCCATTCAGGGCCGACGCAACGAAGAGCATCGCGAGCGAGGGCTCGAAGCGGGTCAGCAGCATCGCAACCGACACACCGGCGAAACCGAGCATCATCAGCCAGCGCGTGCCATAGCGGTCGGCAAGTCTGCCCGTGGGCAACGACACCAGCAGCGGCACCACCTGCAAGGCGGCGATCAGCATGCCGACCGTGAAGGGCTGCGCTCCGAACTCGATGGCATACAGGGTCAGGAGCAGCCTGGCACCCGTCATCGAGATCCACGTCAGCAAGGCCAGCGCGAGGCAAGTCGTCGCAACCATGACGATCAGAGGCCCTTCAGCGGCACGCTGGGCCGGCTCATCAGGCCACCCACACCCATAACGGCCGCACTCATCACGAAGATCGGCCACAGCCCGAATACCGAGCCGATGGCACCGAACAACGTCGGGCCGATCACCCGCAAGGTGTTGTTGGCAGTCAGGCGAAGCCCCAGCGCACCGCCAGAGCGGCCCTCGGGCGAGTGGCTGAACATCAGCATGATGGACAGGGGGGTGCTGCATCCCATGCCGATGCCGAATAAGAACGAAATGAGCGACAACACGGCCACGCTGTGCGACAGCGGCATCAGGAGAAAGGCCCCGGCGCCCAGCCAAAATGACCAGGAGAGCAGCCGCAACTCGCCCAGACGGACAATGAGCCGCGGCATCGCAATGCGGGCCACGAATGCCGCAGCGGCAAAACCGCCCATCACGATACCGATCTCCGAGGCCGACAAGCCGATGTTATGGCCGTACACCGGGACGGAGAACTGGAACAGGTCGATACTCAACTGCACGCAGCAACTCACTGCCAGTGCCCGCCACATGGCGCGGTCGCCGCCTGACGTCGCCTTGACGCCGGAGGCCCTGGCCTTCCCGCTGCCGGAGGGCAATCTGCCACCCCACACCAGCAGCATGAAGATCGACACGCAGTTCAGGGTGACAACATACAGGCAGGCCGGGGCGTGGCCGGCAAACTCCACCAGGGTGCCGGTTAGAAGCGGCGAGAGCAGCAGGCAGGCGGCTGTGACTAGGCTGTAATTGCTGAAATTTCGCGTTCGCTCCTCGGGCTTGCTTTGTATTCCCACCAGGTTCTGCAGCACCACGGTATTGGCCGAGAACCCCAATCCGGCCAGCAACGCCGTGAAATACAGCGCTCCCACGCCTGGGACGAAGACAGGAATCAGCAGTCCACACGCGGTCGCTGCGGCACTGAACACGAGCAGCCAGCGCGAGCCATAACGATCGGCCAGGTTTCCGATGAGAAAGGACAAGGCGAGTGGAAAGAGCGCCAGTATCGACGTCAGCAGGCCCACCGTCGCTGGCGGCGCGCCCTGGTCGAGCGCCAATAGCGAGATCAGCAGGCGGGTCGACAGCGCGGCGAGAAAGCCGACAAAGGAAAGGCCGAACGTAAAGTAAATGGACACGCGTTGAGGGCTTTGCGAAAAACCGAAAGAAAACAGGTGCTAGGGACGCATGATATCCCGCCCGATCAGCCCTTGATCCGTCCGGGACAAGCGGCGCGCGCGCGCCCTTACAAAGCGTTACCTGCCGGACACATCGCGCTTACACCCTGCTGATCAAATGGTGCCGTGTCGATGCCTCACTGTCGATTCGTTCACTACACGGGGAGCACAACATGAAAGCAAGACTGAGCCACACCACCGCCCGCCTCACCGCCGCCGCCACCCTGGCCTTCAGCATGGGCGGCGCCTCGTTCGGGCTACAAGCCGCTGACATCACCGAAACCGCTAAGGTCATTTCCGCTACGCCCATCCTGGAGAAAGTCACCGACATCTCCAGCGACTGCGGGCGCGAACAGCCCTATCGCCCCACGGCCCGGGCACCGGAACCCGAGCGCTCGCTGATCGGACCGATCGTCGGCGGCATCGCCGGCGCCATCCTCGGCAAGCAGATTGGCCAGGGGCACGGCAACGTTCTCGCCACGGCTGGCGGAGCCATCGCCGGAACCGTCATCGGCGATCAGGTCGGCAACAGGCAATCGGCAGCGCCGCCGCCACCGCAGTATGTGGAGCAACCCTGCCGCCGCGTCGAGACAACGCGCGACATGGTCAAGGGCTACACGGTCGTGTACCGCTTCAATGGTCGCGATGTCATCACCACCATGCCCTACAACCCCGGCCCGCAGGTCACGGTAGGGGTCAGCGCCATCGCGGAGACGCGCTAGCACCTGAGCAACGAATGCATGCCCGTCGGGCCACCGGAACGCGCCGCCCCTCCCTCGGCGCGCCATTGGAGCCCGGCGGGGATGCATGCCACGCCAGGGAGGGTTTGATTTCGGCGCAGCGTGCAGTCGACGAATGCCGATATTTGGGCGCCGTTCAGTCCAGCGACTCGCCCGGATTTTCGTGTAGATTCCCGGCATCGACACTGAACGGGAGCGCGATATGAATGCACTGAACGGCTACGACATCGAGGACCTCACGGTCGGCATGCAGGCCAGCTTCACCAAGACGATCACCGATGCCGACATCACCATGTTTGTCGGCGTATCCGGCGACAACAACGCCATCCACATCGACGACGAGTTCGCGGCCACCACGCCATTCAAGGGCCGCATCGCCCACGGCATCCTCACCGCCAGCATCATCTCGGCCGCCATCGCCAACCGTCTGCCCGGTCCGGGCGTGATTTACATGGGCCAGAACCTGCGCTTCAAGGCGCCGGTGCGTCCGGGCGACACCGTCAAGGCGACGGTGACCGTGAAGGAAATCGACCTCGCGAAAGGCCGTATCACCATGTCCACGGTATGCACGGTAAAAGACACCGTCGTCATCGATGGCGATGCGCTGCTGAAGCCCACCTCGCGCACCAAAAAGGGCTGAGCGCCCGCGCGGCAGGCATTGCCGCGCTCGCCGAGCAGCTACCACAAAGTTGCGCAGCTCATCGGGCCGGTCGGGTGCCGCAGGGCCTACGGTAGAATCGGGACTGACTTTTCAGGCAGTCCCCATGTCCAAGAAACCCGCTTCGCCCGCAGGCTCGACCGCTGCGTCACCTGCCTCAGCCTCCCCTGCCCCGGCGCCCGCCGCATCGAACTTCATCCGGCACATCGTCGAAGAGGACCTCGCGCGCGGCACCAACGCCTCGCGCACCTGGGATTGCCGGCCGGGATCGGCAGCCAAGCACGCGGGCAAGCCGGCCGACCCGGCGAAGATCCGCACGCGTTTCCCCCCGGAACCAAACGGCTACCTCCACTTCGGGCACGCGAAATCGATCTGCCTCAACTTCGGCCTCGCGCGCGACTATGGCGGCGTCTGCCACATGCGCTTCGACGACACCAATCCGGAGAAGGAAGAGCAGGAGTACGTCGACGCTATCCTCGATGCCGTGAAGTGGCTGGGCTTCGGCTGGGATGCCTTCGGCACCGAGCACCTGTATTTCGCCAGCGACTACTTCGACTTCATGTATGACGCCGCCGAATACCTGATCGAGACCGGAAACGCCTACGTCGAGAGCCTGTCGGCGGAGCAGATGCGCGCGCTGCGCGGCACGCTCACCGAGGCGGGCAAGCCCAGCCCCTATCGCGAGCGTAGCGTCGCGGAAAACCTCGAACTGTTTCGCGGCATGCGCGAGGGCCGCTACGCCGATGGCGAACACGTGCTGCGCACCAAGATCGACATGAGCTCGCCCAACATCAACCTGCGCGACCCCGCCATCTACCGCATCCGCCGCGCCACCCACCACCGCACCGGCGACACCTGGTGCATCTACCCGATGTACACCTTCGCCCACCCCATCGAGGATGCGCTGGAGAACATCACCCACAGCATCTGCACCCTGGAATTCGAGGACCAGCGCCCGTTCTACGACTGGCTGCTGGAGAAACTGGCCGAGGGAGGCCTGCTCCAGCGCCCGGTGCCGCGCCAGTACGAATTCGCCCGCCTCAACCTCACCTACGTCGTGCTCTCCAAGAGAAAGCTCATCGAACTGGTCGAAGAAAAACTCGTCGACGGTTGGGACGACCCGCGCATGCCTACGCTGGTGGGCGCGCGCCGGCGCGGCTACACGCCAGAGGGCTTTCGCCTGTTCGCCGAGCGCATCGGCGTGTCCAAGTCCGATTCGTGGATCGACTATTCCACGCTGGAAGAGTGCATGCGCGAGGATCTAAACGATAGAGCCGCAAGGCGCACCGCCGTGCTCGACCCGCTGAAGCTCATCATCGACAACTACCCGGAGGGCAAGGAAGAAGAGTGCCACGCCCCCAACCATCCGCAGAAGCCGGACTGGGGCAAGCGCGCCGTGCCGTTCGCAAAAGAGTTGTGGATCGAACGTGAGGACTTCATGGAAACGCCCACCAAGGGCTACTTTCGGTTGTTTCCGCCCGGCGTCAATCCCGCGGGAGAACCCACCCCCGGCAACAAGGTGCGCCTGCGCTATGGCTTCGTTATCGAGTGCACCGGGTGGGACAAGGATGCCGCGGGCAACGTCACGGCTGTGCATTGCAACTACTTCGCCGACAGCAAGTCCGGCACGCCCGGCTCCGACACCTACAAGGTCAAAGGAAACATCCACTGGGTGAGCGCCAGGCACGCTTTTGCTGCGGAAGTAAAGTTGTACGACCGCCTCTTCAAGGTGCCGCACCCGGGCCGTAGCGTCGATGGCGTCGAGCGCGACTTCATCCTCGACCTCAACCCCGAGTCGGTGAAGACCATGACCGCGCAGCTGGAACCGTCGTTACGCACCGCCAAGCCTGGGGAACACTACCAGTTCGAGCGCCACGGCTATTTCGTTCCGGATCGCCTTGACCCGGTCACCGGCGAGCCGGACTTCAATCGTTCAGTAACGCTGAAGGATGCATGGCAAAAGTAGGCCCGGCGGGAATGCCGCTAAAGCTTTGATAATATTTCTGTTGTTTATCCAATAGCAGCGGAAACATCACCATTGAATTGATCATAACTTCCGAAACCCAATGACCGCCCTCGGCACGCCCCTCTCCCCCTCAGGTAATCGCGTCCTACTGCTCGGTTCCGGCGAGCTCGGAAAGGAAGTGGCCCTCGAGTTACAGCGTTACGGCTGCGAGGTAATCGCCGTGGATCGTTACGCCAATGCGCCGGCGATGCAGGTGGCGCACAGGTCACATGTGATCAGCATGCTGGATGGAGCTGCGTTGCGGCGCGTGATCGAGGCCGAGCGCCCGCAACTCATCGTGCCGGAGATCGAGGCCATCGCCACGCCCACGCTGATCGAGCTCGAGCGCGAAGGCTTCACCGTCATTCCCACGGCACGTGCGGCGCGCCTCACCATGGACCGCGAAGGCATCCGGCGCCTCGCCGCGGAGGAACTCGGGCTCGCCACTTCGGCCTATCGCTTCGCGGACACGCTCGCCGACTACCGCGCGGCAATAACGGCTCTCGGCATGCCCTGCGTAGTGAAGCCGGTGATGAGCTCCTCGGGCAAGGGACAAAGCATCGTCCGCAATGCCGGCGACATCAACGCCGCCTGGGAGTATGCCCAGGCCGGCGGCCGCGCCGGCGAGGGGCGTGTCATCGTCGAGGGCTTCATCGACTTCGACTACGAGATCACCCTGCTCACCGTGCGCCATCAGGGGCCAGCGGGCATCGAAACCAGTTTCTGCGACCCGATCGGGCACCTGCAGATCGACGGCGATTACCGTGAGTCCTGGCAGCCGCAACCGATGAGCGCCGCGGCGCTGGACGAGGCGCGACGCATCGCCGCCGCTGTGACCGGTAATCTGGGAGGGCGCGGGATCTTCGGCGTGGAGCTCTTCGTCAAGGGTGAACGCGTGTGGTTCAGCGAGGTATCGCCGCGCCCGCACGACACCGGCCTCGTCACGCTGATCTCGCAGGATCTTTCGGAGTTCGCGTTGCACGCCCGCGCCATTCTCGGACTGCCCATTCCGAACATCCGGTCACGCGCCGTCGGCAATATCTGCGCGGCCTCCTGCGCCGTGCTGGTGGAAGGCGACTCGAACGACATCCGGTTCGAGAACGTCGAGCGCGCGCTGTCGGAACCCGACACGGCACTACGCCTGTTCGGCAAGCCCGAAGTGCGCGGCAAGCGCCGCATGGGCGTCACGCTGGCGCTGGGCGAGGGCATCGAGGCCGCGCGCCTGAAAGCGCGCGATGCCTGCGCCCGCGTGCTCGAAGGCCTTCGCATCGATTGCTGAGGACCGTGACCCGTCCCGTTTTCGGCGACGCGGCCGGGCCTGCGTAGCAAGCCGCGCGGTCCCGTTCCAGCAGCACGGCCGAGCCTACGTAGCAGGCCGCGCGGTCCTGCCTAATTGCGCTGGCGAGTTCCCGTGTCGGATGCTTTCTGGATCGCTTCCAGCATCTGGTGGCGAACCACCGCGTCGTAGAAGCCGGGGCGCGCGGGGCGCCCATTACGGATCGCCTCTCCCAGCTCCACGTACATCTGGGCCACGTTGTAAGGGCGCATTGTCGGCAGGTCCGACGGCACCTTGCGATAGCTGGCGGGAATCGGCAGGTCGGCCAATGCCTCGCCACCTTGCGCGCCCTGCAATTTCAGCTCGGCATACTGGATGGTGGCATTGCCGGTGATTACCAGATCACCCTTGTCGCCGTGGATTTCCCAGAGCAGCGGCGTGCCGCGCGACATGCCGCCGCGCGCGTGAAACGACACTACCGCTCCGCTTTGCAGGACCCCGTTGACCACCACCTGGTCGGGCGCCGTTCTCAGTACGCGTTTGTCGGTTTCCGCTATTTTCGCTTCCCCACCATGGGAAATCACTGAAGCGGACACTTCACGAAATTCCCCCAGGCTGTAGCACAAGGCATCCAGTGAATGACCGCCGGGAATCGACAACAACGTCGCGCCGTTCGCCCTGTTGTAGAGATAGGCGTTCGCGGCATCGGTAGTGTCACCCCAGGTCGGGCTTGTCGTGACCATGGTGACACCGAGCACCCGCCCGACGTAGCCTTCGGCCACCAGGTCCTTGACGCGATTGACCACCGGCGCGCCGCGCGACTGCAACCCGACGATGCACTGCACGCCGCTCCTGCGCGCAAGCCCCGCCATGCGTTCGGCCTCGACGCTGTCCCGGCCGAGGGGCCATTCGCAGTAAACGTGTTTCTTTGCTTCCAGCGCGGCCACCACCATGTCGTGATGCAGCGGCACCTTGACCGAGACCGCAACGATGTCGATGTCGGGGTGCCGCACCATCTCGTGATAATTGGCAAATGCGAGTGGTACGCCATATGCCTTGGCCGCGGCATCCGCAGTCTCGCGCCGGGAAGTGGCAATAGCAGCCAATTCAAAGCCCGGCAGGCCCTTCAAGGCCGGGATATGCGATGCCATTGCCCAGCCGCGCGTAACCGTTGCGCCGATCAGCCCGACACGGAGTTTCTTTTCACCGCTCATGTTGCTCACCTCTCAGGATCGCCGGGGACGCTCCGGCATTGGCAGTCGATTCTAGCAGCCGACATGCCGTTTGCCCCATCGCATGACGGGGCCACCCGGAAGCGGGTACAGACAGCCAATTGATCTCGCCACAGCGAATTGCCACGAGCAGCCGGCGTTGCGGCAGTGATTACTCGGCCGCTTCGTCGTCCTGCGCTTCCCCTGCGTCATCCGCCTCAACAACGGGTTCGGCGATCTTCTTGGCGGACTTGCGCACGCGCTTGGGTGGCGCTGGCGGCTCCACCGGCTTGGGCAAGCTCTCCTGGTACTGGCGCTGAATTTCCACCTGCATCTCGGGCCAGCGCGCCTTGTAGCCGTCCAGCGTCGCCGTTGCATCGACCGACATCTCCGCGCCCAGCGCGCTCAGGTACTTCGGCGCGTAGACGTACTGCGGCGCGTTCCATGTATCGCGCTTGGCCGCGAACGTCGTCATATCCTTGCAGCGCAGGAAGAACAGCTGCTCCTTCAAGCCGGGCTTGTTGATCTCCAGCGAGCGATCGAGCACGACCCAGCCATGCTCCTTGTTGAATCCCCACCATTGGTCGTCGTGCGTAATGCCGCCGTATGTAACGCTGCTGACTCCGCGCATGGAGAATCCTTCCATATTGTGCTGTGGGGAAATATCGGGCGCCCGCGAGGGTGAACAGAGGGCGCCGACACGATCCAGGGGCGCTACCGCAGGCCGGCGACGCCAAGAACCCCCAGTATGCGCCCAAAACCCGCCCGAAGACGCCGTGCGCACGGGAAATCTGGGCGCGAATCGGGGACGGCTACCCGATCAACATGCCATTACAGGTCCAGCACCAGCTTATCGGTCTTTGCCCCTGAGCAGCAGACGAACATGGTCTTGTTCTCTTCGCGCTCGGCCGCGGTCAGGATGGCATCGCGATGATCCGGCACACCTGACAGCACATCCACTTCGCAGGCGCCGCAGATGCCTTCCTCGCAGGAAGACGACACCTGGATGCCGCCCTCGCGAAGCACATGCAGGATTCTGCGTCCGGGTGGAATAACGAACGATTTCCCGCTCTTGGCGCAGTCCACCGTGAAACCGCCGGCAGTCGAGGCAGCGTCCTTGGCGGTGAAATATTCGACATGCACTTGAGCTCGCGGCAATGCCGCCGCCGCCTTCTCGAAAGCGCTCAACATCGGGGCGGGACCACAGCAATACAGGTGGGCGTCTTTCGGCGCCTCTGCCACTGCGGCGGCAATGTCGAGGAACCCGCCGGCCTCGTCGTCGAAGTGAAAATGCGTATGCTCGGCACCCATGGCCATCAGTTCGGGAAGGAAGGCCGCGTCGGCGCGCGTGCGGCAGGAAAAGTACAGCTTCCAGGGGCGGCCCATCGACTGCAGGCGTTGCACCATGCACCAGATCGGCGTGATGCCGATGCCACCGGCAAATAACACACTGCTTGGCGCATCTTCAGCCAGCGGGAAATTGTTGCGCGGGGCATCGATTTGAACCTGCGTCCCTTCGCGCAACTGGTAATGCATCCACACCGAGCCACCGCGGCTGTTGACGTCGCGCTTGACGCCAACCACATAGGTCTTGGGGCTCTTCGCGGCATGCACCAGCGAGTACTGCCGCATCATGCCGTTGGCCATGTGCACGCCGATATGCGCCCCCGCCTCGGCATCGGGCAGGTCGCCGCCATCCAGTCGGGCCAATTCATAAAGGCGCGTGTCGCGCGCGACATTGCGCGCGGACACCACGCGAACATCGATCAATGCCTGGCTCATAGGAACGTTTTCTTCTCAGCGACCAGTGGTGACAACCACCTTGCCCTGCACCTTGCGGGTGAGCAGGTCCGCCAGCGCCTGGCCGGTGTGCTCGAGCGGATAGGTGGCCGAGATATAGGGCTTCAGCTTGCCCATGGCGATGAGCCGGATGAGTTCTTCGGTGTTGCGGTAAGCGAGTTCGGGCTCGCGACGCGAAAAGTCGCCCCAGAACACACCCACCAGCGCACAGCCCTTGAGTAGCGCCAGGTTGAGCGGGATTTTCGGGATTTCTCCTGCGGCAAAGCCGATCACCAGGTAACGCCCGCCCCAGGCCATGCTGCGCACGCAGGGATCGGCGAACTTGTCGCCCACCGGGTCGTAGCAGACATCGACGCCCTTGCCGCCGGTGATGCGCTTGATCTCGGCGCGCAGGTCCTGCGTTTCGTAATTGATGAGCTCATCGGCACCCACGCGCTTGCAGGTGTCGAGCTTGTCCTGCGTCGAGGCGCAGGCGATCACCTTCGCCCCCATCAGCTTGCCCAGTTCCACCGCGGCGATGCCCACGCCGCCCGATGCGCCCAGCACCAGCAGCGTTTCTCCGGCCTTCAGTTGCCCCCGGTCCTTCAGCGCGTGATACGTGGTCCCGTAGTTCATGCCGAAACCCGCCGCCACGCCGAAATTCATGCTGGCTGGAATTTTCCACACCTGCTTTGCATCCACCGCCACTTCCTCGCGGCAGCACTGATAACCGCGCCCCATCACGGCATCGCCCGGCTTGAATGCGTCAACCCCCTCGCCCACGGCCTTGACGATGCCCGAGAACTCGAACCCCGGGGAAAACGGCGGATCGAACTTGACCTGATACTTGCCCTGCACCAGCAGCACGTCGGGAAAAGCGATACCGATCGCCTTGACCGACACCACCACCTCGCCCTTTTTTTCGGTGGGCGACGGCAGGTCTTCGACCACCATGTTCTCGATGGAACCCAACTGTTTGTACAACGCGGCGCGCATCGTGACTCCCCTGTTGACCTAGAAACCGCTTGCCCTGAGGTCGCGACGCAACGTCAGGCCCGCAATGTTACCTCGGGACGACCTGATCGCCCTTCGCCGGCCGCTCGAGCCGGCTATTCATCGCTCGCCGGCCCGAGCGCCATGCGATCCCAGCCGGCTCGACCCAGCGCACGCAGCGTCTCGATATTGCGCTTGTAAATGCGATCGGGCTCCAGATATGCGGCAAGCGCGTGCTCGATGCTGTCCTCGCGCAGCAGATGCAGCATGGGATACGGCGATCGATTGGTGAAATTACCCATGTCATCGGTCAGCGTGCCGCTAAACTGGTAGTCCGGATGAAAGCTCGCGATCTGGATATGGCCGACCAGCTTCAATCGCTTCAGGACCTTGTCAGCCGCGTCGAGGAAATCGTTGTAATCGGCAAAATCAGCCAGGACATGCGGATGAATGAGCAGGCTCGTTTCACATTCTTCGGGACTGGCCGCGACAAGTCGCCGCAGCTCGGATTGCAGGTCGTCGAGCAGCGCCTCCTCCATCTCGGCGCGACTTACCGAAAAACGGATGCGACCGCCCACAAGGGGCGCGCGCGCAAACGGGCACAGGTTGAGCCCGATCACCGCGGCCTCCAGCCAGCGGCGCGTGGCTGCAATCACGGCCAAGTCGCGGGTAGTCTCCGTGCCTGATGTTTTGATGTTTGAACTCACTTCCCGAAAGTAACAACTTCATGGCACTCAAGGCAACGATTTTCAAGGCCGATCTGCAAATCGCGGACATGGACCGCGGACATTACGCGGACTATTCGCTGACCCTGGCAAGGCATCCCTCCGAAACCGACGAACGCATGATGGTACGCTTGGCCGCATTTGCGCTTTCCGCGGACGAATCGCTGGCCTTTGGCGCCGGCCTGAGCAGCGAGGTCGAACCTGCCCTCTGGCGCAGGGACCTGACCGGGCGCATCCAGATGTGGATCGAGGTCGGGCTGCCCGACGAGAAGTCCGTGCGCAAGGCCTGCGGTCGCGCCGATGCGGTGCGCGTCGTCGCTTATGGCGGGCATGCGGCCCAGCTGTGGTGGAACAAGTGCGCAGCCGCGTTGACCGGTTGCAAGAACCTGGAAGTGCTCGATCTGCCGCAGGCGGCGACGCGCGCCCTCGCCGGTCTCGCCCAGCGAACCATGCGGCTGCAATGCAGCATCCAGGAGGGCGCGCTGCTCATCACCGACGGGAAAGCCTCGGTCGAGCTGGAGCCGCGCGTGCTGAAGCCCGTGGAGAAATCCAAAGGGCGCTAGTGTCGGCACGCGCAGCGGGATTGCTGCACAATCACCGCTCCGCTGCCGCCCGAAGTTGCTCGACCCCGCGAACGCGGCAACCACTTGCACTGCACGCCAAAGGAGGATGAACCATGCGCGAGTATGTTGATTTCGACACCCACGTTTATGAACCGATCACGGTCTTTCGCGATTACATGGACCCGAAGTTCCGCGACCGCGCGCCACGACTGTTCAAGGGCGACGACGGCCGCCTGATGCTGCAGATGGCCGAGCACGTCTATCCCAAAGTGCCGCAACATCCGGGCTTCTACAACATCTACGGCGAGGAATCCAAGGTCGACCGCAGCGGCAATGATCCGAACGCGCGCCTGAAGCGCATGGACGCCGATAACACCGACGTGCACGTGATCTTCCCGACCCTGGGCATGATGGGCTTTGCCAACGCCGTGGGCGATCCGGAACTGGCGCTTGCCCAGGCGCGCGCCTACAACCGTTACATGGGCGAATTCTGCTCGGTCGAGCCCCGGCGGCTGCGCGGCGCCATGCTGATCCCGTCCAACCACCCGGATATCGCCGCGGCGGAGTTGCGTCGCGCGCACAAGGAAGATGGGCTCTCCATCCTCTACCTCAACCCGACGCCACCCGACGACATCCCCTGGTGCGATGCGAGCCGCGAGCCCATCTTCCGCGCCGCGGAGGAACTAGACATCACCGTGGTATTCCACGAGTCGACGCCAGGTGCCGCGGCGCACACCATGGGCATACACCGTTACCGCGGCCGCTGGCCGCTGATCTACCTTGCCACCCACGTGGTCGAAGCCATGTTCGCCTATGCCGACGTGATCCTCGGCGGGGTCCTCGAGCGCCATCCGAAACTGCGCTTGGGCAGCGCGGAAGCCCACATCCACTGGCTGCCGGGCTGGCTTGCCATGATGGATCAGCAATTCAGCGTCGCCTCGAACATCCACGGCAAGAAGGGCGGCGAAGAGGCGCTCAGCCTCAAGCCGAGCGAGTACTTCATTCGCCAGTGCTTTTGCGCCGCGTTTCCCCAGGACACCATGATCCCGGAGGCCATGGGCGTGGCACCGGACGGCATCGTGGTGATTTCCGACTGGCCGCACCCGCTCGCAGGCGAGTACAGCCAGAAGGGGCTCGCCGCCATCGAACACAATCCGCGCATCGACGCCGCCAGCCGGCGCAAGCTGCTGATCGACAATCCGCGCCGGTTCCTTTGATCAGTTAGCGCGACAAGCGGGGAAAATGCCGGGGCATCGGCCAGGTCTGCTCCATCCGCTCGCGCTCAGGAGCAGTTGTCCGCGCTCATGCGCGACTCCAGCGACTTGATCTGCACGCCAACCGCGGCCGCCTGCTGCGGTGATGCCCTCTGGCGCTCCCGCAGCTCGTCACGCTGGCGACTAAAATTTTCGCAACGGATCTGTTGCTGTTGCTGAGCCTTGGTTAACGGGGCGGCCACCTTTTGACCGTCCGCCACGGGAGCAGTTGTCGCCTTTGCGGCTGAGACCGCCGGTGCCACCGCATTTACAGGTGTGGCAGGCACCGCAGTTGCAGATCTCGCCGCGGGGGTACCACCGTCACACGGCCTGTCCTGATAATTGTTGCCGCAGCGGTACATGGCCTTCTGCGCGAATGCCGGGACTGAAAAGAGCATTGCAGCCGCACCGAGGATCAAGCGTTTCACATCGCCTCCGGATCGGTATTTATCCTCAAGAGCGCCAAACAGGATTGCCGTTGAGCGCCCCGATTTAGGGGAGCGCAAGGCGCTCAGTTGACAACTCCGCTGCCAAAAGATCGCCTCGCATTGCAAGGCACTCCAACTCTACATCAACTTTTGTGCCCACAACGCAATCCATTTGACAATCATGGCCAGTTCACCGACTCTCCGGGCCTGATCAATTTTGACAATCAAGGGAGACCTGCAATGAGTTCCATTACAACTGCCACCGGACTGGTCTACGTCGATGTGACGGTCGGCGAGGGCGACGAGGCAACGCGCGGCAACAAGGTGACCGTGCATTACACCGGATGGCTTACCGACGGCACGAAATTCGACTCGAGCAAGGATCGCGACGATCCGTTCCGATTCAACCTGGGAGCCGGCCAGGTCATTGCCGGATGGGACGAGGGCGTCACGGGCATGAAAGTCGGAGGCACACGCAAACTCACCATCCCTCCTGAACTCGGTTACGGCGCGCGCGGTGCGGGCGGCGTGATACCGCCCAATGCCACGCTGGTGTTCGAGGTCGAACTGCTCGCCGTATAGGGAGATTCTATTTGAGCGGTGGAGCAAAAGGAACAAGGGGACTGCTCGCCCCCTTGTATGCCCCCCCCCGACAGGTGAGGTGTAACTACTTGAGCGGTTTGAATCGGATGCGCTTCGGTTTTGCCGCCTCTTCACCCAGCCGCTTGATCTTGTCGACTTCGTATTCCTGATAATTCCCGGCGAAGAACACGGCTTTCGAGTCGCCCTCGAAGGCGAGAATGTGCGTGGCAATGCGATCGAGGAACCAGCGGTCGTGGGAGATCACCAGGACGCAGCCGGCGAATTCGAGCAGGGCATCCTCGAGCGCGCGCAGGGTCTCCACATCGAGGTCGTTGGACGGTTCATCCAGCAGCAGCACGTTGCCGCCCTCGATCAGCGTCTTGGCCATGTGCAGGCGCCCGCGCTCGCCACCGGATAGCTGCCCGACCTTCTTGCTCTGGTCGGTACCCTTGAAATTGAAGCGCCCGATATAGGCCCGCGAGGGCATTTCAAACTTGCCCACTGTCAGCAGGTCCGAGCCGCCGGCGATGTAATCGAACACCGTCTTGTCGGCCTCGAGGGAATCGCGCGACTGGTCGACAAAGGCGAGCTTCACCGTTGCACCAATGTCCACCTCACCACTGTCGGGCTTTTCACGACCGGCAATCATGCGAAACAGCGTCGATTTGCCGGCACCGTTGGGACCGATGATGCCGACGATGGCGCCCTGCGGCACGGCGAACGACAGCTTGTCGATGAGCAGGCGGTCACCATAGCCCTTGGACACATCCTTGAATTCGATGACCTTGTCGCCAAGGCGATCGGCCACCGGGATGAAGATTTCCTGGGTTTCGTTGCGCTTCTGGTATTCGTAGGAGCTCATCTCCTCGAATCGCGACAGGCGCGCCTTGCTCTTGGCCTGGCGCGCCTTGGGATTCTGCCGCACCCACTCCAGTTCCTTCTTGATGGTCTTCTGTCGCGCCGACTCACTCGCCTCCTCCTGCTTGAGCCGCGCCTCCTTCTGCTCCAGCCACGAGCTGTAATTGCCCTCCCAGGGAATGCCGGTGCCACGATCGAGCTCGAGGATCCACTGCGCGGCGTTGTCGAGAAAATAGCGATCGTGGGTCACTGCAACCACCGTGCCGGGGAACTTGTGCAGGAACTGCTCCAGCCACTCCACGCTTTCCGCGTCGAGGTGGTTGGTAGGTTCATCGAGCAGGAGGATATCGGGTTTGGACAAGAGCAGCCGGCACAGCGCCACGCGACGCTTCTCGCCGCCAGACAGCGGCCCGATTTTCGCTTCCCAGGGCGCCAGGCGCAGCGCATCGGCGGCCACTTCCATCTGCAGCTCGGCGCTGTCGGCATGCGACGCATTGACGATGGCCTCCAGCTCCGCCTGCTCGGCGGCCAGCTTGTCGAAGTCGGCATCGGGTTCGGCGTAGGCGGCATACACCTCGTCAAGGCGCTTTTTCGCCGCCATAACGTCGCCCAACCCCTCTTCCACGATGTCGCGCACCGTCTTGTCGGGATCGAGTTTCGGCTCCTGCGGCAGGTAGCCGATGCGCATGTTGGGCATGGGTACCACTTCGCCTTCGAAATCCTTGTCTTCGCCCGCCATGATGCGCAGCAAGCTCGACTTTCCCGAACCATTCAGTCCCAGCACGCCAATCTTGGCGCCGGGAAAAAAATTAAGCGAAATATTCTTGATAATCGTTCGCTTCGGGGGCACGATTTTGCCGACCCGGCGCATGGTGTAGACGTATTGAGCCATATAGGTACGACCTGCTTTGTGAATAGAGGCCGGGATTCTCTCACTAACCGCGGCCTGGCGGGGACACGCGGCCTGCGCATCCGCCGCACCTTGAGGGGAGTGCATTTCCATGCTGAAATACCAAATTGCCATCTTCGCCTGGAGTGATCATGCTCGTGACTGTTCGTGCCGCTTTCAAGGGACTTCCGATCAGGCCGCAGTGCATTCGCGCCTGCGCCGTGCTGCTGACGGTTCTGGCGGGCCTATCGCCTCACGCCCATGCGCTGACCTTCCTGACGGAAGAAAACCCTCCCTACAATTTCACACAGGCCGGCCAACCTGTCGGGCTGTCGACGGAAATAGTCACCGAGGCCACCAAGCGCGCCGGTGTCAGCATGCAGGTCGTTTCGATCGAATGGGATGAAGCCTATCGGCGCGGGCAAGCCGACAAGGACAGCTGCCTGTTTTCGGTAGCGCGCCTGGAGAACCGCGAGAACCTGTTCCAGTGGGTCGGCGAAATCGCCCTGAACAAATGGGCCGTGTTCGGGCGCGGCGACTTCAACAAGCCGGTCAAGGCGCTTGCGGACCTGCGGCCGTTCAAGATCGGCGGCGTCGTGACCGATGCAAAGGTCGACTACCTGAAAGCCAATGCCGTCACCAACATTAAGGAAGTCGTGCGCGACGAGTCGAATCCGCCGCGACTATTCCTGAAGCCGGGAGATGCAAACTACATCGACTTGTGGGCGACCGGGTACTACGCTGCGGGCACAATCGCCGCCGCAGCCAAGGCCGGGCCGATCAAGCTGGTGTACGTTTTTCGCGAACAGTCCCTGTGGCTGGCGTGCAGTCCGCGCACCGCCAAGGACGTGGTGAAGAAACTCTCCGACGCCATGGCATCCATGAAGAAAGACGGGACCCAGAAACGCCTGATCGATGCAATGGAAAAGCGCGTGACCCGGTAGCCTGGCACTCGCGCTTCTTCTCCCCTTCCGCCGAGCCCGCCTGCCGCACGTGATAATCTTTCGCACGCTGCAGGTCATCCGCTGATCGCGCGGATGAAAATTGAAAAAGGAAATGCAAACATGAGCGAGGAAAAAATCAAATACGACGTGCTGTGGCCGCTGGCACGCTCGACCGAGGTGGGCGTGGCGATGAATGCGCGCTTTGCCGACACCAAGGCCAAGCGCATCGGCTTCATCTGGGACTACGTGTTCCGGGGCGACCACATGTTCCCGCTGATCCAGGCGGGCCTGGCC
>CANJRC010000071.1 GCA_947476535.1 Betaproteobacteria bacterium
CACCCCGCCATCCGCGACACCGTGGCCAGCTTCGGCGCGGACATCATCGGCGAGGT
Source organism: Betaproteobacteria bacterium (assembly GCA_947476535.1). Lineage (GTDB taxonomy): Bacteria > Pseudomonadota > Gammaproteobacteria > Burkholderiales > SG8-39 > CAIYPG01. The sequence goes on from CANJRC010000071.1 coordinate 57, forward strand.
GAAAGCCGCCATCGCCGCCAACGACATCGTCGTGGTCGGCATGAAGCAGAACCCGTTCCCCAAGAAGGCCTGCAAGCTGCTGGACGAAGCGGGACTCAAGTACGCCTACCTCGAATACGGCAGCTACCTCGGCCAGTGGCGCCGCCGCCTCGCGCTCAAGATGTGGACCGGCTGGCCCACCCTCCCCATGGTGTTCGTGAAGGGGGTGCTGGTGGGCGGGGCGCAGGATCTGGAGAGGCTGATCAAGAAGGGCGAGATCAAGAAGTAATGTGTAGTTGACCCTTCTGCACACTACGAAAGCGAGTTCTAGGTTTTGTCCAATTTCGAAACCAAAGTTGATCCGTCAATCGGAAGAACAGCCGCGTACTACGCGGCAACAGTAGACGCAGTTCTCGCAGCTACACCCAATGAAATATTGGGATCTATTGCAGCAAGTAGTGCATTCGCCGTTGACATTGGGCAGCGAGATGCGTGGGTTAAGCAGATAGATGTGCTCAAGTCTGCAATACGTGATCTTGATGGGATGGTGCTGCTTGAATTCAATGTACCTCGGATCGGCTCGCGAATCGATGCGGTGCTGCTATCCGGTCCCGTGGTATTCGTGCTTGAGTTCAAAGTGGGGGAGAAGCATTTCAAGCGCGACGCACTAAATCAAGTGTGGGACTACGCTTTGGATCTAAAGAACTTCCATAAGGCAAGCCATGACGCTTCAATAGTTCCGATTCTCATCGCAACGGAAGCCAAAACATCAGCCGCTGAATTATCAGACGCCCACGTTGATGGCGTCTTCGCGCCAGTAATGTGCAATTCGGATGGGCTTCGGCGTCTCATTCACTTAGCTCTTCAAGAAATCACAGGCCAAGCAATCAGTCCGAAGGCGTGGATAGACGCACCGTATCAACCAACACCGACGATTATCGAGGCCGCACAAACGCTCTATTCGAGACATTCAGTAGACGCGATATCGAGACATGACGCTGGAGCACGTAATCTCAGGATTACATCGCGGCGCGTGGAGGAGTTAGTCGAGGAGGCACGTAGGGAGTGTCGTAAGACAATCGTCTTTGTCACAGGAGTACCGGGCGCAGGGAAAACGCTTGTCGGATTGAATATCGCTACGCAAAAACAAGACAAGGCAAAACCAACCCACGCGGTCTTCTTGTCTGGCAATGCGCCTCTAGTAAAAGTTCTAACAGAAGCACTAACTAGAGACGAGGTAACGCGTTTGCGCCGGAAAGGCGACAAAACCAGAAAGGGCGAGGTCGAGCAAAAAGTCAAAGCGTTTATTCAAAATGTGCACCACTTTCGTGATGCAGGATTGCGTGATGAATTACCACCAAGTGACCACGTTGTGATCTTCGATGAGGCGCAGCGCGCGTGGAACCGAGAAATGACCTCAAGCTTCATGACCAGAAAGAAAAAGCGTCCCGGCTTTACTCAATCTGAACCTGAGTTTCTAATTTCATACCTTAATCGTCATAGCGACTGGGCTGTTGTGGTGTGCCTAGTCGGCGGAGGTCAAGAAATTAATCGAGGCGAGGCAGGAATCTCCGCATGGCTCGACGCGGTCAGAACGTTGTTTCAATCTTGGTATGTGTATGTGTCCCCAGATCTGACCGATAGTGAATATGCTGCCGGACATGCGCTTGACATGCTGAAGGGGCGAGCCAAAGTGGGAATGGACGACAGCCTTCACCTAGCGGTCTCTATGCGCTCATTCCGAGCGGAAAGAGTCTCATCATTCGTGAAGGCGATTCTCGATCGGGACATTGAGACGGCCCGCGAGCTAGTGAAACCGATTTGCGCGCGCTATCCAATCGTTTTATCGCGTGATTTAACAAGCGCCAAACAATGGATACGAAAGCACGCACGCGGCTCGGAGCGTTATGGCTTAGTGGCCTCATCAAGCGCCCAACGATTAAAGCCCCATGCGATTGATATCCGAGTGGATATCAATCCGGTTCATTGGTTTCTCAATGATTCAGATGACACAAGGTCTAGCTATTACTTGGAAGACGCTGCTACAGAATTTCAGGTACAAGGCCTCGAGTTAGATTGGATCTGTATGAGCTGGGATGCGGATCTTCGATATGGTGAAGATGGATGGCAGTATCACTCATTTGTTGGCAGCAAGTGGACAAACGTTCGCAAGACAGATCGACAGCAGTACCTACTCAATGCATATCGAGTCTTGCTTACGAGGGCTAGACAAGGGATGGTGATATTCGTTCCAAACGGTGACCGCACGGATCCGACCCGTTCTGCGGGCTACTATGACAAAACGTTTAACTATCTCGCCGACCTCGGAATTCCGGTCATGGAATAGTCCTAGATGATTAACACGGAAGAAGGTTTCAGGTGGACGCTCGGGGACGTTAGAACCGCTAGCTTTTCAGCAAACCAATTGGAACATAGTTATGCCATCCAACTCGTTTGAAACGCTTCGAGATTTTTTGTCCAGCAGAATGCGGATGGCGCATATATACCAGCCCCTAATGATCCGCACTCTATTGACTTATGGGGGACGTGCCAGCATCCGGCAGATTGCGTCAACTTTTCTCAGCAAGGATGCGAGCCAGCTTGAGTACTACGAGGAGATTACAAAGAACATGCCGGGGAAGGTCCTCGCCCGGCACGGAATTGTCAGGCGTGAAGGTGACGCTTTTAAACTGCTTCCCGACATGTCCTCGCTCCAGCCGGATGAGATAGATGAGCTTGTTCGATTATGTGAGGCGAAGCTTGATGAATATATGGAAAAGCGGGGTGCCGCTGTATTTGCGCATCGAGCACTGGCGCTTGGTTATGTCTCCGGCAGCGTTCGCTACGAAGTTCTTAAGCGCGCTGGGAGCCGGTGTGAACTGTGCGGCATTCCTCACGAGGAACGCGCTTTGGAAGTCGACCATATCGTTCCGCGTAAGCACGGTGGCCCGGACGATCTGGCGAATTACCAGGCCCTATGTTGGAAGTGCAACGCGAACAAGGGTGCTAGGGATGCAACCGATTTCCGAGCGTTTCGGGAAAAACACAAACACCGCGACGCAGAGTGTGCGTTTTGCGACATGGAGCCCAAACGGATTGTCGCCGAGAATGCCCTTGCTGTTGTTGTGCGCGACGGCTACCCAGTAACGGCGCTGCATACGCTCGTGATCCCGAAACGGCACGCGATTACCTACTTCGATCTGTTCACATCCGAGCGACGAGCTATCGAGCAGCTCGTGGATTCCCAGCGTGTTGATATTGTTGCCGAGGATCAATCAGTTGGAGGGTTCAACATTGGCATGAATGCCGGCGAAGTGGCGGGGCAAACAGTCATGCACTGTCACGTACATCTCATTCCCCGAAGGGGTGGAGACGTGCCAAACCCGAGGGGAGGTGTTCGACACGTCATTCCGGGTAAGGGAAACTATTAGACAGGCAATATTGCTGGGCAAGTGCGCTAAGTTCAGTAGCTCACCTGGAGTAATGAGCCGTCACTCCGCTGCTGCAGCCGGCGTTTCTTCTTCCCCGCATTCCCGCTCCTCCTCTTCCCGTTCCTTCCGCAGCACCTCGTCGAGCTCGTCGAGGTAGCCATCCAGCACCGCATCGTAGAACCGGTTCAGTTCCGGATAGAAGGCCGATTCCACCCGGACGAATCCGCGCATGCCTTCGCCCTCGCCCTGCTCGCAGTGCCACACCACGTGGCTGATGGCGATGCCGCCGCCGGTTTCGTCTTCGTCGCGCAAGGTGGTGTTGATGAGTGCGATGAGTTCGCCCAGGGTCAGGGGCTGGGCCGAGCGCTCCTGCACGAGTTGGTATTCGGTTCCGTATTCGTCGACCACCAGGTAGGCGATGCCGCCGGCGCTGCCATGGTCGCGGCGCGCGCGCACGCTGATCACGTCCCCGGTGACGGAGGCGAGCACCACCCGCGCGATCTCGATGTCCTGCGCGCCCATCGGCGGGAGGTATTCCCCGCTCATCAGGGAAGGATGAACCGACGATAGCCGGCTGCGCAAGTCGGGGTCGAGCGTCGAGTCGGTGAGCCATTCGCCCCACACCAGGGGGTTGAAGTCCCCGGATGCGAGGCGCTCTTCGACGTCCCTCCTGCGGTGCTCGCCGCTGATCGACGCGAGGACGATGGTCTTCAGGTCGACGTCTTCGAAGTAGCTCGCGGGACGAAAGTCGTAGTCGAAGCCCGCCGGGCGGCGGTTGATGAGGTCGGTCATGGCAATCTCCTGTTTAGCGGGTTCGGAAAAATTCCGGGGCCGCAATCTGGCGTACAAATCCCCCGGCCCGTTCGGAGTTGCCTCCTGGTGGGCCAGCCGTGAAAGCTGTGGGTGCGGGTGCGGTTCAGGGTGCGTGGTGGTGATGCTCCACGGGCAGGCCGAGCACCTGCCGGCGCAGCAGCGCGAGGCGCGGGTGTTCATCTGGGTGGGCTGGATGGTGTTGCATGGCGCCTCCGGGGTTCCTCGTTGATCGGCCGATGGCCGACCCCGGGGTGGAGGCGTGCCAGCGCTTTAGCGGAATTTATGAGTCGCCCGCAAGTTGTTGCTTAAATCGGCGACAGGGAAAGTATGCGCGTGATGTGGCTCACTGGGTGAGCCTGCCTTGGATTAATTTGGCCTTGCCTTGATTGGCAATGCGCGGGAGGATTCGACCCCGCCCCGAATGGCGGTTGGCGGGAAAGGCGCGGTATTCCTGTGGCGCTATACCGGGGCGGCCTGCAGGCGGATTGTGTCCTTGGGCGCCGCCGATTTCCCGTGGTCACGAATGGTGATGTCGACGTCGCAGCCGAGCCGCGTGAGCAGTCGCATCAGGCGCTCGACGGACACGTCGCGGAATTGCCCGTTGAGCAGCCGCGAAACGTCCGGCTGACTGAGGCCCATGCGTTTGGCCGCCACGACCTGGGTCAGTTCTTGCGCGGTGATGACCTTCTGAATCCGGGTCACCAGTTCGGCTTTGAGCAGGTGGGTTTCGGCATCGGGGAAGCCGAGATCGGCAAAAACGTTCTTCGTGCCGCGCTTGACGCGGGTATCCGGATCTTTTTTCATGATGCTTTTCCTTGTTCAAGCTGCATCTTGTAATCGGCCTCGGCTGCCCTGAGCCGCCGACGGATCAATTCCATCTCTTCGGTCGGGGTCTTGATTCCCGACTTCGACTTCTTCTGGAATGCGTGCAAGACATAGACTGCCGTCGCGAACTTCACCGTGTACACCGCCCGGAAGGTGTCGCCCACATGGTCGGCAACGACCTCAAGGACGCCAGTCCCGCCAAAACCCTTGAGCGGTTTGACGCTGCCATGCTTCCGGCCGATCTGCGCCTGATACAGCGCGTACCCCATGGAGTCCTGCACGGGATCCGGAAATTCCCGGAAGTCTTTGTAGCTCGAACCGATCCATGAGACGGGTTTGATGGTTGCGCCAGACATTTGAATAATATGGTGGAAACGCCATACGAAGTCAAGCCATTCTCGCTTAGAGAATTTGAAGCGGCGCGGCTGTTTATCCTGGTGGGACGGAAGGTCTTGGTTTGATTGGCGTTGCGCGGGAGTATGTCGAGGGTTAGGTACTTTCATCGTCCGCGGGCAGGTGGCGCTGCAGATCCATGGCGTCATGAAGGAGGCGCAAGACCTCGATCACGTTGTGGCCCGGAGCACGCCCGACGCGGAACATCATGAAATGACGCCCCTTGCGGCCCTTGCGGGCGACCTGAAGCGTGAAAATCCCCTTGAGGATGTCGTCCCGCCTTTTCGCGCCCACGACGGCCGGGCCGGCTGCAAGCTCGTTGAGAGCCGCCGAAATCGCTTCGGCGTAGCGGCGCGCTTGCTCTGCGCCGAATTGGTCTGCGGTCCAGTGCAGGATTTCCTCGAAGTCGGCCTCGGCGGCTGCCGTGAGGCGAATCGTCCAGCCCGTTCCTGCACTCACTTCGCGCGAGTCGCCGGCTTCCGGCCGATCGCCTTATCGGCAATTGCGGCCAAACGACGGCTGAGCGCGGCGGGCGAATCGAAGCTGCGGAAACGCCCTGCGTCGATGTCGCCTGTCCCGACGCGGGCGGCCTCGCGCAGCGCGTGGAGTCGGGCATTGTCCTGCGCTTCGCGATCCTCGATCAGGCGCAGCCCTTCGCGCAGCACTTCGCTTGCGTTCTGGTAGCGTCCCGTGGCCACGAGCTTTTCGACGAGCTGCGCCTGGTGGTCGGTAAGGACGACATTGCGGGTGGGCATGGGAGTCTCGCGAGGATCAGGGGTCATTGGCATAATATGCCATAGGCCCATGGCTCGGCAAGCGAGCGACGTAGGGGGACGTAGGGGTCAGTGCCACATTTCGGCATTAACGCCGACGGAAAATCTGAACTGACCCTGCTTATTCGTGCAGCGCCTCGATTGCGCGGGGGTCCGAAGCGACGATCTTCAACAACGCTTTGGCCGGGCCGGTGGGCTTGGTGCGGTGCTGCTCCCAGTTTTGCAGCGTGCGCAGGTTCACGCCGATGAGTTTGGCGAACTGGCTTTGGCTGATCTGCGCGGATTCCCGGATCATGCGCACGTCCGGTGTTGAGACCACGGTGGTCTTTGACCCGCGCACGGTCTTGCCGGCCATATGGCGTTTCATCTCGCGCACGCCTTTGACCAGTTGATCGAAGTGTTTCTTATCCATTGATGATGTCCTTCATGAGTTCTGCGAGTATTTTGACCTGTTCGCGGGTAAGGTCTTCCTGCAGTTCGTCATCGCTCCAATGCTCGGCACGAAACGCGACAAACGGAGAGAGTTCAACAAACATCATCCGCTGAACTATACGCTGGCAGCGTACGATGCGCAATGGAGGAGCTATATGCCATAGGCGCCCGGCCCGGCAGGCATCGTATGGCGGAGCAAACCCCGTCAACTTCTGGAGGACGCCGCCTCCAGTACCTCCCGGATCTCGTTCAACGCCGACAGCGCGAGATCGCGCGGCAGTGCATAGCGCTGCCAGGGTTCCAGCGTGTCTTCAAGCCCCCACTGCGCGGACGTCGCGTTCAGCGCATCGGTGTTGGGGGAATCGAATTCGATCCGGAAGGCTCGCTCGAGCGGTGGCGCGAGGCGCCAGTCGACGAGTTTCAGGTTGCGGTAATAGGTGTCCCGATATTCCGGGCCGGCCGTGCGCTGCAGCACCACGCCTTTCAGCGGTTCGCTCGCGTCGTGCTTCGCCCACAGCGCCTCGATGGTGCCGTGTTCCTTGATGATCTTGGCAGCCGTCTTGAGCCCGACGCCTTTCACGCCGGGAATGCCGTCGGACGGGTCGCCCGCCAACGCCTTGGCCTGGATGAAGTGATCGGTGGAGACGAAGGGCCCTTCCTTGACGAGGGTCGTGTCGCCGAGCGCGGCCTCGGTGATCACCTGGCCGGTGCGCGTCGATTGCCACACCACGTTGGGTCGAACCGCCTGGTACCAGTCGGTGTCGGTGGTTGCGAGCGTGACGTGCCAGCTTGTGTCGAGGTTCCTGCAGATGAGGCCGACAAGGTCATCGGCCTCGAAATTCGGGCAGAACAGTTGCGGGATTCCGAGATGCAGCAACTGCGCGCGGATCAGCTCCGCCTGGAACAGGTAGCTCTCGAGGAACGCCTGCTGCTCGGGCGTGTCCCAGCGGTGGCGCTTGTACTGCGGCAGGATTTCCTCGCGCCATCGGCACCGGTCATCCCACAGCACGACGGGAACCTTGTCGCCATGCGCGTTCACCAACCTCGAGAGCTTGGTGAACGCGCCGTGGATGGCGCCCGTCTCCCGCCCGGCGTGCGTCCAGCCCTTGTATTCGTACTCGTGCATCGAGCCGATGCCGAGGACGTTGATGTCGATCAGGAGCAGTGCCTTGCCGCTGGCGGGGGTTGTGGCCATTGCGTTCGAGTCCAATCCATGAATGCGTGGGCGAACTTTACTGCAATCGATGGCGCGGCCTGATACGGTGCCGATTGTGGTGGCATCACGTGGGCGGATCGAAGAAAGCCCCTCACGAGGGTGCCCTGCGCGCTGAGATCGGCCGCGAGCCTTGCGAGGAGCATCATGATCGGAGTCCAGCTTACGTATCAGGAGTTCAGGAGTTTGAAATCACAGATTGTGATTTCAAACAGGGGCGGCCCCCACCGAGCGCTTCCTTACGCGTTCACAGAGCAAGGCGTGGCGATGTTGTCCAGCGTGCTACGCTCCCCGCGCGCCGTATCGGGTTTATCTCCTGACTTCATCGAGGGCATGTGAGCAAGTGCGTTGCGGTTGTCGTGTCCGGCGAAGTTGTCGCCGGCATCGATGTCGGCGGCACGAAGAGGGGCTTTCACGCCGTTGCCCTGTGTAACGGCGTGCTCCTCGATCGCTTTGCGTCTGCCGACCCGAAGGCAGTCGCCGCCTGGTGCCGCAGCATCGGCGCCCGCGCAGTCGGCGTGGATGCGTCGCGCCACTGGAGTGCCGATGGCCGCGCCCGGCCCGCCGAGCGCTCGCTCATGCGCGCGGAGATCCATTGCTTTGCCTCGCCCACGCGCGAAGCGGCGCTCGCGCACCCGAAGAACTGGTATGGCTGGATGCTGGCCGGCGAAGCGCTCTATGCGGCCCTGCGGCGCGGCTATCGTCTGGCCGCCGACCCGGTGGCGCATGCCTTGGCCTCGTCGCCCTCATCGCCCGTGGTGTTCGAGACCTTTCCGCAGGCCATTGCCTGCGTGCTCGCCGGGTCGGGTGATGAAATCCCCCTTGGGCTACAATTTGCAACATGAGCGAGATCATCTTCATCGTCGAGCAGTCCCCCGAAGGCGGGTTCTCCGCCCGAGCAGTGGGCGAGTCGATTTTCACTGACGCTGAGTCCATGGCGGACCTTCATGCACGCGTGCGCGATGCTGTGCGCTGTCACTTCGATGAGGGCACGCAACCGAAGCTGATCCGACTGCATTTTGTCCGGGACGAAGTCATCGCAGCGTGAAGCTGCCGCGAGATCTCTCGGGCGCCGAACTTGCCAAGGCGCTCGCAAAGTCCGGCTACCGGATTACCCGCCAGACCGGCAGTCACATTCGGCTCACTACCGCATCGCCGACCCAGCACCATGTCACGATTCCCGCACATGACCCGCTGAAGGTTGGCACCTTGTCTGCCATTCTTGGAGACGTTGCCGCACACCTGCGGATGGAGCGCGACGAACTGCTGCAACGATTGTTTGGCTGAACGTCGTGCGATATGCAGGGCTTCGATGCGCGCCTTTCATTGACGTACCGCCCCATGCTCAATATGATCACCCGCTGGGTCGCCTGCTGTTGAACCGAGGAGGAAATCGCATGAAATCATCCGTTGTTGCATCCCGCATGTGGGTCCGCATTCTGGCGACGACTGTGCTCGTCGCGAGCGCCGGCGCAAGCCTCGCGCAGCAGGCCTATCCCAACCGGTCGATCCGCCTCATCACGCCGTATGCCGCAGGCAGCAGCCCGGACACCATCGCCCGCATGATCGGCCCCAAGCTCACCGAGGCCTGGGGCCAGACGGTGATCGTCGATCCGCGCCCGGGCGGCAACACCGTCATCGGCACGGATGCACTGGCCAAGTCCAAGCCCGATGGCTACACGCTGCTCCTCATCTCCACCACGCATGTGCTGAATGGCCTCCTGGTGAACAACCTGCCCTACGACACGGTGAAGGATTTCGCGCCGGTGGCCACCATCGCCAGCAGCGAGCTGGTGCAGGTGGTGCATCCGTCGGTGCCGGGCAACAACCTGAAGGAGTTCATCGCCTACGCCAAGTCCAAGCCAGGCCTCGTGACCTACGCCACGGCGAGTGCCGGCGGGCCGACGCATATGGCCCCCGAGTTGCTCAGCCAGATGGCGGGAATCAAGATGGTTCACGTGCCCTACAAGGGCTCGGGCCCGGCGGTGATCGACCTCGTGGGCGGGCAGGTGAACATGTACTTCAGCGCGCCGATCTCGGTGCTTTCGTTCATCAACTCGGGCAAGCTCAAGGCCATCGCCATTTCCGGCGAAACCCGCTCGCCTGTGCTGCCGCAGGTGCCCACCTTCACCGAGGCGGGGCTGCCGGGCTTCGACATGCGCTTCTGGTACGGCATCCTCGCGCCCGCGGGCACGCCCAAGGACGTGCTCGACAAGCTGTCGGCCGAGATCGGCAAGATCGTGGTTGCCCCCGACATGAAAGAGAAGCTCTCCGGGCAGGGCGCCGATCCCTTCGTCAACACGCCCGAGCGTTTCTCCGCGCTGATCCGCGCCGACCTCGCCAAGTACGAGAAGGTCATCAAGTCGGCGGGGATCAAGCTGGATCTTTGATGGGACTGTGCCCCGGCCGGCTGATGCAGTCCGGTTAGCTTCTCGATGTTCGACACGGGCAAGCTGCCGAAACAATACGAAGCCCTCAAACGCGTGCCCAAGTCGCGCATCGACCAGATCATGAAGCTGCTGGGGTTCTGAGGAAGTGGACCCCGGATTGACCAGAAAATCAGACTAGTTCAGACTAGTCCGACTTTCAAAGCCAAGGCAGGGCGAACCATGTCTGAAATCGGGGCCTATGAGGCCAAGACCCACCTTCCGAAGCTGCTCGAGCGCGTGTTGAAGGGCGAGCGCTTCGTCATTACCCGGCACGGCAAGCCGGTGGCCGAGTTGATCCCGATCGCCTGGAGCACGAGAGCGCGCATGTGCCTTCGATCTGGCCGCTCGAGGTCAGCAATACGCTGCTGACGGTTTGGCGGCGAAGGCGCATCAAGGACGGTGACTTCGAGCGGTGTTTTTCCGCGCTGTCCGCCTTGCCCATAGAAACCGACACCAGTGCGACGCTTGAGCAGGTGATCAATATTGCGCGGCGCTTCGGACTGACTTCGTACGACGCTGCTTACCTGGAACTGGCGCAGCGGCGCAATGTTCCGCTCGCAACCCTGGACCAACAGCTTCGCAAGGCATGCAAGGCGCTGAAACTGCCCGTATTACCCTAGGTTCCCCATCCCGTCATTTCATCGTGATCGTGAGCGATGGTTCAAATGGCGAATCACAACCAATACTGACCACGAAGGAATCACATGGCCGCACAGAAAATTCGCCTCGGCATCATTGGTGCCAACATCCACGTCGGCTGGGCATCACGCTCGCACCTGCCTGCCGCGCCCGCCGCGCCCGACTTCGAGCTGACCGCGGTCTGCACCACGAAGAAGGAAAGCGCCGAGGAGTCGGCGCGCAAGCACGGCGCGAAGCTCGCCTTCCACGATTACCGCGCCATGCTCGCGCACCCGGACATCGATGCCGTGGCGGTGGTGCTGCGCGTGCCCTCGCACTACGAGCACACCATGGCCGCTATCGACGCGGGCAAGCACGTCTACACCGAGTGGCCGCTCGGCCAGACCACGGCGCAGGCCGAGGAAATGGAGGCGCGCGCGAAGGCAAAAGGTGTTGTGCGCGTGGTCGGGCTGCAGGCGCGCGTGGAGCCTTCCATCCTCACCATGAAGCACCTCATCGCCGAGGGCTACGTGGGCGAGGTGCGCTCGTGCAACCTCGTGCTGATCCGCGATGGCATCCTCGATCGGCCGCAGGAGCGCGAATGGCAGTGGGACGACGCCAAGGGCGCGCACACGCTCACCATCGCCAACGGCCACAGCGTGGATGCGATGCGCTTCGTGCTGGGTGAGTTCGCCGAGGTGCATGCCCGTATCGGTACGCAGACCAAGGAATGGTTCATCACCGACACGAAGAAGACGGTGACCAACGTCACTTCGCCCGATACCATCCTGTTGAATGGGCGCTTGGCCAGCGGGGCACTGGTGTCCTCGCACGTGGCGCACGTACCCTACGCGGGCAGCTCCTATCGCATGGAGGTGTACGGCTCCAAGGGCACGCTGGTGGCCACGGGCAGCGATTCGCCGCAGATGGCGAAAGTGAAACTATCCGGTGCGCAGGGCGGCAACACCTTGCAGCCCATCGAACCCCTGAAGCAGTTCATCTTCGTGCCCCCGGGAATGCCGCAGGGCCTGCCTTTCAACGTGGGCCAGATGTATCACGGCTTCGCGCAGGCGATCCGGGGCGAAGCGAGCGTCGCGCCTGACTTCGCCACCGCGATCCGGATGCACAAGCTCATCGATGCGATGCGCGAGTCGTCGCGCACGGGCCAGGTTCAGCGCGTGGGGTAGGCGCTTCGTTCCAGATTCAGCGCGCGCTTTGAGCCGCGCGCAGTTTCTTCGTCTCGGCCAGATCCACGCCCTTGTCCGTCACCGCTACGCCGTAGGCCGCGCGCGCATGGGCGGGCGTGACCTTGCCCTGCAGCACGTCGCGGCGCACGGCTTCCGGGTCACGTTCGAAGGGGTGGCCGTAGCCGCCCGAGCCCGGCATCTCGGCGCGGAACACATCGCCTTCTTTCATTTTGCGCACGAACTTTGAGGGCAGCTTCTCGGCGTGGTCGGTTTCCGGATTGAGCGTGGAGCGCGCCACCGCGCCCGGCTGCCCGCCGTGCAGGCCCCAGCACGGGTGCAGGTGCCGGTCGGAGCGCAGCTGCACCGTGGCCTCTTCATTGAGCAGGCGGTACTGGCGCACGATGCCCAGGCCCCCGCGGTACTTGCCTGCACCGCCGGTGTCGGGAAGGAAGGCGTATTGCTCGACTCGCAGCGGGCTCTCGGCTTCCACGATTTCCACCGGCACATTGGCGAGGTTGCCGATGCAGTAGGGGCCGGCATCCTGCCCGTCGCTCACCGGCCCGCCGCCCTGGCCGGTGGTGTTGTGGTACTCGAGATGCAGGAAGGGCTTGCGTTCTTTCTTCTCGTTCAGCTCGTAGCCGGCGAACACGATGCCGAATTCCGAGCCGCCGGTGCAGGCCGGGATGCGGTCGGGGAGCAGTTGCGCCAGTGCGCCGAAGACGAGGTTGCGGATGCGAAAGCCGACCTGACCGCGCGCGCCGGTGGCGGCGGGAAAGCGCGGATTCAGGAAGCAGCCCTCGGGCGCGATCACCTTCACCACGCGGAAGAACCCCGCGTTGTTGGGGATGTCCGGGTCGATCACGGTGCGCAGCGCAGCGCAGGCACATGAGGTGGTGAAATGCAGGTTGGGCTGCAGCGCGCCGCGACCGGCCGGGTCGGTGCCGGTGAAGTCGAGCGTGAACTCCTCGCCGCGCTTGGTGATGGTGACGTGCAGCTTGACCGGGCCTGCGCCGGGGCCCGCGCCGTCGTCGTCGTTCCAGTCGGTGAACTCCACCACGCCGTCGGGCAGCGCCGCGATGTTGGCGCGCGCCAGGCGCTCGGTGTAGTTGAGCAGTTCGGTGGTGTAGGCCTTGTAGTTGGCGACGCCGAACTCGCTGATGATGGTGCGCAGTTCCACTTCGCCTCCATCCAGCGTGGCGATCTGCGCCTTGATGTCGCCCATCACGCGGTGCGGCACGCGCGTGTTGTGCTCGATGACGCGAAACAGGGCCACGTTGGGCCTGCCCTTTTCATAGATCTTGCACGGCGGGATGCGCAGGCCTTCCTGGAAGATCTCTGTGCTGTCTGTGGCATTGCCCCCCGGCACGCGGCCGCCCAGGTCGGTGTGGTGCAGGATGAGGCCGAGGATGGCCACGCGTTCGCCAGCCACGAACACCGGCTTGAACATGAAAACGTCGTTGAGGTGACTCGCGCCCGCGTAGGGGTCGTTGCTGGCGATGATGTCGCCTTCGTTGAAGTCGTCGCCGACCCAGGCGAGGCACCCCTTGAGCGCCGGCGTCATGGCCCCGAGCTGCGCCGGCAGCGCCACGCCCTGCGCCACGAGCTGGCCCTGCGGGTCGCACACGGTGGCGGCGAAGTCCATGGTGTTCTTGATATTGGTCGAGCGCGCCGTGCGCACCACCAGCCCCAGCATGTTGTCGCACATGGAAGCGAGTGCGTTTGACAGCAGCTCGAGGCGGATTGGGTTGATATTGTCGGTCATGATCGTGCCTGTTCCGTGCGTTCGCAAATGATGTTGTTCCAGTCGTCCACGCGCGCGCTCCAGCCGGGGCGCACGACGGTGGTGACGTCGTACTCCTCGACGATGAGGGGGCCGGCGACGGGCTTGGCGCCGAGCGCCTTGCGGGGCATGAGCCTGGTTTCGCGCCAGCCGAGCTCTGGGCCGAAGTAGGCTCGGCGGGTGCCTTCCTTGGCGATGCGCTCCTGTGCGCGCTCGACGCGCGCGGGGATGCGCGGCGTGCCCGAGAGGCCGCGGCCGACGATCTTCAGCGACACGAACTGCAGGGGCTCGGTGTCGGAGCGATAGCCGAAGGTCTGCTCGTGCAGGTCGCCGTAGGCTTTCGCGACGTTGGCCAGCATGGCGGCCGTCACCGGGAAGCCCGCGAAGGGCATGGTGAGGGCGCCGCTTTGCGCAAAGTACTTGATGTCGGCATGCAGCACCACGTTGCGCTGCGCCTCGGCCGTGTAGCCCTCGGTGATGAGCATGCGGTGCGCCTCTTCCATGAGGGATTTCGCGGCCGCGTTGATGTCCCCGGCCCGCACCGATTCCAGGCGCCGGTAGAAGGCGGTGATCATCTGGTGTTCGACATCGGCGAACAGCATGCCCAGCGCGCTGAACAGCCCTGCGACCGGCGGCACGATGATGCGGCGCACGTTGAGCGCTTCCGCGAGGTTGGCCGCGTGCACCGCGCCGTTGCCGCCGATGGCCACAAGTGAAAACTTGGCGGGGTCATGGCCGCCTTCGGAGGTGACGGCCTTCAACGCGCGCATCATGTTGGCGTTGGCAATGAGGTGAATGCCGTAGGCGGTGTCGGTGACCGAGAGTTTGAGCTTCGCGCCCATGTCGGTCATCGCGGCCTCGGCCTTGTCGTAGGCAAGCTTCAGGTCGCCGCCCACCAGCGCATCCGGGTTGAGGTAGCCCAGCAGCAGGTTGGCATCGGTGACGGTGGGCTGCGTGCCGCCGCGGTTGTAGCAGATGGGGCCGGGCTCTGCGCCGGCGCTTCGCGGCCCCACGTGTATGCCGCCCGCCACGTCGATGTTGGCGATGCTGCCGCCGCCCGCGCCCACTTCGGCGATGTCGATAGTGGGCACCTGGACCGCGTAGCCGCCGCCCTTGATCATGCGCGCGCCCAGCGCCGCGCCGCCGCCGACCTCGGTTTCGGGGGCGAGGGCGAGCTGGTTGTTTCTCACGATGGAGGCCTTCGCCGTGGTGCCGCCCATGTCGAAGACGATGATGTCGCCGAGGTTCACGTGCGCGGCGAGGCGCTGTGCGCCCAGGGCGCCGGCTGCAGGGCCGGATTCTATGATGAAGATCGGCGTGCGCGCGGCCACTTCGCCCGGGAGGATGCCGCCGCTCGATTGCATGATCATGAGCGGCGCCGTGATGTTCATGCGTGAGAGACGCGAGATCAGCGACTCGACGTATTTCTCCACCACCGGGCGGATGTAGGCATTGACCACGGTGGTGCTGGTGCGTTCGTACTCGCCGATTTGCGGCACCAGCTGCGTGGAGGCGGAGATCGACACGCCGGGCAGCTTCGATGCAAGCACGCGCACCGCCGCGAGTTCGTTGTCCGGGTTGATGCAGGAGTTGATGAAGCACAGCGCGATGGCCTCGACCTTCTCCGTCTTCAGGGCCTCGGCGATGGTCGCGAGTTCGGCTTCATCGACCTGCTGGAGCATGTTGCCCTCGGCGTCGACGCGCTCGGTCACCTCGAAGCACAGGCGCCGCTCGGCCAGCGGCTCGGGCTTGCGGTAGGTGAGGTCGTAGAGGCGCGGCGCGCGAAAGCGACCTAGCGCGAGTACGTCGCGAAAGCCGCGCGTGGTGACGAGCGCCACTTTCGCGCCGCGCCGCTCGATGATGGTGTTGGTGGCCACCGTGGTGCCGTGCACCAGCTCGGCGACCTGCGCGCCGGTGATGCCTGTCTCGGCCATGAGCTCGCCCACGCCCTGCTCGATGGCGAGGCTGTAGTCACGCGGCGTGGAAAGGATTTTCTTGCTGTAGAGCTCGCCCCCTGCGCCGATGAGGACGACGTCCGTGAAGGTGCCGCCGATGTCAATGCCGAGTCGATAGGACTTCATGTCGTTCTTTGCAGTTGCTGGGTAAGCCCGGGCCGCGTAGCGGCGATGCGCGGGGCGAGAGTTGCTCTGGGTGATGCGCCGGCGGATGCTGCAGGCGGCGCGCAACCGGGGAGAATGCCTCCCGATCCGGCGCCGCCTTCGAGTTTATCGGACCATTACTCCGCGGTGATGCCCGCGGACTTGATCAGCGGGCCCCAGCGGCGGCGCTCGGCATTTTCGAAGGCCAGCAGGTCCTGTGGTGTGCCGCCACCGGGCTCGAACCCGAGGTCGATGAAGCGGCGCTTGATCTCGGGAATCGCGAGGGCCTTGTTCATTTCGGCATTAATGATGTTCACGGCTTCACGCGGCATGCCGCGCGGCCCATACATGGATGTCCAGCCGACGTACTCGAAGTCGGCGATGCCTTGTTCGGCCACCGAGGACACGCCGGGCAGGAGTTCGCTGGTGCGCCGGCTGGTGACGGCGATGGGTTTCAGGCGCCCGCTGGTGACATGTGGGCGCAGCGCAGCGATGGTTTCGACCGCGATGTTGACGGTGCCGCCGATCACGTCGGACATCGCATTGCCCGCGGCCTTGTAGGGCACGAGGAAAAGCGGGACGCCGGTGGTGCGGTTGAAGAATTCGACGAGGATGCGCGACGAAGTCTGCGTGAT
Source organism: Betaproteobacteria bacterium (assembly GCA_947476535.1). GTDB lineage: Bacteria > Pseudomonadota > Gammaproteobacteria > Burkholderiales > SG8-39 > CAIYPG01. Next base: position 16,664 of record CANJRC010000071.1, read on the forward strand.
GGCGACGTTTACCGAGTCGGGCTTGGCCTTGATGGCGGCGATGAGTTCCTTCACGTTGCTCGGCCCGAAGTTCGAGGTCGCGGCGAAGAGGAACGGCAGCTTGGCCACGAGGATCACCGGTTCAATGTCCTTCTCGGGGTCGAATCCCATGCGCTCGGTGGACATCATGAACTGGTTCATGGCGTTGACGCCGAGGCCGCCGGTGACGTAGGTGTAGCCATCGGCCGGCGATTTGGCCGCAGCCGCCATGCCGAGGTTGCCCGATGCGCCGGGGCGGTTTTCGATCACAAAACTCTGTCCGACGCTCTTGGACATCGCTTCGGTGAGCAGCCGCACGCCGACGTCTGAGCCCGAGCCTGCGCCAAACGGAATGATGATGCGCACGGGCTTGTTCGGGAATGCCTGTGCCCAGAGCGAGCCCACCGGTGTAGCGAGTCCCGCGATGGCGGCAAGCGCGAGGGCGGTCAACCGCCTGCTGACGAATTTCATGTTTCCTCCTCGGATGGAATGTGGGTGAAGCCGATGACGTTGGGTGTTCGTTAGAGTGCTAGTGTTTGCCTGCGGCGTAGAGCGGATAGAGCATGTGGCCCCGGCGTTCGGTGCGCGCGCGCCACAGGTGACCGGTGCGGGTGGTGACGTAAAGCGTCGACAGGTCTGCGTCGCCGAACGTGCAGTTGGCCGGATGGTCGGCGGGAATCTCATGCGTTTCGATCACGCGACCCGAGGGCGCGAACACATAGATGAGCGGCCCCGGGCCACTCTTCGACCAGCCGGCGCAGGCGATGATGTTTCCCTCCGAATCGAGGCACATGCCGTCCACCGAACGGTGCACTCCCCGATGGTCGCGGCCGAACTGGTGCAGCACGGTGTGCTTGCCGAGCGAACCGTCATCGTTGATCGGATAGCCGCGTAGCTCGCGCAGGCGGTCTTCGCCATAGTCGCATTCGGCGACGTAGAGGACCTTCTCGTCAAGGGACAGCAGCACACCATTGGGTGAGGTGAGGTTGGTGGCCACGCGCGTGACCGAGTATTTGCCGTCCGGACCGGGATCAGCGCGCAGCACGGATTCGTCAGCGAGTTCCTTGGTGTCGCCCGGGGCGACAAGACCGGTGTTCCACGGGTTGGAGAACCAGATGCGACCCTTCTTGTCGATGGCAAGGTCGTTCGGGGTGTTGAGCCGCTTGCCGTCGATGCGGTCCACCAGCGTGGTCATGGACCCGTCGACCTCGAAGCGCACCATGGCGCGGCCAGTGGCCTGGCAACCATAGAGCCTGCCATCGGCGCCGAACAACATGCCGTTGACGCCCTTGGTGTTGTTCTTCCATTCGATGCACTCGCCCGACTTCGGGTCGTAGCGCATGATGCGTTTTTCCTGGATCAGCGAGAAATACAGGTGCTTTCCGTCCCAAGCCGGGCCTTCGCTGGTGTAGCCCAGCGGTCCTGCCACCAACTCGAATTTCCATGCCATTCCTGTTTCCCCCTTGTTTTGCTCCGTAGTGTATTCCGGCAGCGTCCTCGTCAGTGCCAGTCAGCGCCCCAAGTGTGGTGCGGACCGGGTGTCCGAGTCAAATGCGTGTCCCCACGTTGTTTGGCGCTTTTCTCTGCCTGGTTACAAGCCGAGCAGGCGCTTCAGCGTAGTCGGGTCGATGTTCATGCGCGGCGACTTGTAGCCTGAGGGCAGGGCGCGCGTGTTGTAGACGGATTCGACGCCGCCCGAGACGCCATTGATGGCTTTGCTTCCCTCCTCGGAGAGCATGAAATTCACCAGCAGGCGGCCTGCATTCGGGTGCTTGGAGCGGCTGCGCGCGACGAGGAAGACTTCCGATTCGGTGCTGGTGGTGACATCGGGCGTGAGCGCTTCGATCGGCGCGCCCTTGGCTTTGAGTGAGGAAATGAGCGCGTGCACCGTGGGGATGACCAGCGTGGCTTCGCCCGCGGCCAGGGCCTGCGTGGCCGGGACCGCGCTCGACATCACGCGCGGTTTGAGGGCGCGCAGGCGCGCGAAGAAATCCTCGCCATAGGACTCGAACAGCAATCCCCAGAACGGCAGGTAGGCATCCGAGATGAGCGGGTCGGAGATGATGACCTGGTTGGCGAAGCGCGGATCGAGCAGTTCCTTCCATGTGCGGGGCACTTCGTTGGGTTTGATCCTGCTCGTGTTGAACCCGATGATCCACATGCCAAATTCAGTGACGGCGCTGTTCTCCTTGAGGAAGCGCGCCGGAAAGCGCCCGCCTTGCAGCACCGGCAGGCCGGCGCGCGCCACCGGCTCGATCCAGCCCCGCTTGGCTGCATCGTTGCCGAAGGTGCCATTTTGCTCGGCGCTGCCGGATAGCCACAACACGTCGGCTCCGGTGTTGTTTGAATCGGCTTCGGCGGAAAAGCGCTGCAGCAGCGGCGTGGTGGACAGGCGCAGGAACGAGGCCTTGATGCCGTAGCGCGCGGTGAAGGCGTCGACGAGCGCCTTGGCGATGGGCTCGGTGGGCGCCAGGTAAAAAACGACCTCGCCTTCGGCCTTGGCGGCTGTGACCAGTTGGTCGAGATTGGCCTGGGCAAGCGCGTTGGACAGCGGCAGGCTCGCGGACAGGGCCGTGACGAGGGCAGCCCCGGACGCGAATTTCAGCACTGAATTGAATAATGCGCGGCAATCAATCATGGGTGCCATTCCTTCAGGTCAGCGGCGACGACAAAGCGGGCGTTGGTGCATGGTAAGTGCTGTGGTGCGCGACTGTAAATGGTTCTCTCGGCGATATCGGGCGCCTGATCGACCGCAGCCTTGCTGCAAGTAATCATGCATGATGAACGGAGGCGGCTTCAGGCAGCGTGGCGGCATCGGCAAGCTCTGCGATGTCCCAGCTGTGACGCCACAACCGGGCAGTCTTCTCCGGGGAGAGGATGCGACGGCACAGGCTGGTGAATTTCTCCTCCAGCTGCGCGTCGGTCATGGGATTGAGCTGGCTGCCTACGGCATGCTCGATTTCTTCGACGTGGACCATGCCATCGGCCAGGCGCAGCGTGGCGCGCGCCTGGTCGGGCGCGAGCGCATCGTCGGCACGCATGGTGATCCGGGATTTGAGTGCGCGCAGCGCTTCGGTCTCGCTCGTTTCCGGCATTTCGTGTTCGACGCTCGCGCGTCCGTGTTCGAGCGCGATGGCGACCCAGTGCAGCATGCTGGTCTGCGCCTCGACATAGTCGCGCGGCGACTTGAGCCCCCCGAGGTCGATGCCGCGCGGATGCACCTGCAGGTCGAGGCTGGCGATCTGCGCCGTGCCGAAGTCCAGGCGTCGCTTCAGCCTGAGGCAGGCGTCGATGGCGGGCTGGATGACGATCGCCGTCGGATAGGGTTTGTAAGTGTTCATCAGTACTTCAAAGTGGTTGCCCAGACGATCGCAGGCAACGGCTTCCGATCCACTTGCGCCGAGCGCCTGCAGGAGGCTGTTCTTGCCGTCCAGCGCCCAGGCCGAGCAGGTGAAGCCGGATGCGGCCATGAAGGCCGAATTGAGGCCGTTTCGAGCGCCCAGCGCGGGCACCAGTGCCGCGGCCATGGAGCCGTGCGTGGCCCGCGTGCCGCAGGCCTGCGCCACGGCCAGGGCCAATGCGGAAGTCATCGACGCCTGGTCCAATCCCAACAGCTTGCCGACGGCGGCAGCGGCGCCGATGCCCCCGGTAAGCCCGGTCATGTACCAGCCCGGATGCGCGCCGCCCCGCACGATGGCCAGGCTCACGCGGCATTGCAGCTCCATGCCGAGCAGGATGGCGTGGATGGCCTCGCGGCCGGACACCTTGCGCGTGGCGGCGGCGGCAAAAACGGCCGCGGCCGCGGGGCCCGTGGGGTGCGCCAGCGTGCGCAGGTCCGTGTCATCGAAGGATTGCGATTGGCCGCCCATGCAGTTGATGAGCGCGGCATCGGGCATGCCCAGGCGCTCGCCGCGGGCGAAAAGCAATGCCGGTCCCTGCGATCCCAGCGCCTGCGCGCCCTTGACTGCGGCAGCGACGGTGTCGGTGTTGGCGCCGCCGAAAACGCTGCCCACCCAGTTGACCAGCGCGCGCCGGCCCTGGTGTTGCACCGCATCGGGCAAGGCATCGAATGTCGATTCGATCGTGAATGTGGCCAGCTGGCCCAGCAGCGTTTCTCCCATCCTCTTCCCCTCGCAACATGGCCGCTTGCAGGCCTGGAAAATCCGTGTTGCATACTACATCCGGCGCGTGATATTGGTTTGTGCGCAGAAGGGCGATGCGCAGGAAGCATTGGTTTGTGCGCGGGAAAGCGATGCGCACCAAGCACACGCGACAACGCGG
>CANJRC010000072.1 GCA_947476535.1 Betaproteobacteria bacterium
AATCCTTTGGCCGCAGCCAGCGTCATTTGCTTCATCGTCATCCACATCCCGTTCGGTTACTCTCTCCATTCATAACGCGTGAGCGTCATGATGGGCAGACCGCACAAGGGACTTATTCAGTGTTTCCCTTGGCTGTTCGAACGAGGCGCGTCCAGGGCGCCTCAGCTCCTGCGATGCTTCTTGTCGAGGTTGGGCAGGAATGCCGTCAGCAGCCCGAGCAGGAGAATGAACGAGCAGACCTTGTAGACATAGACGATGTCGGTGACATCGGCCAGTTTTCCAAGCAGCGCTGCTCCCAATCCGCCGATGCCGAAGGACAGGCCGAAGAAAAGGCCCGCCACCATGCCGACGCGCCCGGGCATGATGTCCTGGGCGTAGACAATGATGGCCGGGAACGAGGAGGCGGACATCAGGCCGATCAACACGATCATGACGCCGGTCCACTCCAGGTTCGTATAGGGAAGCAGCATGGCAAACGGCGCGGCGCCGAGGATGGAAATCCAGATGACGTTCCTGCGCCCGATGCGATCCGTTACCACGCCGCCGAGCAGCGTTCCCACGGCGACGGACGCCAGCAGCAGGAAGAGGTAGAACTGCCCCGTCGACACGCTGGTCCCGAACCGCTCGATCAAATAAAACGTCAGGTAGCTGTTCAGGCTGGTGATGTAGAAGGCCTTGGACAGCGCGAGCACCATCAGAATGGTCATGGACAGGGTGACCGCAGCCTTGGGCAGATCGGAGTGCATCGCCGAGGCCGGTGCGGGCTTGCCCGCGTTGGCGATACGGTGGGCGCTATACCAGTTGCCGACGCTCCACAGCACCCCGATCGCAAGTAGAGCGACCGCCGAGAAGGCGCCCACGCTGGGGCGGCCGAACGGGATGATGATCCACGCAGCGGCGAGCGGTCCCATCGCCTGTCCGGCGTTGCCGCCGACCTGGAAGATCGACTGCGCGAGGCCATGCCGCCCACCCGAGGCGAGGCGCGCGACGCGCGAGGACTCCGGGTGAAACACCGCGGAGCCGGTGCCAACCAGCGCTGCGGCGAGCAGCACGAAGCCGTAGCTAGGCGCCACAGCCAGGACGAGCAGACCCACTAACGTAAAGCCCATGCCGATCGACAAGGCGTAGGGCTTGGGGTGCTTGTCGGTGTAGATGCCGACCAACGGTTGCAACAACGAGGCGGTGAACTGGAACATCAGCGTGATCATGCCGATCTGCGCGTAGCTCAGGCTGAAATCCCCCTTGAGCATGGGATACAGTGCCAGCATCAGCGACTGCATCATGTCGTTGAGGAAGTGCGAGAAGCTGAGGGCACCGAGCACCTTGAAACGCGTGCCGTCGGCTGGGTCGGGCGCCGGTTTGAAAGTGTCGGCTGCGATGGCGCTATCGCTTGCTGGGTTGGTTGCGGCCGGGTTGGCGGCGGTGCTGTTCATGGATTCATGTTCCGCGCTTGCTCCTTGGGGGGGGCTGGTGCCGCCTCCCTAGTCTTTCCCGGGTGATGCCCCAGTCAGTTGTGCCGACTATAGCACCGGCGGGCTTGCGCGCGCCTGACGCCGCAGTGCCCGGGCCGCTCGGGCTCAGCGCAGGAAGGCATCGTAACCAGTCTTCAGGATCAGCGCGGCGACCACCACAATGAACACCAGGCGAACGAATGTCGCGCCGTGTTTCAGTGCGAGTCGCGTGCCGGCGAGACTGCCGATCACATTGGCCACCGCCATGGAGAGCCCGACCTGCCACCAGATGTGCCCCTTCCAGGCGAAGAGCACGATGGCAGCAAGGTTGGTCGCGACATTCAAAAGCTTTGCCGCAGCCGACGCGTTGAGGAAGTCATAGCCGAGGAAACGCACGAAAAGGAAGATGAAGAAGCTTCCCGTGCCTGGCCCGAAGAATCCGTCGTACCAGCCGATGACCCCGCCGAAGGCGCAGGCCAGCGTTGTTTCGCGGCGGACCGAGGCAAGCGGCGCATGTGTCTTGCCGAGGTCCTTTTTCGCCAGGGTGTAGACAAGCACCGTCAGGAGTACGAAGGGCATCAGTCGCCGCAGGAAGGCCGGGTCGACGAGGGTCACCACCCATGCCCCGAAAAAGCTTCCCGCGAATGCCGTCAGCGCGGCTGGCCCCAGCACCCGCCAACGCATGTCCACGCGCCGGCTGTACTGTAGCGTGGCCATGCTCGTGCCGCACACCGATGCGCTCTTGTTGGTCCCCAGCAGCGTTGCAGGAGCGGCTGCGGGAAACGTTGCAAACAGCGCCGGTACGAGGATCAGCCCGCCGCCGCCGACGATCGAGTCGATGAAGCCGGCGAAGACCGATGCCAGGCAAACAAGAAGGATGTCCATTGCGCGAGGGCGGGCCCGTTCGGGCGCTACCCGGCGAGTGCCACGAGGTCGAGCTCGACGGTTGCGTTCTTGGGCAGCTGGAATACGCCGACCTTGATCTCGCTGTCGAAGGCGTAGCCCAGGGCGGCAGCGGCTTTTGCAAACGCGGTGTCTGCGCGCATCGCGCTACTTTCCGGCGCTTCCGGGCGCGGTGGGGGAGTCCGGGGCGCCGGTCATTCCGCGCTGCACGTTCACAAGGCTGTCCTGCTTCACCTGGATGAAGCCGCGCCTGGGCCGGTCGAGGTCGATGATGAGATAGACGACCATCGCGATCAACACCAGCAGGGTAAGGCCCGGCAGGGTGACGCGATGGGCTGCAATGCCGGACGCGTAACCCAGAACGGTCGTGGTCAGCACGAACGTTACGAACACCAGGAATAGCACGCTCTCGGGCACATGGCGGTCGAGCGCGGCCCGGTGCCGGTCAGCCGCGTCAATCAATTCGTTGAGTGCCTGGATGAACAGCCCGGTAGTTGCGGGGCGGTCGTCCTTCTCGAGCGCCCTTATGGCGAGGCCCCACACCTTCACCGCAAGGGCGCTGCCCTGCCGTGAGAGGGCATCTTCCCCTGCGGCATCGTCCAGACTGACGCGGCCTTCGCGTACACGAATATCGACGTATTGCCGAAGCATGGCCTGGATATCGCTCCTCAATTCGCCAGGCAGCAGATTAGTCCTCAGGTAAGCCGTGCCGATGGCATTGGCTTCGGATACGACGGCCTGGCTGCGATCCTCGTATCGCTGCAGTGCGAGTGAATAGGTGAATCCGAGCAAGAGGGCGAGGAGGCCGAGCATTGCGGCGAGGACCGTGTTGACCTGCGAGCGGATGTTCTCACTGGCCCTGGCAGACCTCCTCCTGCCGACCCGGTAACCCAGTTCTGCCGAGAGCATCATGCAAATGAGCAGCCCAGTGACAATGGCCAGACTGTTGTGGCCGTACATTAGTTCATTCATGGTCCGTTCGCGCTCGTGGTGTCAATGTGGGTCTCCTGTCCGTGAACGAATGCTACCGCGTATGCGCATCGAACCTGTTCATCGGTCGAGCCGGGAAACCACCCGCCCGGTTTCTCTCTTGCACGCTATGGTAGGTCACCGCGGTGGGTCGTGACTGCGCCGATCTGCGTGCTGCTCAGTTCCATTGGCTTCGCTTCTTTGTTCGTGCTGTGTGATGCTTGCTTCAAGGCGCAATCGTGCAGGTGCGACCTGGGGCAATTATCGCTTGAGTACTGCTATAGTCGCCATCGAGAAATACGGGATGGCATGCCACGGTACGCAGTCGCCTGTCCTTCATTGGTGGCGCAGCGGATGTTTTCAGGGGGGGCAGTCTGGTGCTTGAAGAGGGCAGAGGCGCATCGGAACTTCGCCGCTTCGTGGACGGCGTCCTCACGCGCCTGCGCGAGGACCGCTGCTTCCAGGTGGCCTCCGGGCTCACCTTCACGACGCTGCTCGCGCTGGTGCCCTTGGTGATGTTGGCGTTGATGGTGCTGTCGATGACGCCGGGTTTCACCGGGATCGCGATGCGCTTCGACGACATGCTGGCGGGGCATGTCCTGCCTGAATCCATTGGCCGCGCAGTGACGCGCTATTTCGAGCAGATCGCACCCCAGGCGCAGCGACTGACGATGATCGGCGTCGCCGGGCTCCTGGTGACGGCCCTGCTCACCATGCACACCATCGAGTCGGCGTTCAACGACATATGGCGCGTGCCGCGCCGCCTGCCGACGGCACGCCGCTTTGTCATGTACTGGGCGGTGCTGACGCTGGGGCCCATCCTGATCGGCGCCAGCCTGACCATTTCGTCGTATGTTGTCACGCTGTCACTCGGGCTGGTGGGCGGCGCACCGAGGGTGGCTGGCGTGCTTATCCGCTTTGCGCCCGGGGTGCTCACCATCGCGGCGTTTACCCTGCTCTACTACCTGGTGCCTGGTCGCCGCGTGAGCATTCGTCACGCGCTTGTCGGCGGCCTGGTGGCGGGGATTCTGTTCGAGTTTGCGAAGCGCGGCTTCGCGCTCTATGTGTCGCAAATGACCACCTACGCTTCCGTGTACGGCACCTTTGCGGCCGTGCCGGCGTTCCTGTTGTGGGTGTATGTGTCGTGGATGGTGACGATCATGGGTGCAGTGGTCGCATCCATGCTGCCCGATTATGGGCGCATGCGGCTGGAGGGATCGCGGCTGCCGGGAATCGTGTTCTGCGAGGCGGTGGCAGTGCTGAAGGCGCTGGCTGATGTACATGCCCGAGGCGCAGTGCTCAGCCTTACCCAGTTGGCCGATGCCGCGTGCCTGCCGCGCCATCGCTGCGAAGACATCCTTGTCACGCTGGCCGCCAGGCAATGGGCCGGAAGACTCGCCGGCGAGCGCTGGGCGCTGGTGTGCGATCCATCCGTGATCAGGCTCTCGGCGATCTACCGCCTGTTCGTGTCCGCCCCCGAGGAACTGGCCGGGCTAGCTGCTACGCCGGTGGTTGCCGCGGCGCTGGGCCGCCTGGGGATCGTGCTCGACACCGCGCTCGACGGTACGCTGCGTGATTTGGCGGTCAATGGGTAATCGGCGCCCTGTTCTCAGGCCGGGGCAATTAAATACTGTCATTTAAAGTAAAAAGTGTAAATTACCACTGCATTTACATAGTAAATACTGACAATTAAATGTTCCATTTTGCCGCGGATCAAGCTGCCGGGCGATGCCACACATTTGATGTGCCGCAAGGAAAGCGCGGATCACTGGTGCTCAAATGGGCGGTACGGAGGTGGCGGTTGGGTGCGGGTGCATCTTTCGCCGCCGGGCGTGTCGATGCATCGTTGACGGACCGGGACAGCAGATGATCGAAACCAAGACCAGCAACATGGCCGGCGACTTCTGGGGCGGCATGGCTGCCATGCTGGTTGCCTTGCCCTCGGCCATCGCCTTTGGGGTCACCGTGTTCGCGCCGCTTGGCGCGAGTTACGCGGCGCAGGGGGCGCTTGCAGGCATCCTCGGCGCGACTGCGCTGGGACTGGTTGCGTCCTATCTCGGCGGGACCAACCGCTTGATCACGGCGCCCTGCGCGCCGGCCGCGGCAGTCCTCTCCGCGTTTGCCATCCAGCTGATGCAGGGCAACACCGCGCCAGCCACTATCCTGTTGATGATGATGGTCATCGGGTTGTTGTGCGGCGCGCTGCAGCTGACGTTCGGCTTGGCGGGCGTCGGCCGCCTGATCAAGTACATGCCCTATCCCGTGGTCAGCGGGTACCTGAGCGGCGTGGGTCTGATCATCATCCTCAGCCAGATTCCAAAGCTGCTTGGCGTCCCTAAGGGCATGAATCTCGAGCACGCGCTGATTTCTCCCGACGCCTGGAACTGGAAGGGCATTACCGTCGGGGTAGTCACGGCGGCGGTAATGGTTTTCGCCCCGCGCTTCACCAAGGTCGTTCCAGCGGCGATTCTCGGGCTGGCTGCTGGCGTGCTCACCTATGCCGGGCTCGGATTCGCCGACGCTTCGCTGTTCTCGCTCAAGGGCAATTCCCTGATCATCGGCCCCTTGGGTGGATCGGATGCCGGATTCCTTGATGGGTTGTCCGCGCGCTGGAAGGGCGTCGGTGGATTGGACCTCACCCTGCTCAAGGACTTGATGGTGCCGGCATTGACACTGGCTGTGCTGCTGTCCATCGATACGCTGAAGACCTGCGTGGTGCTGGATTCACTCACCAAGAGCCGACACGACTCCAACCGTGAACTGATCGGTCAGGGGCTGGGCAACCTGGCTGCCACGCTGGTGGGCGGAATCCCCGGCGCCGGCACCATGGGCGCGACGCTGGTCAACATTTCGAGCGGCGCGCAGACGCGCACCTCCGGCCTGATCGAGGGCGTGCTTGCGCTCATGGCCTTCTTGCTGCTGGGCTCGGTGATCGCCTGGATTCCGATCGCGGCACTGGCCGCCATCCTGATCGTCATCGGCGTGCGCATGTTCGACGTGCACAGCCTGCAGCTGCTGCGCAATCGCTCCACCATTCTCGATTTCGTGGTGATAGTGGCCGTGGTGGCGGTCGCCGAAACAGTCAGCCTGATCGCAGCCTCCGGCACCGGTATCGCGCTGGCGGCCCTGCTGTTCATCCGCGAGAAGGTCACCACGTCCTGCGTGCGGCGAAAGGTCTACGGCAACCAGGTGTTCTCCAAGCAGATTCGGCTGCCGGAGGAGCGCGCGATACTAGAGGCGCACGGCAACCAGACGGTGGTGTTTGAGCTGCAGGGCAGCCTGTTCTTTGGCACGGCGGACCAGTTGTACACGGCGCTGGAGCCTGACCTGAAAACCTGCAACTACGTGATCCTGGACCTGCGCCGGGTGCAGTCGGTCGATGTGACGGCGGCGCACATGCTCGAGCAGGTCGAGGGCATGCTGTCCGAGCGCGGCGCTTTCCTGATCTTCAGCCAGTTGCCGCGCAAGGTGCCGACCGGGCAGGACATGGCCCAGTATTTCGTCCAAGTCGGGCTGGCGCGCCCGGAGCGCCATGCCTCGGTGTTCGACGAGCTGGATGACGCGCTGGAGTGGGTGGAGAACCGCATGCTCGCCGAGGCGAACGCTGCGCCAGTCACCGAAGCCCCGCTCGAGTTGAAGGAGATCGCCATGTTCAGCGGGCGCAAGGAGCAAACCCTGGCCGAACTCGAGGCCGGGATGGAAAAGCGCGCACTCAAGTCCGGCGAGCATGCCTTCTCCCAGGGCGAAATCGGTGATGAACTGTTTCTTATCCGCAAGGGGTCGGTGCGGATCGTGCTGCCGGTGGCGGAAGGGCAGGCCCACCACATCGCCACCTTCGGACGTGGCGACTTCTTTGGCGAGATGGCTTTCCTAGACCGCAATTCGCGCTCGGCGCATGCCGTTGCCGAGGTGGATACGGAACTCTATGTGTTGTCGCGCGCGAAGTTCGACGAAATAACGGCGGCGCATCGCAAGCTGGCGATCCAGCTGCTCGAGGGGCTTGCGCGGACGCTGGCCGACCGCCTGCGCTACACCAACATGGAATTGCGCACGCTGCAGGCGTCGTAGGGTTTTCAGCACCCGTGGTCGGGCCGGGTCGAGGGTGATGCCGGCGGCATGGAAACGACGCAGCATCGACACCATGGTGCCATCCACGCCGATGGCCCCGGTCAGTGCGCAGCTGCGCCCGGCGCAGCATGCACTTTCCCCTGTGTCACGTGCACGATGGCGCGACCCAGATTGTGGTAAATCCTGCTGCGGCGCGCAAGCGGCCACCATTCGTAGAGGAAGATCTGCATCGGTCGCCACATGGCCACCCAGCCGCCGATGGTCAGGCCCTCCTTGAGCACCCGCAGGTAAGGGCTGAAGGCGTAGCTTGCCAGGGAGTCGGCGCCGAGCATGCAGAAGGCGAGAAAGCCCAGTCCGATCAGGAGGCTGGTGCGGCCTTCGAGCAGCAGAACGCGCAGGTTGCGCTTCATCAGCAGCGATTTGTAGTCGAAGTAGTTGTGGATGGCTTCGGCGACAACCGGTGTGGGGTCATCCGGGGGCATGTTCTGGATGTGGACGACGATGCGAAAGTGGCTGTCCTGCGGGAACTCCAGCGCCCAGCTCTCCAGGAATTCCTCTGCGTCGGGGTCCAGGTCGCGATGATGGAAGGGCGTCGGGTCCATCGAGTTGAACAGCTGCGAGAGCTCGCTCACCCGCAACTCGATCTGGTGCACCGGCCCGTGGTTCTTCGGCATGTCAGCCTGCTCGGCCTTGGTGTGCGCTCGCGGCCCCGGTCACAGCAGCAAGGCCCCGGCGATCCCGGTGGCGAATAGCAGCGCGGAAATCGGCAGGGTGATGCGGCGCAGCTCCGCCGACCCCAGCCCGATCGCCATGCCGCTCTTGGTCATGGTATTGGCCATGACGGCGATGATAATGGCGCGCGCCGCAGTCTGCAGGTTCGATGCGTCGGCCTGCGCGAGGTTGGCCATGGCCAGGGTGATGGCGTCCACGTCGGTCAGGCCGGCAAGTGCTGCGGCAAGGTAGAGGCCCGCGTCCCCGAGGTATACCTGGGCCGCTTTGGCTATGAAAACGACGACACCGAACAGCAGGCCGAACTTGATGGCTTCGCTGAGCTCGAACGGGTTGCTGCCCGCCTTGACCTCGCCCCGTTCGCGCTGCTGGTGGCGTCGCCACAACCAGTAGCTCGAGGCGAGACTGGCAATGGACAGCATCCCGATTGCCACGAGGAGCCGACGGCCGAGGTCCCAACTGATCAGCGAGCTCATGATTCCGACGCGCAGGAACATCACTGTCCAGGCCAGCACGATGCCCAATGCCAGGGATGAGGCGTCCTCGCCTTCCTGGCGGCTGCGCTGGGAAAAGCCGAGCGTCACCGCTGTGCTCGACACCAGCCCGCCCAGCAGTCCGGCCAGGCCGATGCCGTGTTCGGCACCGAGGATCTTGACCAGCAGGTAGCTGAGGAAGTTCAGCGCCGAAATAAGCACGACCATCAGCCAGATTTTGTACGGATTGATCACGTCGAGCGGTGCCGGGCCGAAGTTGACGTCCGGAACGAGTGGCAGGACGATCAGCGTGACGATGGCGAATTGCAGTGTTGCCTGGACGTCGGAGCCGTCGATGCGGCTGGCCAGTTGGTGCAGCCAGTCGCGCAGGGCGAGCAGCAGCGCCATGGCGACCGCGATCCACCCTGCCAGCTGCATCTGCCCGAGGGCGCAAAGAAGTCCCAGCGAGAAAGCGAGCAGCGCCGAGACCTCGGTGGTGATGCCGGTCCCGCCCTGCAGCGAAGTCACCACGTACATGCCGACGATGAGCGCGGCGATGGCGCCGAACATGAGCAGGCCCAGCCACGGCAGCGCCAGACGGTCGCCCAGATAACCCGCGACCGCGCCGCTCAGCGCGATGAGCGCAAAGGTGCGCACGCCCGCGGCACCTTCCTCTCCCTTGGTGCGCTCGCGCTCCATGCCGAGTAGCATGCCCAGGCCGAGCGCGACGACGAAGCGCAGTGCGAGATCGGGATCTTCCATCGCAACAGTATGCAGTGCCCCATGTGCGGCCTCAAGCGGTACAGGGCCCGTGCTTGATCAGGATCAATGACGGACAGGGGGCAGAGTCAGATTTCCCATATCAACAGTGGTACAGGTCAAAGTCACACAGGAAATCTGACTCTGCCCCCCATTCACTACAGGAGTTCGAGCGCGAGCTGGCGCGCCGTGCTGCGTCCCATGGGGATGATGTCCAGCCCGTGCTTCTTGTGGTCGAGCACGCGCGAGAGGATCTTGTAGGTGTCTAGGTCGAACGCCGGTTCCAGCCGCGAGTCCAGGCGCGCATGCAGTTCCTCTTCGCTGCGCACCGTGCCCAGGTAGCACCAGTGGTCGAAAAGATGGATGTCCGCGCGTGGCTCGGTGGCGTTGGGGGCGCGCTGAGTTTCGCGAAAGCCGGTGAGGCCCTTGTAGGGCCAGGCGCGCATCCTCAGCTTGGTCAGGGCGCCCAGGAGGCGCAGGTTGTGCGCGGCGACGGATTCCCCGCCGCAGCAGGCGCCGCGGCATTTTTTCAACTGGTGGGCAAAGCACGGGCGTGGTTTGCCGATGGCCGTCGCCGTTCGCGCGGTGCCTTTTTCAAGGCCAAGCAGCAAGGGGCACAGGCCATGCTCGGTGGCGATGGCCTCGAGCGCTTCGAGCGCGCGGCGCTTGGAGCGAAAGGTGCCGAAGGTTTCGGCGAGGCGGTGCGGGTCGAGGTCGGATGCGCGCACCAGCTCCGGTGGCTTGCAGGTGACCGCGCCCGGCGTCCAGCGGAAAGCGCACAGGTCGCCCGCGCGGCGCAGCATGCGGTTGTGCACGGGCAGCAGTTCCTTCACGAGGCGCGCTTCGGTGAGCAGCGCGCCCAGCTCCCCGGCGGTCTCGATCCACTCGATGCGTGCTAGCTGCATGGAGATGCGCATCTCCTTGCCCGAGGCGTGGTCGCCTGCGAAGTGCGACATCACGCGTGACCGGAGGCCCACGCTCTTGCCCACGTAGAGCGGCGTGTTTTCCTCGTCGTAGAAGATGTACACGCCGGGGCCTTCGGGAATGTCGTCGAGCACGGCCGGGTCGAGGCGTGGCGGTACGCTGGGCGTCTTCAACTGCGCGCCGATGGATGCGGCGAGCAATGCTGGGTCGTAGTCGCGTCGGATGATCTGCGCGAATTGCCACAGCACCTGCGCGTCGCCCAGCGCGCGGTGGCGCGCGGTGCAGGTCAGGCCGTGGCGCTCGATCAGGCTGTCGAGGTTGTGCTTGCGGTGCTCGGGGTAGAGCGAGCGCGAGAGCTTGGCCGTGCACAGCATCTTCGGGCGGAACGGGAAGGCGAGGCGCCCGAATTCGTTTTTCAGGAAGCCGTAGTCGAAGCGCACGTTATGGGCGATGAAGATGCGGCCCTCAAGGCGCTTATGCACCTCGGCTGCCACCGACTCGAAGGGCGGCGCCGACTCGACCATGGCGTTGCTGATGCCGGTGAGCGCCTCGATAAACGGGGGGATTCGTTGGCCCGGGTTGACGAGCGAACTCCATTCCTCGACTGTGCCGTCGGGGTCGACGGTGACGATGCCCACTTCGGTGATGCGGTCGTGGTGCGCGGTGGCGCCCGAGGTTTCCAGGTCGACGAAAGCCAGGGGTTGATCGAAAAAGTATGGAACGGCGGAGGCTGCCTTGGGTGAGGCGGTAACAGTTGCGGATTTTTTCACCGGCCAAGAGTGCCACATTCGCCTGCCGGCCACCAGAATTCGGCAAGGCAATCTTTCGATGGATGGTTCGGACCGCATTTATACTGTTGCGGTTCGTATAAAACCAATAACTTCGCAAGGGGAGTCACAGCATGAAACTTTGTCTGAACATGGGTTACAGTGGCCCGAAGATCGACGTGCCGATCAAGCGCATCCTGCGCGCCGAGGAACTGGGGTTCGATACCGTCTGGACCTCGGAGGCCTATGGCTCGGATGCCATCACGCCGCTGGCCTACATCGGCGCGTTGACCAAGCGGATCCGCGTCGGCACCAACATCGCACAGCTGGCGGCACGCACGCCGGCCAACTTGGCGATGAGCGCGCAGACCATCGACGCCATGATTGGGCGCGGTCGCATGATCGTGGGCCTTGGCGTCTCGGGACCGCAGATCGTCGAGGGCTGGTACGGCCAGCCCTGGGGCAAGCCCGCGGCGCGCATCCGCGACTACGTAGCGATCATGAGGAAATTGTGGAAGCGCGAGGAGCCACTGACGCACCAGGGAACGGAGATTTCGCTGCCTTACACCGGTCCGGGCGCCACCGGACTCGGGAAGCCGCTCAAGAGCATCCTGCACGGCAACCCGGACATTCCCATCATGCTGGGCACGGCGACACCGGGCAACATTCGCATGACCGGGGAGATTGCCGATGGCTGGCTCTCCATGCATCTGGTGCCTTCGACCATGCGAACGTACCTGCAGTGGCTCGGCGAGGGCATGGCCAAGCGCACCGACGGAAAAACCCTTAAGGACTTCGCCATTCACGGCTGGCTGAGCGTGGTGATCACCAACGACGTGAAGGCCGCCATTGCCGCCGGCAAGCCGCGCGTGGCGCTCTACGTGGGCGGTATGGGCGCCAAGGACAAGAACTACCACAAGGACAGCATGATCCGTCGCGGCTATCCCGAGGCCGCCGAGCGCATCCAGGAGTTGTACCTTGCCGGGCGCAAGGAAGAAGCGGCTGCCGCGGTGCCCGACGAGTACGTGGATGAGCAGGCTCTGATCGGCCCATCGGACCGCATCATGGAGCGTTGGCCAAAATGGCGCGATTGCGGAATGACGATGCTCAGCCTGAACGAAGCCACCGATGAGGCGATGGAGCTGATGAGCAACCTGGTGCGCATTAGTGGATAGCGGGTTGTTTTTGCGGAATTTGCAACGGTAACTTATTGAATTTATGAGTTAAAATCCGCGGAGTCGGGGTGGGGCGGCATGCTAAAATGGGGCCTTCGATTTTCCCAGAAAACTCTTTCCCGTCGAAGGCCCCGATGACCCTACTCAACCAGAGCGACCTCGCGCACACCGATCCCGAGCTTTTCAGCGCCATCCAGAAGGAAAACCAGCGCCAGGAAGACCATATCGAGCTGATCGCATCCGAAAACTACGTCAGTCGCGCGGTGCTCGAAGCTCAGGGCTCGCAGCTCACCAACAAGTACGCCGAGGGTTATCCGGGCAAGCGCTATTACGGTGGTTGCGAGTTCGTCGATCTGGCCGAAGTACTTGCCATCGATCGTGCCAAGAAGCTCTTCGGCGCCGAAGCCGCCAACGTGCAGCCCAACTCCGGCTCGCAGGCCAACCAGGCGGTGTTCTTCGCGCTGCTCAAGCCGGGCGATACCTACCTCGGCATGTCGCTGGCCGAAGGCGGCCACCTGACGCACGGTTCGCCCGTGAACATGAGCGGCAAGTGGTTCACGCCCATCAGCTACGGCCTGAACGCCAAGGAAGAAATCGATTACGAGCAGGTCGAGCGCCTGGCTCACGAAAAGAAACCGCGCCTGATCCTGGCCGGTGCATCCGCCTACTCGCTGCGCATCGACTTCGAGCGCATGGCGAAGATCGCCAAGGCCGTCGGCGCCTATTTCATGGTGGACATGGCGCATTACGCGGGCCTGGTGGCTGCGGGCCTGTACCCCAATCCGGTGGGTGTGGCCGATGTGGTGACCACCACCACGCACAAGACCCTTCGTGGCCCCAGGGGCGGCATGATCCTGATGAAGCCGGAGCATGAGAAGGCCATCAATTCGGCCATCTTCCCCGGCATCCAGGGCGGCCCGCTGATGCACGTGATCGCCGCCAAGGCGGTGGCGCTGCAGGAAGCGCTGCAGCCATCCTTCAAGGCCTACCAGCAGCAGGTGCTGGACAACGCCCGCGTCATGGCCGAGACCTTGATCAAGCGCGGCCTTCGCATCGTGTCGGGTCGCACCGAGAGCCATGTGTTCCTGCTCGACCTGCGCGCCAAGAAAATCAACGGCAAGCTGGCCGAGGCCGCGCTGGGCAGCGCGCACCTCACCGTCAACAAGAACGCCATCCCGAATGACCCCGAGAAGCCTTTCGTCACCAGCGGCATCCGCATCGGCTCCCCGGCCATGACTACGCGCGGCTTTGGCACCGTCGAGGCGGAGAAGATCGCCAACCTGATCGCTGATGTGCTCGATGCACCGGCCGACGAGGCGGTGCTCTCTCGCGTGCGGCGCGACGTCGAGGCGCTGTGCCGTCGTTTCCCGGTATACGCAACCCCGGAGCGCGCGACAGCAGCTGCTTGATCGGTACCAGGACTATCCCAGGCTCATAACAAATCCAATAAAAGGCCTTCCCAATGCGCTGTCCCTTCTGCAAGGCCGAAGATACGGCCGTCATCGATTCCCGGATGTCCGATGACGGTGACAGCGTGCGCCGGCGGCGCGAGTGCAAGAGCTGTGACAAGCGCTTCACCACTTACGAGCGCGTGGAAATGTCCATGCCGCTGGTGGTGAAGGCCAATGGCTACCGCACCAGCTACGACCGCAACAAGATTCGCACCGGCTTCATGCGCGCCTTGCACAAGCGCCCGGTGCCGGCCGAGCAGGTGGAGGAGGCGATCAACCGCATCGAGCAGCGCGTGCTGGCGCTGGGCGAGCGCGAAATCAAGAGCCGCGTGGTGGGCGAACTGGTGATGCGCGAACTGAAAAAACTGGACGATGTGGCCTACATCCGCTTTGCCTCGGTGTACGGCGACTTCCAGCGCATCGACGATTTCCGCGATGCCATCCTGCAGGTCAAGCGTCCTGCGACGCGGGTCAAGAAGTCCGCGCGCTAGTTGCGGGCGCCAATCCCGACACCCCATGTTCTCCGATCGCGACAGCGAGTGCATGTCCCGGGTGCTGGCGCTGGCGGAGCGCGGGCTGTACACGACCACGCCTAACCCGCGCGTGGGGGCGGTGGTGGTGAACGACGGCATCATCGTCGGCGAAGGCTTTCATGAGCGCGCTGGTGAGCCGCATGCCGAAGTGCATGCCCTGCGCGCGGCGCGCGGGCGGGCGCAGGGGGGCACGCTCTATGTCAACCTAGAGCCCTGCAGTCACCACGGACGAACACCGCCCTGCGCAGATGCCGTGGTCGAGGCCGGCATCACGCGTGTGGTGGTCGCCATGCAGGATCCCAATCCCCGGGTGTCGGGCGACGGGTTCGCCAGGCTGCGCGAAGCAGGAGTCACGGTGGATGTCGGGCTCATGGAGGATGAGGCGCGTGAATTGAACATCGGTTTCGTGTCGCGCATGGTGCGCGGCCGGCCGTGGGTGCGCTTGAAGGTCGCGGCTACGCTCGACGGCCGCACCGCACTGGCCAACCGGCAGAGCCAGTGGATCACGGGCGAATCGGCGCGCGCCGATGGCCATGCCTGGCGCGCGCGTGCCTGCGCCGTGCTGACGGGGTTCGGCACGGTGCGCGACGACAACCCGCGCATGGACGTGCGGCACGTGCCCACCACGCGCCAGCCTCTCAAGGTGCTGGTGGACAGCGGCCTGGAGACGTCGGCGGCATCCCGCCTGTTCGATTCGGGGCCGGTGCTGGTCTACGGCGCGCGCGACGCCGCCGCCGGCGCGGCAGCCCTCGCGGCCCGTGGTGCGAAGATCGTCCAGCTGGAAAATTCGCGGGGAAAAGTCGACCTGCCGCGCATGCTCGAAGACCTTGCCGTGCGCGGCGTGAACGAACTGCATGTCGAGGCGGGGACGCGACTCAATGGCTCGTTGATCAATGAGGGTTGTGTCGACGAGTTGCTGGTGTACCTTGCCCCGAAGCTCATTGGCAACTCCGGGCTGGGAATGTTCGATCTGCCCGAGCTCACCGCGCTGTCCGGCGTGCGCGAGCTCGTGTTTCGCCAGGTGCGGCCTGTCGGCGACGATCTGCGTATCCTGGCGCGCTTCAAATAGGGGGGCGAATGTTTACCGGGATCGTGCAGGCATTGGGAAAGATCAGTCGTGTGGACAAGCGCGAGGGCGGCGCCCGGCTCGCCATTCATGCCGTGAGGCTGGGCATGGACGACGTGGGCATCGGCGACTCCATCGCGGTCAACGGCGTGTGCCTCACCGTGGTCACCAAGACGACATCCGGGTTCGAGGTCGATGTGTCGGCGGAAACCCTGCGCTGCACGGCCGGGTTGGATGCGGCAGGGGAGGTGAACCTGGAGAAGTCGCTGCGGCTCTCGGACCGGCTCGGCGGCCACATCGTGTCCGGCCATGTGGACGGCATGGGCGAGGTGGTCGAATTCCGGCCGGTGGGCGAGAGCCACTTGCTGCGCATTCGTGCGCCGAAGGAACTCGAGCGCTACATCGCGCGCAAGGGCTCGGTGACCGTGCAGGGCGTGAGCCTAACGGTGAACGACGTCAACGGCCCCGAGTTCGACATCAACCTTATTCCACACACCATTGCGGTGACCACCCTCAAGCACCTCAAGCCCGGCTCGAAGGTGAACCTCGAGGTGGACATGCTGGCCAGGTACGTGGAGCGGATTCTCGGGGCAGCGCAGTAACAGCAGGGCGAACGCCGCGTGCGCGATATCTGCGCAGCCTTGAGGAGGGACAGGTTCGCCTGGTGCGGGGAGTTTTTCGCGTGAAGTGATCTCGTGCGCAATGGCCGCGCGACGTTCGCAATTACATGGCGCTGGTCTGCCGGATCACGGCGCTGAAGCGCTCCATGCGCTCCAGGCTCTCGGCGAGATTCTCGCTGCGGAAATCGAAGATCAGCTCGCTCACGCCGAGCTTGGCGTAGCGGGCGGTGTCCTCGACGATCTCTTCCAACGTGCCGGAGAAGGGCGGCTTCTCCCCGCTCTTTGCGTAGAAGGCCACCAGTGCCGGGTCGGACACCGGCACCTTGTAGGAGATGGTGATTTTCTTCGGGTCGCGGCCATTGGCTTCGGTCTGTCGGAACAGGTCATCGCGCGACCGGATTAGTTCGTCCGGCGGCAGGGGCACCGCCGGATTGGCGCCCACCGGATGCCAGCCGTCGCCGTAGCTCGCGGTCCGCCGCAATGCCGCCTTGGTGCTGCCGCCAATCCAGATCGGTATGTGGGGCGCCTGCACCGGCTTGGGCAGGCAGCGTACGGGGTCGAAACGATAGAACTGACCTGCAAAAGAGACCGGTTCTCCGGTCCAAAGCATCTTGAAGATTTTCACGTATTCGTCGGTGACTGCCCCGCGCCGGTCGAAGTCCTGTGAGTCGAGCACCTCGAACTCTTCGCGCATCCAGCCCACGCCGATGCCCAGGGTCAACCGCCCGCCGGAGAGCACGTCGATGGTGGAGAGGACCTTGGCGGTCGCCACGGGATTGCGCTGCGGCACGATCAGGACGCTGGTGACCAGGCGCAGCGTGGTGGTCTTGGCGGCGAGAAACGCAATCGTCGAGAGTTGCTCCATCGCTTCGCCTCCGCCCGGGAAAACGCCGCTGGCGGTGTAGGGATAGGTGGAATTGACGGTCACTGGAAAAACCAGGTGGTCGCCGACCATGGTCGAGGAGAACCCCGATTTCTCGGCGTGCTGGACGATCGTTGTGAGGGCCGCCGGCGTGCAGGTCTTGCCGCGCGTGGGCAGGTAGAAGCCGAATCGCATGGGGTGAGTACTCCTTGGCGCAGTGTGTGGGTTTCCCGGCCAAGTCAGGCCGGCATGCCCAGCGTTGGGTTATTGTTTTTCCAGCTTTGCGCTGATGGCGACCTTCATCCATGCCTCGACTTCGTCGGCGATTTTCTTGCGAAACTGCTCCGGTGTGGATCCCACGGGGGTGTAGCCGATCTGCAGCAGCTTCTCCTTCGTTGTGGATTCCTGCAGAACGGCATTGAGGTCGGCATTCAACTTGTTCAGGACCGGTCTTGGCGTCTTGGGCGTGGTGAGGAACCCATACCAGAAGGCGGTCTCGAAGCCGGGCAGGGCGCCTTCGCTGACGGTCGGCACGTTGGGGAAAATGGGCGAGCGCTGCAGCGTGGTCACCGCCAGCATCCGGATGCGCCCCGCATCGAGTAGCGCCTTGGCAGAGCCGGAGTCGAAGACCAGCACCTGCACCTCGTTGGCGGCCAGAGCATTCAACTGCGGTGGGCCGCCATTGAATGGAATGTGCGCCATGTCGATGCCCGCGGTTAGCTTGAAGAGTTCCGTGTTCATGTGCACCGCGGACCCGATGCCGGACGAGCCGTAGTTGAGCACGCCCGGTCGCTGCTTTGCATAGGCGATCAGCTCGGCCACAGAGTTCACCGGCAGCGCATTCGAGACAAGGATGCCTTGTGTGCCTTGAAAGGCATGCACGATCGGCTCGAGATCGCGCCGGATGTCGAAGCTAGCGTTGGCTGACACGACTTGCAGGACGGTGGCGGCGTTGCTGTTCAGCACAATGATGTTGCCGTCCGGTTCGGCGCGCGATACGAGTTGCATGGCAATCAGGCTTCCCGCGCCTGGACGCGAGTCGATGATCGCAGGCACGCCCGTGCGCTTGAACAGCGCTTCGCCGATCACCCTGCCGGTCACATCCCCGACGCTGCCCGGGCCGAACGGCACGATGATTCTCAAGGGCTTGGAGGAGCCGGGGGTCTGGGCGGAAGCAATTTCCCCCTGACACAGAACCATGGCTGTCATTATTGCGATTAGTGTCTGCTGCATGCGTTTCATATGTCTTCTCCCCCAATCCGTTTTTACAGACGTCGAGCCAAAACTATACATTCATGCATCATTATTCGGGAATTGCTCCCAAATTGTCTTGGCACTCCAAAGTTAGCGTAGCAAAGGCCAATCGTTTATTACAGGCTTATCCATGAAGGCAGCGATCTTCTCGGAGACGTGCGCGGCTTCCTCGGCGTTGACTGCGACTCACAAGCGGGGCGTGCGACCGTTGTTCAAGCGCAATGCCACCGCGTAGGAGTGGGACACGATACACGATGCGTCGTCCCAGCGTTTCGTGGCGGCAATATTGCAGACCTCCGAAAATCGCAAAGGTCCTTCGGTGCTGCGGCGAACGCAAGTATTGGCAAGGTCAAATTCCACCGGACGACGATGTCGCAGCCTGCCTTGTGGATCAGTTCGAGGGAGCGCGTTTGCAGGTGGAAAATCCTACGTCTCCTCTTTGACGGCAATGCCTTTGGCTCCAGGGTGGTAAAGAATCAGAGGCCCGTTCCAGTCCCAGACGGTGTGTCAACGTGCGCCAAGTTCCCTGAGGCGGGCAGCGATCGGTTCCTGCTTTGCGGCCATGGCGAGTTGGAGCGGTGTGGCGCCCAAGGCGCTTTGCGCGTTGATGTCGGCGCCGCGTGAAACCAGGTACTCCACGACATGGAGGTGCCCATAGAACACCGCCGTGTGCAGCGGCGTGGTGCTGGTCTTGGTGCGGCTGTTGATGTCCGCGCCGCGGTTCACCAGCAGGTCGATGATCGGCAGCTTGCCCTTCTGCACGGCAAAGTGCAGCACTGATCCCCCGGCATTGGCGTCTTTCTCTTCGATGTCGGCGCCGTCTTCGATCATTTTCAAGGCGGACGGATAGTCGCCATGGGCGATGGCATCGTGCAAGCCGCGGTCTGCGGCGCGCGCGGCGGGCACTGCGGTCTCCTGAGCGGGGGGCGTTGCCTGGGCCGGCGCGGCTGAGGGCTGAGCAGGAGGCTCTTGCGCTACGGGCGCCGGAGTCGGGGCGGGGGCAGCCTGAACGGGTTTGCTCTCCGGCCCACTGAAGAAGCGACTGAAAAAACCGCGCACTGCACCGTCGATGCGCTCGATGACATTCGGCTCGCTGCCTGTTTGCTGGGCGAGCGCTGGCATGGCAATGGAGGCGCCGCAGGCGAGGGCAATTATTAATCTGCGCATGCGCAAATCTTACTCTGGTTCGCCGTGTCGTTCAGCTCAAACGGATGCCCGCCCGCCACGACAGCCTGTGCCCCGAATAAAGTTGCCTGGACCAGGCTGTGAAATGGCACCAAATTTTCCGTTACTGCTCCGGCGCAAAAAACGGCACCGTACGCCCGGCCTCGACCTGGGTGAGCTTCACGCGTACCGGCATCCCGATGCGCAGCTTCGCGAAGTCGCAATCCACGATCTTGGTGAGAATCACCGGGCCTTCTTCTGTCGTCACGAAGGCCACCGCGTGCGGCGGCTTCCAGGTGCGCGCAACGCTCCAGGAGTAGATCGTGCCGCGGCCAGGTGATTCGATCCATTCGATCTTCTGCGAGCGGCAGAACGGGCACACTGCGCGCGGGTGCCAGTGGTACTTGCCGCAGTCACCGCACTTGGGCATGAGGAATCTTCCTTCGGCCGCTGCCGACCAGAAGGGGCGCATCTCCGGCCACTGCGAGACGTTGAGGTCGGTTTCCCAGGCTTTGAGTTGTTCGTTTGCCATGATGACTTACTCCCGCTCGAGGATTGCGGTGCTGTGGAAATGGCCGACCCCGTTGATGAGGCCGGGGCCGGAGGCCAGCGCAATATTGCAGTTAGGCACCTGCACCTTCGGGTGCGCTTCGCCGCGCAATTGGCGCACGGCTTCGATCACCTTGGTCATGCCGCCGCGGTTGATCGGGTGGTTGTTACACATGCCGCCGCCGTCGGTGTTCCACGGCAGCTTGCCCACGCCCGAGATGAGGTTGCCGTCCGAGATGAACTTGCCGCCGTCGCCCTTCTTGCAGAAGCCCAGGTCCTCGATCTGCATCATCGCCATGATGGTGAAGTTGTCGTAGACCGATGCGTACTTGATGTCGGCGTGCTTGACGCCGGCCTCGGCGAAGGCGAGCGGACCCGAGATCGCTGCGCCGCTGTGCGCCATGTCGATCATGCCGCCGTTGTTGACCTTCATCGTCTCGCCGTGGCCGCGTAGCTTGACCAGCGGTCGCTTGAGCTTTTTCGCAATCTCGGGCCGCGTGACGACCAGCCCGCCGCCGCCGTCGGTAATAACGCAGCAATCGAGCATATGCAAAGGATCGGCGACGATGCGTGAGTTGACCACGTCTTCCACCGTGAACACCTGACGCAGGCGCGCGTTCGGGTTGTGCTGTGCGTGATGCGACGCGGACACCTTGATCCACGCCAGTTGTTCC
This sequence comes from Betaproteobacteria bacterium, assembly GCA_947476535.1. Classification (GTDB taxonomy): domain Bacteria; phylum Pseudomonadota; class Gammaproteobacteria; order Burkholderiales; family SG8-39; genus CAIYPG01. The sequence continues at coordinate 20,392 of CANJRC010000072.1, forward strand.
GAGGTGGTGCCGTAGTCATGCATGTGGCGCATGGCGTAGTTGCCGTAGATGGTCAGGATCGACCAGTCCACCGCCACGTCGAAGGGCGCGAAGGGGAGGTCCCAGGGCCAGTTCTGCTTCTCGGTTCCGGTGGCCTGGCCCACGGCGCGCGGCCGTCCCGCCATGGTGACGAGGGCGACATTGCACTTGCCCGCGAGGATGGCGGCCGCGGCATGTCCGACGAAGCCGATGGAGCCGCTGCCACCCAACTCGCCGCCGCCCAGGTGCTTCAGGTTCAGATTGAGATAGTCGGCCATGTAGGCGGGGCTTCCGCCCGGCGCCTCGCCGCCGCAGAAATAGGCGTCCACGTCATCGAAGGTGAGGCCGGCGTCGTCGAGCGCGCCGCGCGCGCACTCGGCGTGCAGCAGCGCCACCGACTTGTCCGGGGCGAAGCGCGTCGGATGCTCGAACGCGCCGGCGATATAGGC
>CANJRC010000073.1 GCA_947476535.1 Betaproteobacteria bacterium
TGAGAAAAACCCAGGTTGTTCGTGGCATTCGGGACAATCATGCAGCCGAATCAACAAAATTTCTATGGATATGCTTTTGGATATGTAAATTATTGATATTTTATATTTATTTTAATTACCAATAACTTAAGTAACTTTCTGGCGGACAGGGGATCAACTGAAGGCTTAGTGAAGCCTTGATAAGCCCTGTGGATTGTTGATCTTACATGGATCCGTTAAATCGCGCCCTGGCCCAGGCCCGTATTAAGGCGGCCTCGGCCCGCAATCAAGTCCTGAGCGGCCGAGCGCACGAACTTTCCGCGTGAACAAGTCAGGTTCTATGACGCTTTGGCGGAAGCGTCGCGCGCGACCTGAAGAATATCCAGCGCCACTACGCCCTCGCCCTCGCGCAGGACCGCGACGGGATTAAGTTCGACCTCGGCAATGCGATCGCGCACGGCGAGCCACGCGCTACTTAGCTGGCTGGCGGCCTTTGCCAGCGCTTGAATGTCCCGCGGCCTCTGTCTGCGAAAACCCTCAAGCATCTTCCACACGTGCAGGTGCTTGAGCGAGTCTATGAATTCCTCCGGTGAGGCCGGTAGCGTAAGGTAGGCCACGTCTCCCAGCAATTCCACCATTACGCCACCGCTACCTATGGCCGCCACCGGACCAAGGTCGATGTCCTCGCGCATGGCCAACAGCACCTCCACTGTATCGTCCACCATCTGCTGCAGGATGATCGGCGCGCCGGGGACCTTGGCGTGGATGTCGGCAATGGCGTGATCAAGATCTGCGTCGCCCTTTAGACGCAGGTGAACGAGACCCTGCTCCGTTTTATGTTCGGCCGCTTCGGGCACGGGCTTAGCCACCAGCGGCCAGCCCAGTTTCACCGCGGCAGAACGCGCTTCTTCCATAGTGGTCACAATGCTGAACTCGGGCACTGGCATTCCGTTTTCCGTCAGCCACGCAGCCTGCGAGGTGAAGGCAGTAACGTCTTTCTTTTCACCGATTATTGCTGGGGCTGCCGGCTTGGCTTCCGCCTGCCCCCTGAAAAGGAGCGCCCCCGATTCCCCAGCGCGACGGAACTTGTACAGCCACTCGCATTCAAGGGCGGCCTGGTCTGGGTCATTGGCCCACAGCACGCCGATGCTATTCAATTCCCGGCGCATGTCGGCGCTGAGATCATCCCCCAGCGAACACAGGATGATGGGCTTGCCGATTTCGCGGCGCATTTTTTTGAAGATGTCCAGATGGTCGAGCATCATGTGCAGCGCGCCATTGCCATACTGGATGAGGATGATTTCGGAATGCGGGTCGCGCGCCACTGCGTCCACCGCTCCTTCGAAAAGGCCCGCCTCGGTCATCACTTTGCCGGAAGGATCGACTGGGTTCTTGATCACCCCGACGCTGGGCACCACCTTGCACAAGGCCGCCTCTGTAGCGGGAGCGAATTCGGACAGTGGCACACCGCGCCGGTCGCAAGAGTCGGCAATGATGCCCCGGCAACCACCCGAAATGCTCATGACCCCAACGCCGGCTTTGCCGGGCAGCTTGGGCACCTTGCCCGCGACGGTGAGCACTAGGCCCGCCTGCCATAGCTCATAGGGCGTGAACACTTCCACTATGCCGAGCTGCCGCAGCACCGAAGAGTAGACGCGCGACGCCGAGGCCACGCGGCCGGTATGGGTGGCGGTGGCGATTCGTCCCATTTCCGAGGTGCCGGAGCGAAGTACCACGATGCTGACACCGCGCTCATGAGCCGCGACAGCGATGCGACGCAGCCGCCAGCCGTCACGCAGGCCCTCGGTATACACCAGAATGACCGGGCTTTCGCCCTCGTGCACGATGTGCTCGACGAAGTCGAGCGCGGTAAGGTCGGTCTCGTTTCCGACGCCGACGAAGTAATGGCAGCCAATGCCGCGGTCCTGCAACTGGCGCACGCAGGCGGTACCGATGCCACCGCTCTGGCTGATCACCGACACGGGGCCGGGGAGGAACGATGCGCGGTTGGAGGCGCTGCCGAAGGTGAGCATCACCTTGCCGGTCACGTTCCATACGCCTTCGGTGTTGGGGCCGACCGCGCGGATACCAGTGCTCGAAATCGCCGCTTTCAGGCGCGCGGTGTTCTCGGCACCATCTGCCACTTCCTCGAAGCCCGAGGCCACTATCACCGCCGCGCCAACCCCCGCCTTGCCGCACTGCTCGATGATGTCCGGAACCGGTCCGGCGGGCACGCACACCATGGCGACATCCACCTTTCCAGGTACATCGTGGATGGAGGGATAGCAAGGCCGCCCCGACACTTCCTTGTGTTTGGGATTGACCAGGAATACATCGCCCGTGAAGCCGTGGCGCACGAGGCGATCCAACGCCATGGCGGGGATGGACTTTTCATTCAACGACGCGCCGATGATAGCGACCGAACTTGGGCGCAGCAGCTTGTCGAGGTTTACCGGTACGTATTTATCTTGCTGATTGGCTTGAGTCATGCTATCAAATTAGGCTGTCAAATTAGGGTTGGGTGCACTGCGCGACGCCTTTAGCCCGCAAGTCTCACACTTTTGGCCACCGCCTTAACGGAGGCAACGGCATTGTCCAGTGAGCCGTTGTAGTCTGCGTCAGCGAGAATCAGGCTAACGCCGACATCGGCATAGCGCATAGCGAGGTCGTAAGTCAGCGGCTGACCCAGGCCGGTCACCACCAACGTCAGATCGGACATGGACCGCCCGGCCCGCTCCACATACTCGCGCAGCTTGGGCAGCTTGGCCGCGTACTGGTCAGGCTTCAGGTGCGAGGGCATCCAGCCATCGCCCACTTCGGCCGCACGCCGCATGGCCGGGTCCGAGAAACCGCCACAGAACACCGGCAGCTTGTCGCCCTGCACGGGCTTGGGCTCCATGGCGAAAGCGGGAAAATTGAAGTGCTTACCCGTCAACTCGATGCGATCATCGCGCCAGCAGGCCTTCATGGCGCGGATGCCTTCGGTCGTGCGCGAGCCCCGATCTTTAAAGGATTGGCCGACGATATCGAACTCGCCTTCCAGCCAGCCCGCACCTACCCCCAGGATCATGCGGCCATTTGTGAACACATCGATAGTGGACAACGTTTTGGCCACCGCGATAGGCGAGCGCAGCGCCAAAATGTAAATCGAGGTGCCAAGCTTGATGCTAGTGGTGGCGGCACCCGCCCAAGTCAGCGATACCAGCGGATCGGCCCAGGGTGTATCGGCGCTCCAGAACATCTTGCCCGATTCAGTATAGGGATAGCCGCCTTTGTCTTCCCAAGGGAACGCAATATGGTCGCCTGCCCACAACGAATCGAAGCCTAGTTCCTCGGACAAGCGCGCGATGGCGGCCACGCCCGGCCCCGTGACCAGCGCGCCACGACGCGGAATGTGCATGCCGATGCGCGGCAATCCCTGTTTCATGCCTTCTTCTCCTCCATGCTGGCGATAACGCCGCGGCTCCTCAACTCGTTCAGCCGCTCTGGCTTCATAGAAAGAATGGAACCTAACACTTCATCGGTGTGCTCGCCCAATAGTGGCGGACGACGCGTCGCGCCAGCTTCTGACACGCCAAACTTATACGGTGTGCCCACCAGATGAATCTTGCCGTACACCGGATGCTCAAACTCCACCAGCGAACCGTTCTCGGTCATTTGCGGATGGGTGAACGCCTCTTTCATGGTGTTGACAGGCGAGGCGGGGATGCCGTGCTTCTCGAATAGTTCTAGCCATTCACTCGTGGTGCGCCTCATGGTCAGCGCACCGATGAGCGGCACCAGTTCCTTTCGATGCTTCACCCGATCGGGATTGGTCTTGAAGCGGACGTCCGCCGCCAGTTCCAGCGCGCCCAGCACTGCACACAACTCGCGGAAAAGCTTATTCGTGCCACTGGAGATGACCACGAAGCCGTCGCTACTCGGGAAAGCCTGGTAAGGCGCGAGTTGCGGATGGCCTGAGCCCATGGGCTCAATCACCATGCCGCCATCAACCGCGGCCACCACGAAGTTGCTGAGCATGATCATGGTTGCATCGAGTAGGGACACCGACAGCGACTGGCCCTGACCGGTACGCTGCCGAAAGAGTAGGCCAGCCAGCATGGCCACGGCGAGGTGAGCCCCCCCCGAGAAATCGGACAGCGACACCCCGGGCTTCACCGGTTCGCCGCCTGGCAGACCGGTGATGGACATGACACCCGATCGCGCCTGCACGGCCACGTCCATGCCGGGCTGGCCTGCGAGCGGTCCCTTGTCGCCATAGGCCGAGAGGGAGGAGTACACCACCTTGGGATTGACCTTGCGGAAGTCCTCGTAACCCAAGCCAAGGCGGTCCATGACGCCGGGTCGGAAGCTTTGCACCACCACGTCGGCCCACTTGCCGAGTTCGAGTGCAATCTCGCAGCCTTCAGGCACACCAAGATCGAGCGCTAGGCAGCGCTTGCCCCGGTTGACAGTGAGGAAGTAATCCCCGCCGCTGCGTGGGATGTCGCCGCCGAAGCGCTCGCTCATGTTCATGTAGCGGCTGACGTCGCCGCGACCGGGCTTCTCGATCTTCACCACGTCCGCGCCGAGATCCGCCAACAGCATGGTCCCGAACGGTCCTGCCACGCCGTGCGAGAAGTCCAGGACTTTGATCCCTTGCAGAGGACTCATTTTTTAGCGTTCTTATTTTTTTCGAAGAACTCGTCCAGCTTGTGTACGGCTTCGCGCGCTCCCTTGTCGCGCCGCGCACGGTGAAAGTTGTATTCGTCGGGCTCGAAGCGCAAGTTGGTAGCGAGCGTGTGGCCGATGCTGAAGGCATTGAAATTATTCAGGCCCAAGCTCTCGTACACCATGTTGCTGTAGAACTTTCCGATAACGATACCGTCGCGCGGATTCGAGGCGATCTCGCGCGCCATCTTAAGGGTTTCCTCGGCCAGTTTGTCGGCAGGAAATGCCTGGTTGGCGAGCCCGATTTGCACTGCCTCGGTACCGGAGATATCGCGACCGGTCAGAATGATTTCGCGCGCCTTCTTATAGCCGATCTGGAACGTCAGGTGAGCCATGAGCGTGGAGGCGCCGCCGGCGGCAAGCCGCTGCCCCTTGTAGCTGAAAATGGCGTCGTCGGCGGTCATAGTGATATCGCACAGCAGCGCCAGGTTAGCGCCTCCCTCGACAACGAATCCATGCACCTGGGCGATGATCGCCTTGGGAAAATTGAAAATCTTTATCCACCGCTCCGGCATGCGGCGCCTGTCGGTGATCAGTCGGGAGCGCTGGCTGGGACGGCGGCTGGGCTTCTCTCCGCTCGGCGGCACGACCCAGTCTTGATACACCGAAGACACGGCGGTGAGGTCATGCCCTGTGCAGAAAGAAGTACCGGCGCCCTTGAAGATCACAACCTTGACAAAGTCGTCCTCCTGCGCCCGGTGCAGCGCCTCCATGAGCTGATCGTACACGTCGTCATTCAGTGCGTTCAACTTCTCGGGACGGTTGAGGGTAATGCCGGCAATGTGCTTGTCCAGCATTTCATACAGGACGAGGTCCTTGCGCCCAGCGGTTTCAGATACGTAAGTCATTTGGGTAATCTCCAAAAGAGTGGCGTCGCCGCCCACTGACAGCGAAGGGATTCGTTAGGAACACATCGATTATCCGACAGTGGGAACATTGTAAGGTACTTCACCTTCATGCGGAAGCTATCGCTGTGTTAATCCATTCACGCGCTCGGCGAGAGACGCGGCAAAACTGGCCGGTACGTTGGACATCCAATCGAGAACGTGTTCGCGCTCATAAATCTGCCAGCCCTGCCCTGTGCGCTCCAGCCGGTCGAGATAACGCAGCCCGCGCAAGGTCAGTTCGCTGCCGGGTTTCACACCGGCCGAACCACGCACTTTGGCCGAGAACGCATAGGTTTCGGTTTCCGCTTCGTCGCCTTCCAAGCGAGCGATGTTCATGCCGCCCATGAAGTGATAGCCGGTATTGCCAATCTTGTGATCCGCATTGCGGAACAGATCGCCGAGAAGATTGGTCATCATGTCGTCGATCCCCGACGCCCCCCCTCCGTGAAACGTCGCGCGCGCGTCGGCCGTAAAACAGGCGCGTACCTGATCCCTGTCGCCGCGGTCGACGCCGCGAAAATAGCGCAAGTGCAGTTCCTGTATCTCGGTGCGGTCCAGTAGGTACTGCAAATCGATGCTGTTGCTTGGCATGGCCTCTACTCTCCACGATGGGGCGACTCAGCACATGAATTCGCCGCCGTTGACGTGCAGCACCTGCCCCGTGATGAAAGATCCGGCCTCCGAGCACAGGTACAGGCAGGCCGACCCGATGTCATCCGGCCGCCCCAAACGCCGCACCGGAATGTGCCCCTTGCGATCGAGATTCATCTGCAGATAGTTTGGATAGTCCTTCTCGATGCGCGTAGTGTCGATGATGCCGGGCGCAACCGTATTGGAAGTAATTCCGTACGGTCCGTATTCCAAAGCGATGGCCTTGGCAAAGGCGAACATCCCTGCCTTGCAGGTCACATTATGGGCGCGATTGGCCAAGCCCTTCCAGCCGTCCTGGCCAGAAATGTTGATCAGCCGTCCCCAGCCGCGGCTCTGCATCCCCGGCAGCACGCAACGCGCAATATAGAAAGCGGCGTTGAGATTGTTGTCGAGCACGTGGTGCCAGTCCTCCACAGTGATTTCGTGAAAGGCCTGGCGCGGACGCACACCCGCGTTCGAAATGGCGATATCGATGGGCGCCAGTTTCTCGATTGCCTCAGCCACCATGCGCTCCACTGCCTTGTGGTCGCCCACGTCCGCCAGGATGGGTAACGCTTTCACGCCCAGTTCGCGCGCTTCCTTCGCCACTTCCTCTACAGCAGCGAGATTTTTCCGACCGTTCACTACCACGTTAGCCCCTGCCTCGGCGAGCATCAGCACAATACCCCGGCCGATGTTCTGGCCAGCGCCGGTGACCAGCGCTGTGCGTCCCGCTAGCGGCCGACCGCCGTTAGCGGTAAAAGGATTGAGGCGCGGTGCTTGAGAGGACTTTTCGTTGCTCATGGAATTTCTTGGGGACTCAACGCAACCAGCGCTGACATTGTGCTGGCCGCCGTGGGATGCAGGACTCAGTCCGACAGCTTGATACCGGTCTGGCGCACCACGTTGTTCAACCGCTCGGACTCGCTACGGATGAAGGAAAGGAATTGATCAGGCGAGGAACTCACCACGTCGAGGCCGGCGATACCCATGCGCGACTTCGACTCGGGCAGTACCAGCGCCTGGTTGAAAATGCTGCTCAACCGGCTCAGCAACTCGGGCGGTGTACCCGCCGGTGCCACGACGCCCGCCCAATTGGGCACCGAGACCTGAACGCCCTGCTCGATGGCGGTGGGAATGTCCGGGGTGATGCCGGCGCGTCGCTGGCCCAAGGCCGAGATACCGATCAACTTGCCTGCATCGCGCAAGGGTTTGAATGCGCCGGCGACGCCAATCATGAGTTGGATGGTGCCGGCGACTTCGTCCTGAATGCCAAGCGCATCTCCCTTATAGCGCACCAGCGTCAGGTCAGCTCCAGTGATGAACTTGAAGAGGCCAAGCGCCACAGGACCGGCCGAGCCGCCCACCACGCCGACGTTCAGCTTGCCGGGATTGACCTTGGCGTACTCAAGAAGCCCTTTCAGGTCGCGGAACGGCACTCCTGGATTGGCGGATAAGATCAGCGTGCTTTCCACGAACTGGTTGACCGGGATATAGTCCTTCACCGGCTCGACCTTGAGCGACGCATCAGACATGCCGTCAAGGAACACTATGCCCTGGGTGATGAGGCAAACCGTGTAACCGTCCGGCCTAGCGTTCCTCAAGATATTGAAGCCGATGTGGCCATTGCCGCCCGGCCTGTTTTCGAAAATGATGGACTGGCCGGAAAACTTAGTGGCCGCGATCGTCAAGGCGCGATAGGCCGTGTCCGAAGCCGACCCTGCCGCGAAGGGATAGATAAAAGTAATTGGCTTGGATGGGAAACTCTGCGCCCCAGCATTCCCTGCCACAACCGCTGCTAGCAGTGCTGCAGCCATACCTACCACTGTGCGTGCCACGCAGGCCAGCGTAACGAAACGTTTCCCGTTGGTCATACGCCCCTCCTTCCATATCGCAAATTAAAGTACCAGATGCGGTTTCTAATCGCTCCGCCACGGGGTATTGGCAAGGCCTGTGGATGCTAGCATGGTGCCCGACAGAATCGATTGTTCAATAGAATTGTCGGATAATAGGTCAACCAGCAAAGAGTATCCCATCCGCGCGTTTAAATATCAGGAGTCGGGTTGTTACAGCGCGCCATCCAGAGGCTGTTCCATGTCGAGGCCCGTAGCTTGGTAGCCGCGCTTCATGTCGGCCAGATGGCGTCTCATCCATGTCCCGACCTCCTGGGAGTTACGCTGCTTGATGAGTTCGATGATTTTCTTGTGGGCGTCGAGAATGCGCTTCTGGGTTTTAAGCCGCGGCAGAATGATCTTACCGGCCGGAAAGAACAGCAGGCTGATCGGCTCGCGAGCCAGGCTCAGCGCGCGGTTGTTGGCTGCCTCAGCGAGCAAATCATGGAATTCGATATCCAGAGACACGACCCGGTCGATGTCCTTGATATTTGCCGCCATCTCGGCGATGTTTGCGTCGAGCTGCGAAATGGCCTCGCCATTGATCCGCTCCACCGCCAGCACTGCCGTCAGCGTTTCCATAGCCATGGCTGTTTCCCACAATTCCCTGAACGTTACCTGCTGCATGGTGAGCGCGCGCGAGGCGCGGGTGGCGAGGTCGGTGTAATGAGGAATCGCCACGCGTAACCGCTTGCCGTCGCGGCGCACCAGGCCCTCATGCTCCACGGCACGCAGTCCTTCCCTCAAGGTGGAGCGGTTCACCCCCAGGTGCAAGGCCAATTCCATTTCTGTGGGCAGCAGTTCACCGGGGCGAAGCTTGCCGGAAGAAATAAGTTGCCCCACCGACTCGGCCACTTGACGGTAAGCCGGCGCCAGCGTGAGTTTCGAGAACACCGGGGCTTCGAGCATTTGACTTCCATGAATAATGCGAATTGTCGGATAATGGATCAAAATGACTAAACGTGCACGCGCTCACTCTATTCAAGAGCACACGCGCTTTGGTCATTCTGTGCGGCGCGCGTAACGAGGAGCGTTACCGCTGCAGCAATTCACGAAGACATCCGCCCTCTGTTCCCGATGCACGGCGCAGCCATGGGAACGAGCGGGCATGAAGCGCCAACATAGCGAAGCCACTATCTCCGATCTATATGCCAACGGATATCACCTCTTTATTCAGCCTTTCAGGCCGCATCGCCCTCGTCACCGGCTCCTCAAGCGGCATCGGCCTGCATACCGCGCAACTGTTAGCCGAGGCGGGTGCTTCGGTGATGCTCGCAGCCAGACGGCGCGATAAGATTGAGGAAGCCGCGAAAGCACTCACCGCTGCGGGGCGCCGAGCCGCCTCCGTGGTTCTGGACATCACCGATGCGGCCGCTGTCGCGCCGGCCTTTGATGAAGCCGAGCGGCAGTTCGGCGCGCCAGTCGACCTCGTCATCAACAACGCAGGCATCATTTCCGTCGAAATGTTTCTCGACCAAACCGAAGAAGCGGTCGCCCGCGTCATCGACACCAACCTCAAGGGCACGCTGCGCGTCGCGCAGGAAGCCGCAAAGCGCATGGCCAAGGTCAAGCGCGGCGTGATCATTAACGTCGCCTCAACCGCCGGATTGCGCACCGGCAGCTTCATGGCTGCCTATGGCGCCTCCAAGGCCGGACTTATCCACGCCAGCAAAATCATGGCGCTGGAACTGGCCGGCAGGGGCATCCGTGTCAACGTACTCTGCCCGGGCAACATCGAGAGCGAGATGCAGGATGTTCTCACGCAGAAAGGCTTCAAGGAGACGATGCTGAAACGAACACCCATGCGCCGCTACGGCGAACCCTCTGATCTCGACGGCGCCACCCTCCTGCTTGCTTCCGACGCCGGGCGCTACATCACCGGCATTGTCCTCACTGTGGACGGCGGCCAGACACTGAGTTGGATGTAATTCTGTATTATTATAAGATTGTCCGACCAAAATTGTTATGACTACCCCGCCAACGTCCCAGAACAATGTGCCCGACGCCTCGGAAGGCGTTGTAGTTTTGATCACGCCTGAAGTCGCCACCATTACCCTCAACCGGCCGGATCAGCGCAACCCGCTGAACTGGGCCACGGTGAAGGCGCTCCGCCGCATCACTAGCGAACTGGAGCAGAACGACACGGTGCGGGTAGTCTGCGTACGCGGTGCGGGAGGCAATTTTTCAGCCGGTGGCGACATGCGCGGGTATGTGGACCTGTACCGTTGCCCGAACGATTTCGAAGCCTTCCTGCGCGATTTCATGCGAATGCTGGACCAGATCGAGACATCGAAAAAGATTTACGTGGCGCTGATCGAAGGCTATTGCGTGGCTGGCGGACTGGAGCTGCTGCTCGCCTGCGACGTGGTGCTGGCTTCCTCCTCTGCCCAGATCGGCTGCGGGCACCTCAAATTCGGACAACTGCCGGGCGCCGGCGGCTCGCAGCGATTACCGCGCACCATCGGTGCGCTTCGCGCCAAGTACCTGATGCTTTCCGCCGAAATACTCTCCGCCGCGGAGGCTGAGCGCATCGGCCTGGTGTCAAAGGTCATCGACGACGTCGAATTCGATGCGGCGGCAAGCAAGTTCGTGGGGCGACTCACCAGTGCCAGTCCCCTCGGCATCCGGGGCGTGAAGCACCTGGTGGACAAAGGCATGCGCATGGAACTGCCGGCGGCGCTGGAATTCGAACTCAAGTATGTTCACGACTACGCCACCCGCTCCGAGGATGCGACCGAAGGGCTGATGGCGTTCAGTGAAAAGCGCAAACCCCGCTTTACGTGCAAGTAACACTGACAAGCGAAAAAAAAGAGGGCCCGACCATGTGGAATCTGCGGGATCAATGCGCAATTGCCGGAATCGGCTACACCGCGTTCACCAAGAACTCGGGCGTTACCGTTCTGGAACTCGCCACCGAGGCCTGCATGAAGGCCTGCCAGGATGCGGGCGTCAATCCAGATGAAGTAGATGGCATCATTAGCTTCAACTTCGGGGACTCGGTGCCTTCCATGTCGGTAGCTACCGCAATGGGCCTCAAGGACCCGCAGTGGGTGGTGGAGTACTCCTCCGGCGGCAACGCCGCCAACCTGATTACGCTCGCCGCGACTTCGGCCATCAAGTCAGGCCTCGCAAAGAACATTCTCTGCTTTCGCGCCATGAACGGCCGCTCGGGATTCCGCCTCGGCGGCGGGCGACAGATGGCGGCCTACGGCGTCACCCAGTTCACCGCGCCCTACGGCTGGATCACTTATCCGCAAGCCATGGCCATGTGGTGCCAGCGGCACATGAACAAGTACGGCACCACCAAGGAACAGCTGGCGCATGTAGCCGTTCAATTCCGACAGAATGCCATGCAGAACGAGCGCGCCATGCAGCGTAAGCCGCTAACCTTCGAGGAATACCACTCCGCGCGCAAGATCGTCGACCCCTTCGGGCTGTACGACATCTGCCTGGAGAGCGACGGCGCCTGCGCCACGCTCATCACCTCGGCCGAGCGCGCCCGCGACATGAAGAAGAAGCCTGTGTACATCATGGGCGGCGCCTACGGCGGCGGCCCGGCGCAGGGAGAGGACCTGTTCGACATCATCCGCTGGCCCGACCCAGCCGAGAACTTCGCGCCCTACATTGCCGACGCATTGTGGAAGAGTGCTGGCATCGGTCCCATGGACATCGACGTGGCGGAGATTTACGACTGCTTTACCTACAGCGTGATCATGGCGCTCGAGGGACTCGGTTTCTGCAAGCCGGGCGAAGGCGGCCCCTTCGTAGCGGCCGGCGGTATCCGTCGCGACGGTCCCCTGCCAACCAATACGCACGGCGGGCTGCTGTCTGAAGCCTATATCCACGGCTTCAACCACGTCATCGAAGCCGTGGAGCAGTTACGCGGCGAAGCCGGCGTGCGCCAAGTACCCAACGCCGAAATCGCTCTTACTACCGCAGGCGCAATGACCTGCGGCAGCGCCATGATTCTGCGGAGATAACATGGACAACGAATATCTCAAACCACTTCCTGCCCCGGACCATCTGACCGCTCCGTTCTGGGACGGCTGCAAGGCGAACAAGCTGCTGCTGCAGCGCTGCAAGCAATGCAGCACATCGCAGTTCCCGCCCGGCCCGCTGTGCACCAAGTGCCGCTCCGCCGAACTGGAGTGGAGCGAGGCCTCGGGCAAAGCCAAGGTGTACAGCTGGATTGTGGTGCGCCACCCCATTCCGGCAGACGTGTACAAGGACGAAGTCCCGTACGTCGTAGCGCTGGTAGACCTGGACGAAGGCCCGCGCATGTCGACCAACATTGTCGATTGCGTGCCCGAAAGCATCAAAGATGGCATGCCAGTCGAAGTGGCCTTCAAGCAGGTAAGCGACGCCATCACCCTGCCGCTGTTCCGCCCCGCCAAGTAGCGCTGCCGACTGCATTAGACTGCAAAGCCCATGTTGTCCATCGCCGATATGGAACGGGATACGCAAGAGCGCCTGTTCGCTTACCTGCGCCAGCATCTGGAAGGCGACTGGGGCAACGCGAAAATTCGCCCCATTGTCGGCGGACAGTCCAACCCCACCTACCTGATAGACGCCGGCGAAAAATTGTATGTGCTGCGCAAGCAGCCGGGCGGCACGCTGCTGCCTTCCGCCCACGCGGTCGACCGCGAGTTTCGCGTCATGCACGCTCTAGCGGAAACCAAGGTCCCCGTGCCTCGCGTGCTGCATTTCTGTGCGTCGATAGACATCGTTGGCACACCCTTTTATGTGATGGTCTTCGTCACAGGCCGTGTGTTCAAGGATCCCCTGCTTCCCCAACTGCAACCGGCCGAACGCGCTGCTGTCTATGACGGCATGGTCACTACGCTCGGCGCGTTGCACATGGTCGACTATGCGTCAATCGGCCTCGCGGACTTCGGCCGGCCAGGCAATTACTTCGGCCGGCAGATCGACCGCTGGAGCCGGCAATACCGTGATGCCGGCGGCAACACGATTGCCGCCATGGATGAATTGATCCATCGACTGCCCCAATTCGCCCCGGACGACAATCTTTCCAGCATCGTGCACGGCGATTTCCGGCTGGAGAATCTGCTTATCGCGCCGCAGGGGACGCAAGTGCTGGCAGTCGTGGATTGGGAGCTTTCCACGCTGGGACATCCACTGGCGGACCTCGCCTACAACTGCTTCTACTTCCGCCTGCCGCGGCAGGTGTTTCTCGGTATGGGCGAAACCAATCTGGCCGGCACCGGCATTCCTTCCGAGGAAGAATATGTGTCGGCTTATTTCCGCCAGACCGGCATCACGCCCAGCGCGCCATGGCCCTTCTACATCGCCTTTGCCTTTTTCCGGCTCGCTGCCATTCTGCACGGCATGCTGCAACGCGCGATGAAGGGCAACGCCAAATCGGACCAGGCCGCGACGCAAGGCATACTTGCCCGCCCCTGCGCCGAAGCGGGGCTTGCCGCCCTGCGCATCATCGGCTAGAAAAGACAATGGCCTCACTCAGCCAGTTGATCGACGACCGCGAGCTCGCCTTCCAGCTTTACGAAGTGCTCGGAGTTGAGAGTCTGCTATCCCGCCCGCGCTTTGCCGAACACAGCCGTCAGACCTTCGATGCTGCATTAGAGGCCTCGGCAAAAATCGCGCTGAACGTGTTCCAGCCGCATCACCGCAAGGCTGATCTCGAAGAACCACATTTTGTGAATGGCGAAGTGCAGGTCATTCCGGAAACGGCTGAGGCCATCCGTGCATTCGCCGAATCGGGCCTCCCTGCTGCCGGCAACGACTATGCGCAGGGTGGAATGCAGTTGCCATGGACCGTGGCGCAGGCCTGCTACGTGCACTTCCACGCGGCCAACGTCGCGACATTCGCTTACTGCTTTCTCACCATCGCCGCGGCCAACCTCATCGAGCGCTTCGGCACTGACGACCAGAAGCGGCGTTTCATGGAACCGCTACTGGACGGGCGTGCGCTCGGTACCATGTGCCTGTCCGAGCCGCAGGTGGGATCATCCCTCGGGGATATCACCACCCGGGCCACGCCTCTGCCCAACGGAACCTATCGTCTGCGCGGCACCAAGATGTGGATTTCCGGCGGCGAGCACACTATGACCAGCAACATCATTCACCTGGTGCTGGCCAAGATTGACGGCGCCCCGCCTGGCGTTAAAGGCATTTCGCTTTTCATCGCGCCACGCAAGCGCCTGGATGCGAATGGACAGCCAGGAGAAAAAAACGGTATCACGCTGGTCGGGTTGAACCACAAGATGGGCTATCGCGGAACAGTCAACACCGTACTCAACCTCGGAGAGTCGGAAGATTGCATTGGCGAACTGGTAGGTGAACCGCATCAGGGACTCCCCTACATTTTCCACATGATGAACGAGGCCCGCGTGGTGGTGGGCATGAGCGCCGCTGCCCTTGGAATGGCCGGGTATCGCGTGTCACTGGAATACGCGCGCGCGCGCCTGCAGGGCCGAACACCGGACGCCAAGAGTTCGCCCCGGCAAACACCCATAATCAACCATGCCGACGTGCGCCGGCTGCTGCTGGAACAAAAGACCTACGCCGAGGGGGCGCTGTCGCTGGGACTGTATTGCGCCTTCCTGCTCGATGAGCAGAAGACCTCGCCCGACGAGGAGCAGAGGAAGCGCTCCACCCTGCTGCTCGACATCCTCACGCCCATCATGAAAGCCTGGACGGCCGATTGGTGCTTGCGCGCCAACTACAACGCCATCCAGGTACTGGGCGGGGCCGGCTACACGCGAGACCATCCAGTAGAGCAGTTCTACCGCGACAACCGGCTCAATCCCATCCATGAAGGCACCAACGGCATACAGGCCATTGACCTTGTGGGCCGCAAAATCTCTATAGACAATGGCAGTGCCTTTGCGGAACTGGTCGTGGCCATGCGCAACGATCTACAAAAAGCCGCGGGCGTTGCCGAACTCACGAAACATGCCGCAAGCCTAGCCCAAGCCATTGAACTGCTAGAACGAACCACCGCTCCGCTCGCCGCAGCGAGCAAAGGCAAATCTGCGGGCGTGGATAACGCCACGCTGTACCTCGATTTCCTGGGACACATCGTCATCGCCTGGGTGTGGCTACGCCAGGCCGCGGCTGCCGTGTCCTGCTCAAAAAAGAATCCGGCTCTGGCGGAGTTCTGCGCAGGCAAGCAACACGCCGCCGATTTTTTCTTCCAAAGGGAGCTCCCCTCGGTCATGTACAAGGCGGGAATCCTGATGTCTGGCGACGACCTCTGCAGCAGCATGCGGGACGAATGGTTCTGACACAAATGGTTCTGACAACTATCCGAGACGAAAGCATTCTGATAACTTCCCGGCACGAACCGGAGTCCCGCAACCCAGCCGACTGGGCTTGTCGTAGCTTTTCTTATACTTAATATGAGCGACTCCACTGTGAACGAATTCGCTGGCATGCGGGCCGTGGTGACCGGCGGCGGACGTGGCATCGGCGCAGCCATTGCCGAGGCGCTGTCGCAGGCCGGAGCCAAAGTCACGATTTTCGGTCGCAACCGCGACGTGCTCAGAAACACTGCGGCGAAGCTCGGGGCCGATTTCGACGTGGTCGACGTCACGGATGAGGCCGAGGTTACGCGTGCCTTTCAGACCTGCGGGCCAGTTGATATTCTGGTCAATTGCGCCGGTCAGGCGAAGAGCGCGCCGTTCCACAAAACCGACCGCGCGTTGTGGGACGGAATGCTGGCTGTCAACCTGACGGCCATTTATCTTTGCAGCCGTGCGGCCATCGCGGACATGATGACCCGCAACTTTGGCCGCGTCGTCAATGTGGTGAGCATGGCAGGACTCGAGCCCTACAAGTATGTTTCAGCCTACGTCGCCGCCAAACATGGCGCCATCGGACTGACGCGCGCCATGGCATTGGAGCTAGCAAAAACGGGAATCACGGTCAATGCCGTTTGCCCCGGCTATACGGACACCGACCTGTTCGACAGCGCGGTCACCACCCTCATCTCGAAAACAGGTAGAACTCGCGAAGAAGCGACCACCACCCTACTGCGCTCTAACCGCCAGGTTCGGCTGATCGATCCGGCCGAAGTCGCGCGCCTGGTGCGTTGGCTGTGCCGGAAGGACGCCGTCGCAACCACTGGAGAAAGCTATGTTGTCTCCGGTGGCAGAACCGACTGAGCGGTAGAAGATCGGGAGGTCAGGAATGGCTCTTGATGTGTGGGCGTGTCGCTTTTGAAGCAGGCGCCGACACAGGAATCGGTCGGGGAATCACAACGCTGCTCACCGCCGAAGGCGCGCAACTCGCCATCCTTGGCCGCCACCGCCATGGCGCCGGGCCACATCGAAACGCCGCTCAACCGCGATTGCTTTGCCACTGACGCCGGCAAGGCGCTGGTCAAGCGCATACCCCAGCGACGACTGGGCCTGGGGCGCGATCTCCATAGCGCGTTACTACTGCTGACTTCCGACCAGTCAAGCCATAGGACTGGAACGGTGATTACCGTCGACGGCGGTCGCAGTATAAACTCGCTGCAAAGGTTGTTTCGACTGTTGATAAGCGACCACTTTTTCGGTCCACCCGCATCGGGCGACAAGCCTAGCAACGCAGTTACAAGGAAAATCGATGGATTTCGAACACCCCCTGCGCATCAAGGAACTGCAGGCGCAACCCCAGAACTTCATGGACAGCTACCTCCTGCCAGCCGGGAATGGTGTCATAGCACTGGATGTACTGGCAGTCACCGTATCCGTAGACAGCCTCGGACCATCCGGGACAATGCAATGACCGCCGCGGATCGCCCACTGACTGCGACACTCGCGGATTGGATCGCCGGAACCCGGTACGGTGACCTGCCGACACAGGCGATCAAATTCGCAACCGATGCCATTACCGACTGCGTGGGAGTTGCGCTGGCGGGAACGCGTGAACCACTTGCCCCCCTGCTGATGTCGACACTGCTCACGATGGAAGGCCCATCAGCACAGGGATGCCACCTTCTGGGCACTTCCCGATTGGCCACCCTGACCGATGCAGCGCTCTACAATGGCACTGTGGCGCACGCACTTGACTACGACGATATCAATCACCCAGCGTATTCACACCCAACAGCGCACCTAATGCCAACGCTGTTTGCGCTGGCCGAAAATACCCTTGTCAGCGGCGCAGATATCATCCTCGCCTATTGTGTGGGGTTTGAATTGCAGGGCAAGTTTGGCAGGTCGCTCAATGTCGGAGAAGGCATTCCGCACCTGCAAGGACATTACGCCCGCGGATGGCATCCGACCGGCACTTTTGGCGCCCTTTCCTCGGCAGGCGCAGGCGCGCGGCTGCTCAGGCTTGATGCAAGCGGGGTGCGCCGCACGCTTGGCGTCGCTGGAACTGCGGCCTGCGGGCTGCGCGCCAGCTTCGGGACCATGAGCAAACCCCTGAACGCGGGCCTTGCAGCGAGGAATGGCGCCATGGCTGTTCAGCTGGGGGGCGCCGGTTTTACTTCCGCTGAAGACATCCTGGAAGACCGGTTTGGCTTCATGAGCGTACTCTCAGACGGTGGATGGACTAAAACACCATTCGATCAATTGGGTCAACCTTGGGAAATCACCACCGAATACGGGCTGGCCCTGAAACCCTATCCTGCGTGCGGTGCAACGCACCCGGCAATCGAGGCTGCGCTGGCGATCCAAAGAGAACTCCCGACGGAGCCGATCGCCTCCGTCTATGTAGGTCACAACGAGGTCATGCCGAGCGTGCTGGTGTACAACGATCCGCTCACCCCGCTTGAAGGAAAGTTCAGCATGCCCTTCTGCGTGGCGGCCGCACTGGTAACCGGTGAGGTCAACATTGCAACTTTCAGCGACGGCATGATCGCCGACCCACGCATCCGCGAGCTCATCGGCAAGACCACATTGCACATTGACGACCGGGTCCGGCTCAACCCCGAGCATGGCGCAGTAGTGAGGGTGCGAATGCAGTCGGGGATTGAAATTGAACGATTCGTGGAACTGGCGAAAGGAAAGCCCGCCCGATGGATGACCCACGAAGACTTGTTTGAAAAATTCAGCGACTGCGCATTACCAACACTCGGCGCAGCCGGAACGCGCAAGGTCTTTGAACTCCTGCAACGACTTCCCGCGCTGGAGTCTATTGCCCCCGTATTTTCTGGCCTTGGCGATGCGTTGAACACAGCAAACGGACGCTGAACTGACTACACGCATCCATCACCAGCATGGCAGGCTGACCTGGTAAAGCCCGCAAATGCAACGAGTCTGAAAATTTGGGAATGCCCTTCTCGCGCAGAACGCCATCCTCAGAAAGCGTAGCGGTGCTGTCCACCATCGACATAGATCACGTCACCGGTAATGTACCGACCGCGAGGTGATGCCAGAAGCGCAACCAGTGCCGCAACATCCTCGGGCTCGCCGATGTGCCCCATGGGGCTGCCTTCACCGAAGGCGCGTAGCGCCTGTTCGGTCGGGTACTGCTTCAGCATGCGTTCATTGCGAATTCGTCCTGGTACGATGGTGTTCACCGTGACGCCGAAGCGTGCAACCTCATCGGCAAAAGACTTGGCCCAGAATTGCGCCGCAGCCTTTGCCGAGCCTGTGACATTGATCCCTACTGGCTCATGCGTGCCGCCAATATTTATTATTCGCCCATAGCCGTTTTGGCGCATCGTTGGAAGGAACACCTCGGATAGCCTGCGCAGTGCGGAAAAGTTTACCTCGAACCCCCGCGACCACGCGCCTTCAGGTTCGTTGATCGACGCCGGTTGCGATCCTCCGGCATTGTTGACCAGAATGTCCATCCGCCCAAATCGGGAAAGTACCTTCGCGCCGGCGTCGGAAGCCGTTCTCAAATCGGCCACATCCCCGATCACTACAAAAGGCCGTGATTTGCCAGTTGCGGAAATTTCCGCGGCTAGCGCGTCAAGCAGTTCGCCACGCCGTGCCAAAACCGCTAGTTCGACTCCTTCTTCGGCCAGCAACAACGCAATGCCCCTGCCAATTCCCGTGCCCGCACCCGTGACCAAAGCCACCCGCCCAGCCATCTTCAGATCCATGTCGCCCTCCGGCTTGAGTCCATTCCCAGCGAGCGGCACCCACTGCAGAAAAGTCGTTCCGTTGTCACTGGAATAATGCAGAAAAGAGGGGGATTTCTTACACCACGCATTGGCTTAATTCAGTCCAGGCTTTATACCTGCCTTCTGGACAATTGGCCCCCAGGTTTCAATCTCGGACCGGATCATCCTCGCGTATTCCTCCGGGGTTGAACTACGCGCAAGCAGCCCAAGTTCGCTGAACTTGCTTCTTATTTCCGGGTCCGACATCACTTTGGCAAACACTTGGTTAAGCCTCGCCACAGCCACATCCGGCGTACCTGCGGGGGCAACCACTCCGGATACGGTGCCAATGGTCAGATCAACGCCTGACTCAACCAACGTCGGCAGATTTGCGAATAGATCCCAACGCCGTCCGGCCGTCGTTGCAATGCCGATCATCTTGCCGGCATCAACATGCGGCTTGACGATCCCGTTGATGATCGAAACATCCACTAATCCGTTCAATTGCGCCGGCACCCCATCAACCGACCCCTTGAACGGCACCAAAAGGAAATCAATGCCGTACATTGACTTCATGCGCAGCAATCCAAAATACGCGTCTGAATTTACCGGTCCGCCTGCAACGTTCAACTTCCCCGGATTCGCCTTGGCTTGGGCGATGAATCCCTTCACGTCGCGGAATGGCATCGAGGGATGCGCCACCATGACATAGGGAAGATCCGCCGACGCAATGATGGGAGCATAGTCCTTGCCCGGCTCTACCTTGAGCTTGGGGTCTACGGCCCCCTGAAGGACCAGCAATGCATACGAAGCTTGGGTAATAACATAGCCGTCGGGTGCCGCCCTCAGCGCTTCCTCAAAGCCGATTCGTCCACCGGCTCCCGGTTTGACATCCACGACCAACGGCTGCCCCAGCAACTTGCTCGCCTCCTGAGCCAACAACAACATGCTTGAATGAACGGCAGAGCCGGCGGAAAACGAATAGATCAGGCGGATCGGCCGGTTGGGATAAGCCTGCCCCCAGGCAGCCGTCATTGTCGCACCAAGGCTGGCGATGAAACTCACTGTCAATAGAATGTTCCCGGCAAGGCGACGCTTTCCCCGCCGAATTATTGCGTTTTCACTCATGGCTTGTTCCAGTCAAAGTCAGATGTTGACGAATCAGATTCGCTTCCCCCGCCAAGGCGGAGGCCGCAGTGTGCCGTCTTGTTCCCTCCTGCGTCCGTGCTGCCTCCAGCGAATATGCCGAAGTCGAATACCGCAATGCATCGCTTTCCTTCATCGTGCTTCGTATTGACTCCCTCCGCGGCATGGTCCCATACCAAAATTGCCACTGTCAATGTCATTTTCTCAATGTGTTGAGAGTGCGAGATGACGCCGATGCGGGATAATTCCGGTCAACAAGGTTCGTAGCGCGCTCTACCAGAAGAAACCTGTGGATACATTCAGTCGCGAGCAAGGTGAGAGAATTGTCGCCTATCTCGCGAGCGTTCGTCCTTCAATATTCAACTGTCACTTTGCAGTGCGACGAGGCGGGCGAGCGCATGCAATGAGGCGTTGCGAGGTTTCGAGCCGGGGGAAGCGTTGCATGTAGCAGCGAAGAATATCGATCTTTGAAAGAAAGGCCATTCCAGCATGATGTTCGAGCAATCCGAAAAAACAAGGGCGTTGATCGCCAGGCTCCAGTCCTTCATGGACGAGCACATCTACCCGAACGAGGAA
>CANJRC010000074.1 GCA_947476535.1 Betaproteobacteria bacterium
CGTGGGCGAAAACGCCAAGACCTACCAGACCGAATACGGCAACATCTCGGCAGCCTCCATCGGCACCATCCAGCGCGGCCTGCTGGAGCTCGACCAGCAGGGGGCGGAGCAGCTCTTCGGCGAACCGGCGCTCGACATCGCCGACCTGATGCAGACCGACGGCAAGGGGCGCGGCGTGGTGAACATCCTCGCCGCCGAGACGCTGATGAATTCGCCGAAACTGTACTCGACCTTCCTCCTGTGGCTGCTGTCGGAGCTCTTCGAACACCTGCCGGAAGTGGGTGACGCGGACAAGCCGAAGATGGTGTTCTTCTTCGATGAGGCGCACCTTCTCTTCAACGAAGCGCCGAAGTCCCTGCTCGAGAAAATCGAACAGGTGGTTCGCCTCATCCGGTCCAAGGGCGTCGGCGTGTACTTCGTGACGCAAAACCCCCTCGACATCCCTGAGTCGGTGCTGGGACAACTGGGCAATCGCGTGCAGCACGCCCTGCGCGCCTTCACACCCAAGGACCAGAAGGCGGTGAAGGCCGCCGCGCAGACCATGCGCGCCAACCCCAAGCTCGACACCGAAACCGCCATCACCGAGCTAGGCGTGGGCGAGGCCCTGTTGTCCTTCCTCGACGACAAGGGCCGCCCCAGCATGGTCGAGCGCGGCCTCATCGTGCCACCGGCATCACGCATCGGTCCGCTGAACGCGGCCGAGCGCGAAGTCATCATCAAGGACTCGGTCATTTACGGCCACTACGAACAGGTCGTGGACCGCGAGTCCGCGTATGAAAAACTCAAAGGCCGCGCGGCGCAGAAACAAGGCGCCCCCGCGCCTGCCTCGGGCACCGCACCGGCGTCCGACGCGGCTACGGGCGGCAACAGCGTAATGGGCAATATCAGCAGCGCCCTCGGCACCATCCTCGGCGGCAGCACCGGCCCCCGCGGCGGCCATCACGAAGGCGCGCTGGAAATCGTGGCGCGCAGCGCCGCACGGGCAATCGGCTCGCAGGTCGGCCGCGAAATCATCCGCGGGGTCCTTGGCTCAATTCTGGGCAGCGGAAAACGTCGCTAGGCGACATCAACCTCAAACAGGAAATCTCATGGATCTCGGAATCAAAGGCAAGGCAGCGCTGGTCTGCGGCGCGAGCAAAGGGCTTGGACGCGGCTGTGCGGATTCACTGGCCCGCGAAGGCTGCCGGCTCACCATCGTGGCACGCGATCGCCAGCAGATCGAGCAAGCCGCGGAGGAAATCCGCGCCGCGACCGGCGCCACGGTCATCGCCGTGACGGCAGACATCACCACCCCGGAAGGTCGGACTGCCGCGCTGGCCGCCTGTCCCAACCCGGACATCCTCATCAACAATGCCGGCGGCCCGCCGCCCGGCAACTTCCGCGACCTGACGCGCGAGCAGTGGCTGGCTGCGTTGAACGCCAACATGCTCACGCCCATCGACCTCATCCAGGCCACCATCGACGGCATGATCGCCAGAAAATTCGGCCGCATCGTCAACATCACCTCCAGTACGGTGAAAGCGCCCATCGAATTCCTCGGCCTGTCCAACGGTGCACGCGCCGGGCTTACCGGATTCGTCGCCGGTGTCGCACGCACCGTGGCCAAGCACAACGTCACCATCAACGGACTCCTGCCCGGCACCTTCAACACCGATCGCATCAGGAGCGTGCTCAAGGGGGCCGCCGCGCAACGCGGCGTGGGCGTGGACGATATCGTCAACGAGCGCGCACTGTCGATCCCCGCCGGTCGCATGGGTGAGCCCGGGGAGTTCGGCGAAGCCTGCGCGTTCCTGTGCAGCGCGCAGGCGGGTTTCATCACCGGCCAGAACATCCTCATCGACGGCGGCGCCTACCCGGGCACGCTCTAGAGCCTGACGTGCTGGGACGCCTGTTTCGCGGCAAATCCGGACCAAGGGCCACGGCACCAGCCAACGTTCAGGAACCCTCCTCGGGCAGCGACACGCGGCGAAAGTTCCTCAACGTCGGCGGCAATCGCAAGGCGATTCCAGTGCCACCGCACTTCGACGGCTGGCATCACGACCTGCTCGACATTGCGGCGCGCGACGGGGTCGACGTGGTCTGCGACGCACGGGAATTGGGGACATTCCCGCCGGCGCAATACGACGCTGTTTATTGCTCGCACAACCTGGAGCACTATTACCGCCATGATGCCGCGCGCGTGCTGCGCGGTTTTATCCATGTCCTGAAACCGGATGGGTTCGCCGAAGTCAGGGTGCCCGACATTGCGGCGCTGATACAACACGTTTCGGATCGCCAAGGCGACATCGACCTTGCGGTCTATCAGAGTCCCGCCGGCCCGATCTCGGCGCACGACATGTTGTGGGGCTACGGCCCGGAGATTGAACAAAGCGGCAACGACTACTATGGTCACAAGTGCGGCTTCACGAAGGGCTCGCTGGCCCGCGCCATGAAGGACGCGGGATTCGCGCGCATCTACGATCTGCCGCCGCTCGACACGATGGAAGTCCACCAGATCGCACTGTGTCGCCCGCCATCGCCGGAACAACTGGCCTTCCTCGCGCAGCAGGGCGCGCGCGAATGGGAAGGTTATCCCGACACCGAGCCGCCGTCCGAGCAGGCAGGTCGGGAGGGCGGCAAGGACCAAGAGCGCGCGAAACGCGTCGATGCGCTGTATGCCGAAGCCGCCGCCGCCTGGCAGCGTGATGATCACGCCTGCGCCGTTGCGCGCACGAAGGCAGCCATCGCCCTGGACGACTCACTGCCCGCGCTGCACTACCTGCACGGCATCGCGCTGCTGGCGCTGGAGCGCCATGACGACGCAGCGGATGCGATGGAGCGCTGCCTCGCGCTGCGCCCAGCCTATCCGCTGGTCTTGAACGCCGAGGCCCATGCCGCACTGGCCCGCGCCCACGCAGATCTTGCTCGCGGCAAGGCTCCCGCGAATGAACCGCCCTATGCTGGTCCGACGCAACGTATCTCGGTGATCATCTGCTCAATCACGCCGCAAAAGTTTGAACGCGTGAGCACCCACTATCACCGGCTGCTAGAAGGCGTACCGCACGAGATCATCGGCATCCATGATGCCCGCTCCCTGTGCGAGGGCTACAACCGCGGCCTGCGAAAGGCCACTGGTGACTTGCTGGTGTTCTCCCACGACGACATCGAAATCCACTCCCCCGACTTCGCCGACAAGCTGCGCAATCACCTCCAGGACCACGAACTGATCGGGGTCGCCGGGACCACCCGGATCGCCGGCAAGGGCTGGATCTACGACCGCTGGCCACACATGCATGGCCAGGTAGGCATGCCTCCCGATGAGGGTGCCACGGGGATCATCGTCACGCCTTACCACACGCGCGGAACCGTTACCCCCGGCGCGCAGGCCCTCGACGGCGTGCTGCTCGCTTGCCGGCGCGAACTCGCCCTCGATCTCGCCTTTGACGAGACGACGTTCGACGGCTGGCATCTGTACGATTTCGACTTCAGTTTTCGCGCCTGGCGCGCCGGCCGCGCCGGTGCCATATGCAACGACCTGCTCCTCTCACATGCATCCAGGGGAGGGTTCGGGCCGGATTGGTTGCGCTACGCGGCGCGCTTCATCGAGAAGCACCGCGATGCCTTGGGGCCGATCACAACCCTTGGCGCGACCGAGCCGCCGCAGCTTCCCGCCGTTTTGCTGCGCTCGACGGTGGAATGGCGGCTCTTCGCAGCGCACCTTTGCGCTCGTGAGGATTGAGCGTATCGTGTGGCCGGTCAATCCAATTATGAGGAGAATCCCCATGCGCCTGAGCCCAACGTTCGCGCGTTTCGCGCTGTCTTCGATGGCACTGCTTGCATCTGTCCCGTCCGGCGCCCAGACCGTCGTCAAGTACGGCGTGGCGGCAATCTCGATGAGCCATGCCCCGGCCATGATGGCGGTGGCAGCGCCTGAAATTTTCGCCAAACACGGCATCCGCATGGACCTCACTGATTTTCGTGGCAATTCGCAGAACTGCCTGACGGCGATGATCACCGGGGCCGTTGAAACCTGCCAGACCGGCACCACCACGGGCACGGATGCCATTGCCGAAGGTGCCAATATCAAGGGCGTAGCGGTCATCATCGGGCCCATCAGCGAAATCGTGCTGTCGGCCAAGGCCGTGGCCAAGCTCGGCGGCGTCAACGCCGCCAGCCCGCTGGCCGAGCGCATGCGCGCCCTCAAGGGCCTGCGCCTGGTGTCGTCGGGCCCGGGCACTGCGCACTACGTGACACTGGACGCCATGATGAAGAAGGCCGGGATGAGCATCTCGGATATCAAGTTCCGCACCCTGGGCGACACCATCGCCATGATGGAAGGCATCCGCAACGACCAGATCGACGGTGCCATGTGGACCGTCGGCACGCTGGCCGGCGTGCTCGCCGACAAATCGGGCGTGCGCTGGATCAACGTCGCCGGCGGCGAGGTACCGGAATTCCGTGGCGTGCCCTACGTCACCACCTACGCGCAAACGGCCTGGGTGGAAAAGAACCCCGATACCGTGGCGCGCATGCATGCTGCGCTGTCCGATGCCACGGCGGCGATGAAGAAGGATCCGGCGAAGTATTCGAAACTCCTGAAGGACAAGTACTTCCCACAATTGGACCAGGGGCTGTGGGACGAGAGCTACAAGCAAGGGGTTCCCTCCTTGCTCGACGGTGCGCGCGCGCCCAAGGCCGGCTGGGAGTATTTCCTCCAACTGCAGGCGGAAAACACCAAGAAGGACTATTCGAAAGCCGCCTGGGAACGGGCGCTGATCCCCGCCGCGCAGTCCAAATAGTCAAAATCGAGACCGGTGCGGCTGCCGGTCTCGCCTCGCCCTGCATGCCGGCCTGCGCCTTGCCGGCAATGATTGGACCGGCATGAGCTTCGGCACCAACGTCTACAACTTCACCCAGTACGGCAACGACGTCCCCGGACTGATCGAATTCGTCCGCACCGCCGACGAACTGGGTTTCCACAACATGCGCTTTCTCGATCACGTGGTCGGCATCGTCGCCGAGAAACACGGCGGCATCGCGCAGACGCCATACACCAACAAGAGCTACATCCACGAAATCTTCACCCTGATTGCCTACCTCGCCGCGCTCACGCATCGCATCCAGTTCGTCACCGGCGTGCTGGTGCCGACGCAGCGTGAAACCTGTCTGGTGGCCAAGCAGGCAGCCGAGATCGATATCCTTTCCGGCGGTCGCCTGCGCCTGGGCATGGGCGTGGGTTACAACGCCGTCGAATTCGAGACCCTGGGCGCGAATTTCAAGACGCGCGGCAAGCGCTTCGAGGAACAGGTCGCGGTGATGCGCGCCTTCTGGACCGAAGAGGAAGTCAATTACAAGGGTCAGTGGCACAACATCCGCGACGCCAGTCTTGCGCCGCTGCCCATCCAGCGTCCCATCCCCATCTGGTTCGGCATGGGACGCATGTACGCACCCGTGCCATCGGACGCCATCCTCGAGCGCGTTGGCAGGCTCGCAGACGGCTGGTTGCCGATGATCCAACCCGGCCCCGAGGGCCGGGAATGCGTGCGCAAGGTGCACGCCGCCGCTCGCGCAGCAGGCCGCGACCCGGCGAAGCTAGGCATGGATGTGAGCCTGGTGGTTGCCGACAAGTCGAAAGCGCAGCTGATCGACGAGGTCAAGGCCTTCCGAGAGCTGGGCGCAACCTACATCAACGCCTATTTTCCGGCGTCTTCCGCGAAGGGCGAAATCGAGGCGATGAAGCGATTCCGCGGCGAGGTCATGGACTCCCTTGCCTAAGGATGCGCTGACATTTCGTGAAACACCGGCAAGACATCGAAACCTGCACAGGGAGCAGCGATGAAGTTCGGCTCCAACGTCTACAAGTTCACGCAGTACGGAGAGGATCTCGCGGGCACGAAGGGTCGCTTCCACGATATCCAGGACTCCTGCCTCGCCCCGCTGCCGGTACAGCGCCCGACCCCCCTCTGGTTCGGCTTTGGCCGTCGCATCACCCCGATCCCACCGGACAAAGTTCTGCGGCGCGCCGGCGGCATTATGATTTATCATGCGCACCTCGGCGCCACCCTGGCGCCCAAAATCACATCAGGAGGAATCACGATGTCCGCGTCATCCAGAACCCCTTTCATGAAGGCGACGGTGCTTGCCGTTGCTTCGGCCGCCGCCCTCGCCACCGGCGCAGCATCCGCCCAGACCACGGTCAAGTTCGGCGTCGCCGCCATGAGTACGAGCTTCACGACCAGCCTGATGGCCGGCTCCAACCCGGAGATCTATGCCAAGCATGGCATCAAGATGGACATCACCGATTTCCGCGGCAACACCAACAACTGCATCGCCGGCGTGTTGTCGGGTGCCGTCGATTTCTGCCAGGTCGGCTCGACCTCGGTGTCTGATGCCATTCAGGAAGGCGGCAACTTCCGCGCGGTGGCCATCGTCACCAAGCCGCTGGGCGAAATCGTTCTCGGCGCAAAACAGATTGCCCGTCTGGGTGGCGTCACCGCCAAGAGCCCGCTGGTTGATCGGGTCAAGGCCATGAAGGGCCTGCGCATCACTTCATCCGGTCAGGGCACGCCGCACTACCTCGCGCTCGATGCCCTGATGCAGGTCGGCGGACTGCATGCCGAAGACCTGAAGTTCCGTCCCCTGTTCGACGCCGTCGCGATGCAGGAAAGCATCCGCAACGACCAGATCGACGGTTCGCTGTGGACGGTGGGCACGCTGGGTAACATCCTCGCCGACGGTACCGGCGTGAGCTGGATCAACATGGCTGCAGGCGAAGTCCCCACCGTCAGTCCGATGCCCTACACCATGGTCATCGCCATGAACCCCTACATCGAGAAGAACACGCCCACCATCGTCAAGATGCGCGCCGCGATGTCGGAGTCGGTGACGGAACTGGCCGCCAACCCCGCCAAGTACTCGGCGTCGGTCAAGGCCAAGTATTTCCCGCAGATGGAACAGGGCGCCTGGGATGCCGGCTTCAAGTACATCCCGACCGCCTTCTTCCCCGGCGCGACCGTGCCGAAGTCGGCGTGGGACTACATGCTGAAACTGCAGGCCGCCTCCACCAAGAAAACCTACGACAAGGCGACCTACGAGAAGGCCGTGATTCCCGAAGCGCAGATGAAGTAGGCAGTCGCCGGAGACCCTCCGGCGCAAGTGCAAGAAAAAAGAGCGGCAAGCCGCTCTTTTTTTCGTCCGCTGGAAGCCGCCGCTGCATCGTCCCGCATTCGCTTTCACCGGGTCTGGGCGAGGATTGCAAGGCTGGAAATATCCTTGTCCCGGCATCGGGCATTCCACTATCATGGCTCGCTCACGCGCAACAGCCTGATCAACCGAAGGTCCAATCCATAGGAGTCCCCATGTTTCATCAGAAAAACCCTGCCCAATTCATACTTGCCCTGGGCGCACTCGCGCTTGTGGGTGTACTTGCGACACCCCACGCTTCGGCCCAGACGACGGTCAAGTACGGCGTCGCCGCGCTAACAGTGAGTTACGCGCCGACCTTGCTGGGTGGCGCCGTCCCGGAAACCTACGCCAAGCACGGCATCGCCCTCGATATCACCGACTTTCGTGGCAACACCAACAACTGCGTCGCTGCGGTGCTCTCGGGTGCGGTGGAGGTCTGCCAGGTGGGTGCAAGCTCGATGAGCGATGCCATTGCCGAAGGCGGCGACTTCAAGATTATTGCGCTGACCACGGGCCCGTTGGGCGAGTTTGTGCTGAGCTCGAAGGCGGTGTCTGCAATGGGGGGCGTCAATGCGTCGAGCCCGTTGAACGACAAGTTGCGCGCCATGAAGGGCCTGCGCATCGTGACTTCCGGAGCCGGCACTCCCCACTACCTGGCCATGGAGGCCGCCCTGCAACGGGCTGGTTTGGCGGTCAGCGACCTGAAGTTTCGCACCCTGGTTGACCCGGTCGCCATCATGGAGGGCATACGCAACGACCAGATCGACGGCGCCCTGTGGACGGTCGGCGGCCTGTCCCAGGTGCTTTCCGACAAGTCGGGCGTACGCTGGATCAACATGGCAGCCGGAGAGATCCCGGAAGTCAATCCGCTCCCGTATGTGGTCACCATGGGCCTGACCTCGTGGGTCGCCAAGAACGGGCAGACGGTCACCCGGCTGCGCGCCGCGATGTCCGAAGCCGTCGAACTGATCAACAAGGATCCGGCAAGATACTCGGCAGCCATCAAGGCCAAGTACTTCCCGCAGCTGAATCAGGCCATCTGGGACGACAGTTTCAAACTGGTCATGCCCTCCTTCTTCAAGGGCGCGACTGCGCCGAGAGCCGGCTGGGACTACATGCTGAAAATGCAGGCAGCCTCGACGAAGAAGGATTACTCGCGCGCGTCCTACGAACGCGCGATCATTCCGGAGGCGCAACTCAAGTAATAGGCGCGGTTACGAGGAGGCACCGCAAGCAACCTGGCGCCTCCCCGCGCGAACCACAGGTCGTACCTGCACGCAGTCGCATGTACCGGCTGAACCACAATCAGGCCAATCTTCCGGGAACCCCATCGGATGCCCAACGCTGAAGCCCAACTGCGCGGTGAAGTCCGCGACCTCTACGACGAGTACGCCGCCCGGCTCGACAATTTCGAGCTCGAAAACTGGGCCGGCATGTTCACGGATGATGCCCTCTACGTGGTCACTTCCCGCGAAAACTTCGATCGTGGCCTGGCCCACGGCACGATATGGTGCGAGGGCCGGGCGATGCTCAACGATCGCATTCTGGCGATCCGCAAGGCGCTCATCTATGAAGACCGCTACCTGCGGCACTTCGTCAGCGGCATCCGCGTCATCGGGCAGTCCGACGGACTGATTGAGTCGCAGGCTAATTTCATGGTGGTGGAATCCATGATTGACGCGAAACCCGAAATCGTCATGCTGGGCCGTTATGTCGACAAGCTGAAAAGGACGGACGGCAATCTGATGTTCCGCGAACGCCAGTGCGTCTTCGACAACCATTGGCTGACACGGGCACTCGTCCTTCCGATCTGAATGTCACCTCAGGAGCTCGATTCCATGGCTGAAGACCAGCGCACCCCATCGAACAAGGTTTGGCCCGAGGATCGGATGACGCGCCTGCCGGCGTGGATCTACTCCGACCCTGCGCTGTTCGAGCGGGAAATGGAACAATTCTTCTTCGGCAAGACCTGGAACTACATCGGACTGGAATGCGAAGTACCGACGCCCGGCTCTTTCAAGCGCAGCTGGATCGGCACCAAACAGGTCCTTCTCACCCGCGACAAGGATGGGGAGATCCATGTCCTGGAGAATCGCTGCGCACACCGTGGCACTCCGGTCTGCTGGAAGCAGGCAGGCAATGCCAAGAGCCTGACATGCCCCTATCACCAGTGGACCTACAATCTCGATGGCAGCCTGCAGGGCCTGCCATTCCTGCGCGGCACCATGGGCAAGGGCGGCATGCCCAAGGATTTCGACCGCAAGGACCACAAGATGCGCAAGCTGCGGATGGCGCGGCGCGGTGGCGTCGTGTGGGCGAGCTTTCGCGACGACGGCCCGGACTTCGCCACCTACTGCGGCCCCGAAATCCTCAAGCTATACGACCGGCATTGCAGCGGAAAACCGCTGCGGCTGCTCGGCTACAGCCGTCAGCTGCTGCCGATCAATTGGAAGCTGTATATCGAGAACCTTCGAGACCCGTATCACGCCACCATCTTGCACGCCTTCTTCGTCACCTTCGGCCTGTTTCGCGCCGACGTCACGCTGCACACGGACTCCCCGGAAGGCGGCCGTCACGAATTGGCAAGCACGCAATACTCCGGAGACACGGCCAATCAGCAGAACGAGGCCACGCAGCAGATGTCGAACCTCAAGGCCGGGATGAAGCTCGAGGACATGAGCATCGTCAAGCCCATCGACGAATTGAAGGATGGTGCCCTCGCCAATTTCAACCTGTTCCCGAGCGTGCACGTGCAGCAACACGCCAACATTTTTTCCATGCGCCACATCATCCCCAAAGACGTCAATTCAATGGAGCTCGCCTGGACGCAATTCGGCTACGCTGACGACGACGAGACCTTGCACAAGGCCCGTCTCAAGCAGGCCAACCTGATCGGTCCGGCTGGCCTGGTATCCATCGAGGACGGCGAGGTGCTCGCCGTGCTGCAGACCGGCGTCAAGGCCTATCCGGAGGGCATCCAGGTGCTGGAGATGGGTGGCAAGGGCATCAACCTTCCAAGCGACCATTACATCCACGAGGACCTGCTACGGGCGTTCTACGACTTCTATCGCAGGGAAATGGGACTGTGACGGCGCGCGAGGCGACCCGTTGATGCGCTGGATCGAGATCGCTATTTCCGAGGACGTCGTGAACGACGATGCCGTTGCCCGGGTGGCTGAAGGCATCTGCGTTGCGCTGTACCGGCAGGGCAGCGACCTTTGCGCCATCGGGAACATCTGCCCCCATCAGGGCAATGTGTTGCTCTCCACCGGCTGGTTGGAGGACGGCGCCATCGAATGTCCGCTGCATCAGGCGCGCTTCGACATTCGTACCGGCAAGTGCCTGTCCGGCCCTTCCGAAGAAGACGTTCCCGTGTACCCTGTCAAGGAAGAGGATGGCAGGATCTACGTATGCCTTGACGCCGTTACCTGATTTCCCATGAGTTCAGCGACAAACAGCAAGCAGCCGCGCATGCAGGCGAAGACAGTCATCATCACCGGTGCCGGCTCCGGCCTTGGCCAGGCCGCTGCACTCGCCTGCGCAATGGAGGGTGCGAATGTCGTTTGCGCGGGAAGGACCCTTCGTTCCGTGGAAGCCACTGCCTCGGAAGCCGCGAAAGCGGGGGGGGCCGCCATCGCACATGCCGTGGATGTGAGCGACATGGCATCGACCGAGGCGCTGGCCGCGGCGACCCTTTCCCGATTCGGGCGCATCGACGCGCTGATCAATGTCGCCGGCATCGCCGGTCCCGGCACTGCGCTCACGACCTCCAGGCAAACATGGGACCAGGTCCTCAACATCAACCTCACCGGCACCTGGCTGATGTCGCGCGCCGTGCTTCCTGCCATGATCGAACAGAGGGATGGGTCCATCGTCCTGATGTCGAGCCTCGGTGGCATGGTCGGCGTCCCGGACATCTTGGCTTACTGCGCCTCCAAGGGTGGGGTCAACGCGTTGACCAAACAGATGGCCTGCGACTACGCGCCCCACAATATCCGGGTCAATGCCATCTGCCCCGGGACGGTGAAGACGCCACTGGTGATGAAACCCTACAATGACGCCGGCGCACGCGACCCGGCCGAGAAGGAGCGCATGATGGATCGCGCACTCAAGCGCTGGCCACTCGGGCGCTGGGGACAGCTCGACGAGATCGCCGCCTTGTGCGTGTTCCTTGCCAGCGGCGAGTGCGGCTGGATGACCGGCGTCATCACACCGGTGGACGGTGGCATGACCGCCATGGGTTGGCAGGTCGGGCGCTGAGCAGACTGCCACGCAATTCGGATTCGCAGACACCTAGGGGAGATCGAAACCATGGAAAAAGTCGTCAAGATGAATTCGGGCCGCAGCATTCGCGAGCAGGTCAGCGACGCCGAGTGGCAAACGCGCGTGGATCTTGCTGCGTGCTACCGGCTGATGGCGCACTACCGGATGACCGACCTCATTTACAACCACATCACGGCGCGCGTTCCCGGCGCGGACCATCACGTGCTGATCAACGACTACGGCCTGCACTACGAGGAGATCACGGCCTCGAACCTGCTCAAGATCGACCTGGAGGGCAATGTGCTCCTCGCGCAGAACCCGGACTGCGAAGTGAACTATCCCGGTTACGTCATTCACAGCGCGGTACATTCGGCGCGCGTGGATGCCGCGTGCGTCATCCACACGCATACCCGGGCCACCATGGCGGTGGCCGCCATGCAATGCGGGCTCCTGCCGCTCAGCCAGATCGCCATGCGCTTCTACAAACGCATCAGCTACCACGACTATGAAGGCCCGGCCGTCGACCTCGATGAACGCCTGCGCCTGGTGGCCGACCTGGGCAAGACCGACGCGATGCTGCTCCGCAATCACGGCACCCTGGTGGTGGGCCGCAGCGTGGCCGAAGCATTCAACCTGATCTATTTTCTTGAAATGGCCTGCCAGGCCCAGGTCGACACCCTCTCCAGCGGGATGCCGTACATTCTTCCCGCGACAGCGGCGGCGGAAAAAGCGGCCAGCGTCATGCAGCCGGTGAATGACAGCCCGCATGGCAGCATGGACGGCTCGCGCGAGTGGCCGGCGATGATCCGCATGATGGATCGCAAGGACCCCTCGTTCAGGAACTGACCCCCGGCATCCTTCGCGCGGGCCTGCAGGCACGACGCATGGCCTTGCGATGCATCAAAGCCGGCGCGCGCAACCGCACTACACTGGCCACCATTGCCATACAAGTGCGCTGCCCATGAACGCTCCACGCGATAGCTGGTCCGGACGGTTGGGGTTTCTGCTGGCCACCATCGGCTCGGCGGTGGGAATCGGCAGCATCTGGAAATTCCCCTACGAAGTCGGCTCCAACGGCGGCGGTGCCTTCGTACTGTGCTACGTCGCGGGGCTCGTGTTCATCGTCGTGCCGCTGATGTTTGCCGAGTTCGCCATCGGCCGGCGCGGCGGAGGCGATCCGGCGGCAAGCATGCGTGCCGTGCTGAAAAACGGGGGGCCGTCGACCGGGAATCCGGGCGGACCATCCAGCCATTGGGGCGCGGTGGGCATCATCGGGGTGATCACCGGCTTCCTCATCCTCAGCTTCTACGCCGTGATCGGCGGCTGGATGCTCGGCTATGCCATCGATACTGCTGCAAACGGCCTGGCCGGCGCAACCGCCCAGTCGGTGAAGGCGCATTACGCGGCTTTTCTCGCGGCGCCGGGATGGATGACGCTATACCACGCCATCTTCATGGCGGCGACCGCGGTCATCGTGGCGCGCGGCGTCGCCAACGGCATCGAGACCGCATCCAAGGTGCTGATGCCGATTCTGTTCGTGCTGATGCTCGCGCTGGCCGCCTACTCCATCTTCGAAGGCGACTTCGCCACCACCCTGCGTTACCTGTTCGTGCCGGACCTCGCGCACCTCACGGCGCGCACGGCGCTCGACGCCATCGGACTGGGGTTCTTTTCCATCGGCGTCGGGCTCGGGCTCATGATCACCTACGCGGCGCACGCCGGCATCGAAGTCAACTTGCGGCAGATTGCCATCTGGTCGGTGCTTGCCGACACGGCGATCTCGTTTCTTGCCGGATTCGCGGTGTTCCCCGTGGTGTTTGCGCACGGCCTCGACCCCGCCGCCGGCCCCGGTCTGGTTTTCGTCACCCTGCCCCTGGCGTTCGCGCAGATGCCCTTCGGCACCGTGGCCGCCAGCGGCTTCTTCCTGTTGCTTTTCGTTGCCGCACTCGCCTCGGCGATTTCCATGCTCGAACTGGTGGTGGCCATGCTCACGCGGCGTTTCTACTGGAGCCAGTCCAAGGCCACGACCATCGCGGCATGCGTGTGCTTTGTCGCCGGCATCGCCACCGTACTGTCCTTCAATGTGTGGTCGGCGTGGTACCCACTGGCGGGCTTCGGCGAAAAGTTCGCCTCCGCCACGCTATTCGACCTGCTGGACGAACTCACATCGAACGTCCTACTGCCGGCCGGGGGCCTCGGCCTGGCAATCTTTGCCGGTTGGGTGATGCCCCAGCGCCTGCTGGACGAGGAGCTCGGCCTGTCCCGCACCGGGGCGCGCATCCTGCACTTCCTGCTTCGCTACATTGTACCCACGGGCATTGCGGCAGTGGTCATTGGCAGCATGTTCGCCTGACAACACGAGAGGCATGATAGGCATGCCCTATCGAACCATTCGGAACAATTCATTGGATTAACGACGGACCAGCCCGTAGATTGCGTCCATGAATTTCTCACAGGGGGACGCAGGCAGGGCCCGCAGCCACGGGGCACGCGCCGGATCGGGCGGTACATTGCAAACAACCAAAGGAGACGACCATGTCAAGTGAACCCAAGTGCCCATTCGCTGGTAATGCCCGCACGAACACGGTGACTGGAGCGCAATCGAATGCAGATTGGTGGCCCAATCAACTGAAGCTCGACATCCTGCACCAGCACTCCCCAAAATCCGATCCCATGGGCGAGGCTTTCAACTACGCCGAGGAATTCAAGAGCCTCGACTTGAATTCCGTGATCAAAGACCTGCATGCCCTGATGACAGATTCGCAGGACTGGTGGCCTGCGGACTGGGGGCACTATGGCGGCCTGATGATCCGCATGGCCTGGCACAGCGCCGGCACATACCGCACCAGCGATGGTCGCGGCGGCGCGGGCACCGGTAACCAGCGCTTTGCGCCCCTGAACAGCTGGCCGGACAACGGCAATCTCGACAAGGCACGCCGCCTGTTGTGGCCGATCAAGCAGAAGTATGGCCGAAAAATATCCTGGGCCGACCTGATGATCCTCGCCGGCAACGTGGCTCTGGAATCCATGGGCTTCAAGACCTTCGGATTTGCCGGCGGCCGCGAGGACATCTGGGCGCCCGAAGAAGACATCTACTGGGGGTCAGAGAACACCTGGCTGGGCGACAAGCGCTATTCCGGCGACCGCAAGCTCGAGAATCCCCTAGGCGCCGTGCAGATGGGGCTGATCTACGTCAACCCGGAAGGCCCGAACGGCAACCCGGACCCGGTGGCCTCGGGCCGTGACGTTCGCGAAACCTTCGCGCGCATGGCCATGAACGACGAGGAGACCGTGGCGTTGGTTGCCGGCGGCCACACCTTCGGCAAGGCCCATGGTGCGGGCGACACCAATCTGGTCGGCCCTGAGCCTGAAGGCGCTCCGATCGAGGCGCAGGGCTTGGGCTGGGTCAACAAGCTCGGCACCGGAAAAGGGGTGCACACCACCACCAGCGGCATCGAAGGCGCCTGGAAACCGAATCCCACGAAATGGGACAACGGCTACTTCGACATGCTGTTCGGCTACGAGTGGGAACTGACCAAGAGCCCAGCCGGCGCCCACCAGTGGGTGGCAAAGAACGTCAAGCCAGAGCACATGATTGCAGATGCGCACGATCCGTCGAAAAAGCATCCGCCGATGATGACCACGGCCGACCTGTCGCTGCGATTCGATCCCGCCTACGAGAAAATCTCGCACCGCTTCCACCAGGACGCTCAGGCCTTTGCCGACGCCTTCGCCCGCGCCTGGTTCAAGCTGACGCACCGCGACATGGGGCCGATCGCCCGCCACCTGGGCCCGCTGGTGCCCAAGGAAGTGCTGATCTGGCAGGACCCCGTTCCCGCCGTCGATCACCCGTTGATCGACGAGCAGGACATTGCCGCGCTAAAGACCAAAATAATCGCCTCCGGACTTTCCATCTCCCGGCTGGTCACCACGGCCTGGGCATCTGCCGCAACATTCCGCGGCTCGGACAAGCGCGGCGGGTCGAATGGCGCACGCATCCGTCTCGCGCCGCAGAAAGACTGGGAGGTCAACCAACCGGCCGAACTATCGATGATCCTGGAGAAACTGGAAACGATCCAGAAAGAATTCAACGGCGCGCAGTCCGCATCCAAGACGGGTGGCAAAAAGGTTTCGCTGGCCGACCTGATCGTGCTCGGTGGCTGCGCAGCTGTCGAGGCTGCGGCAAAAAATGCCGGCCAGGACGTGAAGGTACCCTTCACGCCGGGGCGCACGGATGCATCGCAGGAAGAGACCGATGTGGACTCTTTCGCCGTGCTGGAGCCAGCCGCCGATGGATTCCGCAATTACGTCCGCAAGGGATTCGAAGCATCGGCGGCCGAGCTGCTGGTGGACAAGGCGCAACTGCTGACGCTGACCGCCCCCGAGATGACGGTACTGATCGGCGGCCTGCGCGCCCTGAATGCAAACTTCGCGCAGTCAGAACACGGGGTATTCACCCAGCGGCCCGAAACATTAACTAATGATTTCTTCGTCAATCTCCTCGACATGAGAACAAAGTGGCAGAAGTCCGCCGCCTCTGAATACGTGTTGGAGGGGCGCGACCGCGCGACGGGCGATCTCAAATGGACGGGTACGCTCGTCGATCTCGTCTTCGGTTCGAACGCGCAGTTGCGGGCCCTTGCGGAGGTCTATGCGTGCAGCGACGCGCGGAAAAAGTTCGTGCAGGACTTCGTGGGTTCCTGGAGCAAGGTGATGAACCTTGGTCGCTACGATCTAGCGTGATGTCGGAACACCGGCGTTGACAATGCCGGGTAGACCGTTCGGAATCACATCAGCCAACGAATTGGCTTTTCCTGATCCCGGCGGCGCTTCGGCGTCCCCGGGATCTCGCATCGTCATGCCAGTCCTTCGCGATTGTTCTATAGTCTGGGCAGCCAACGGACTTCGGGCAAGGAACGAATGGAAATCATCGACGCGCAGGTGCATACATGGGATCTCGAGCGGCCCGATTTTCCGTGGCAGCTGAATACCGGCGATGCCGCCACTGATGCGCGCCGGCGCGAACACTTCGGCGCGCATACCTTCACGGCCGAACAGCTTTTGGCAGCCATGGATGCTGCCGGCGTGGATGCAGCGCTGGCCGTCTCCCTGCCCATCTATGGCTTCAGCAATGCCTACGCGCTGCATGCTGCCGCGAAAAGCGCCGGACGCATCGGCGTGGTGGGACTGATCGACCCCGAATTGCCGGACATCGAGGAGCGCGTGCGCAACTGGCGCGCCACCCCGGGCATGCTCGCGCTGAGGACCACGCTTTACATCGATCGCGAAGTCGAGTCGGTACGCCACGGGCCCATGCGCCGCGTGCTGGCGGCGGCCGAGCGCCACAACGTTCCCATGTGCGTCTATCCGCCGGGGCGACTGGCTGAAATGGAAGCGTTGGCGCGCGACTTCCCCGACCTGCAATTCATCGTCGACCACATCGGGCTGCCGCAACCGCCGGTCATCTGCGACCTGTCGCCCGAGCCGTTCAAGAGTTTCGAGGGCCTCTTGCGCCTTGCCGTCTATCCCAATGTCACGATCAAGGCCACCGGCCTGCCCTCGCTGTCGCACCAGAAGTTTCCCTTTCGCGACACCTGGCCGGCGCTGTTGCAAGTGATCGACGCCTTCGGGCCCGAGCGCGTCATGTGGGGAAGCGATTTCACCCGCGTGCCCACGCCGTATCGCGAAGGCGTCGAGTACATTCGCGAAGTCGGGACTTGGTCCGATGCGGAGCGCGCGCAAATCATGGGCGCGACGTTGAGAAGGATCTTTCGCTGGTAAGCGCCTTGCCTGAAACACGGTCGTACGACAACAACACAAGCCTCGCGCACGGCGAGGCACACACCGTTGATGGCAGTTATCATTTGTTCGGATATGCAACGGAGGCAGGCCATGGACAATTCGCGCGGGATCACGGTGACACCGCTACCGCAATCACTCGGCGCCACAGTGAGCGACGTGGACGTACGGGAGGGGCTTTCGCCCGATGCGGTGAAGACACTCCATGACGCCTGGCACCGGCACCAGGTGCTCTTTTTCCCGCAGCTCAACCTGACCCAGGAGGAACACATCGCCTTCGGCAGCGTTTTCGGCGAATTATCTGCCGTCAGCCCGGCCAAGGACGATTACCGCAACCTGAAGAAGATCGGACCCAAGGGCGAGATCTTCGTGCTCGACAGCGCCGACAAGCGCGCCGACGTCTGGCACAGCGACGTGAGCTTCACCAAGGTACCCCCCATCGGTTCCCTGCTATCCATGAAGGTTTGCCCGGACAAGGGCGGCGACACCATCTGGTCGAACCAGTACGCCGCCTACGATGCGCTGAGCCCGGCGATGCGATCGCTGGTGAATGGGCTCGACGCCGAGCACGGTCGCAGCACCACGGGCAGCTCGATCCATCCGGTGGTGCTGCGCCACACCGTTACCGGCCGGCCCGCGCTTTACGTGAGCCGCGGCTTCACCGCGCGCATTGTCGGCTTCACGGCCATCGAGAGCGAAGGCCTGCTCGCCCTGCTGTTTCGCCACTGCGAGCAGCCGGAGTTCCAGACGCGCTGGAAGTGGCACGCCGGCGATGCCGTGCTGTGGGACAACCGCTGCACCATGCACTACGCTGTCAACGACTATGGCGATGCGGCGCGCCAGATCCATCGCGTTACCATCTACTCGCCTGGCGTGGTGAGCGCGGCGACGGGACAGCAGACCGCCGCCGTGAAGGCTGCCTGAGCGGCGAGCCATCATCCACACAATGAGAAAGTCGAATCTGTCGTGATCATTGATACCCACGCGCATGTCTCCTCCCCGGATGTTCGCCGCTATCCGACCCAATACACCCTGCGGGGCAATTCCGAAATGCCCACGCTCGGGGATTACGTGCGGCAGATTCCGGTGCTGCCGGTCGAGCAATTCATCGCCGAGAACGATGCGGCCGGCATCGATGCCACGGTAGTCGTGCAGATGTACGCGCGCTACGCCTATGACAACAATTACGCAGCGGACAGCGTGGCCCGCTACCCGGACCGGCTGGCGCTCGTGTGCACCATCGACCCGACGCTCCCCGACGCGGTGGACACGCTCGACTACTGGATCACCGAGCGGGGAGCGACCGGCGTGCGCCTGCTCACCAGCACGCACCAGGGTTCACCGTGGCTGGGCGACGAGCGCACCTTCGGCGTATGGGAACTCGCGCGCAAGCGCGACATCACCATCATCGCGCAGATCTTTGGCGAGCTTGCGCCGACCCTGGCCCGCGTGCTGCAGCGATTTCCCGACCAACGGGTGGCGCTCGATCACCTGGGCTACCCCGCCCTCGACGACGGCCCGCCCTATGCCAAAGCGGCGCCCCTGTTCAGCCTCACCGCCTGCCCGAACCTGACTATCAAGTTTTCCACCGACAACATCATCGCCGTGGCCAAGGGAGCGGGCACGCAGCGCGCCTTTTTCGAACAACTCATCGAGCGCTTCGGCCCGTCGCGGGTAATGTGGAGCTCCAATTACAACTTCATCTACAGCCCGGGCCTGGCGGAACAGATCGCGACCGCGCGCAGCATCCTGTCCTTTCTCTCGCCCGACGAAACAGAACAGGTGTTCGCCGGCACTGCGCTGCGGCACTGGCCTTCACTTAAGGAAGCGCTGATTAAGTCCCAAAAGATGTGAAAGCCACAACACGCTTCCCTCTGAAGTCGGGGGATTTACAAGGGGGCAGCCCCCCTTGTTCAGTGTTTTCTCAAAAGAATCCAAACCCCAGAACGAAAGTAGAACAGACATGTACAAGGACGAACCCCCGCGACGCTTCCAGTTTCCCGTCGAATGCGGCCAGGTGCTGCATTTCGCGCGCGCCATCGGCGATCCCGATCCGATATTCCGGGACCCGAATTACGCCACGCTCGCCCAGGGCGGACGCGTCGTGCCGCCGCCGACCTTCCTGATCGCGGCACACCATTTCGACACCGAGTGCCCGCTGCGTCCGGCGCCCGGGGAAGCCGCGCCCGGATCGGGCGTCATTCCGCTGGATGGCCCGCCCGTCCTAAGCACGCGCCCGCGCGGCCTGCACGCCGAGGAAACCTTCACTTTTCACCGCCACCCGCGTATCGGTGAAATGCTGACGGTGGACGTGCGCGCGGGTGATGTCCGCAAGAAGGAAGGCGGCGAGGGCACGCTCGAATTCAAGGACACCCTGTGGGAATATCGCGACAGCACAGGAGAACTGATCGCCACCGCCTGCTGGACCAGCGTCTACGTTCACCCGCGCACCGGCTCTGTCGGCACCGCGCCGCAGAAATCGGCCCCGGCAGCCAAGGCTGTCGAGGCCCCGCCACAACCCACGCCGCTCCCGGCGCGGCCCCTGCGGGCGGGCGAACTGAAAGTCGGCGATCGCTGGAGCGCGCGCGTCATCGAGACCCTGCGCGTGACGCATCTCGTCAACTATGCAGGGGCATCGGGCGACCTCGTCGCGCTGCATTACGATGAGCGCATCGTCCGCGCCATGGGCCACCCGGGTCTCTTCGGCCACGGCATGCTGACCATGGGCCTGTCGGGGCGCGTGCTCAGCGCCGTGACCGGCACGGCCAACCTGCGGCGCTACAGCGCGCGCATGACCGCCGTGGTGTTCCTCGGCGACACCCTCACGACGACGCTCACGGTGGAGAAGACACATCCGTCTGCTGGCGGCGTAGTCCCCGTGGACTTCAGCTTGAAGACCGTCAATCAGCAGGGGCGCACGGTACTGAGCGCAACGGCCAGTGCTGCCCTGTCTGCTTGAAGCGTTGGCGCGGCGTTCTGGCATCTGACCCAATTATTATCATAGTGGTAGTTATGAGACCAGAGCACGTATTACCACGCGATAATTGATATCAGTCGGGGCCACTGACTGACACGCTGAGACGCAAGCCGTGCGTAGCTCGCACGGAGCGTCCACCATGCTGGGATTCGCCAGCGCTAGCGACAAAATGTCACTGTCAGCTTCCTTTGAATGGAGCAGTGCAACGCATCGTGGCGGTAGAATGGCACTTTAGGCCGAAGTTCCTCCCATCTCCGAGCGAGTTTGTCTTTGCAAGACAAGCGTTTGGCATGAATTGGGGGTTCAGGTCTCTGTCTACAATCGGATGTTCTCGATCAGTTTGAGCGCGCGCTGTTGTTTGGCGTTGGGGGTGGTAAGGAC
>CANJRC010000075.1 GCA_947476535.1 Betaproteobacteria bacterium
AGGTGCGTCCAGCGTGACCGAAATACCCGGGAAGAGCCCACTTTCTCTCTCAAAATCGCCTTCATATCGATGAAAAATTCGTTCAATTCACAATTGCAACCGAATCGCGTTCATCTGTCGCTTCGCGCGGCTACTTGATCAGCGATTCCTTAGGTCCGTAGTGATTCTACTGACATCCACCAACCGGGGGCTACTGCGTAGCAGCCGATGTGCAACAAGTCACGCATGGCCCCATCGACTTGCACGACGCAAACCGCGCCTTGCAGAAAATACATGGCACGGGCAAATCAATTACCTATGAACGAAACAGGGGCATTACCGCGACACTGCACCCGGTCCAAAATGGGCTTCAGCGCCTGGAAGGACAATGTGGGGAATCAAAAAAGGGGGGGGCTGTACCTCCCCTTTTTTCAACAAACTCCTAGAACGTGCAACTGGCGCTTATTTCGGCGGCGCGGGAAACTGCACCACTGGGCCCTTCGGTTCCTGGCCAGGCGGTAGATACGACGGCGCATGCTCCCCCGCAGGCCCGAGATAGCGGATGAAGCGATAGACGTCCTTCAAGTCCTGGGTTCGCATGTCGTGCAGGGCAAACCAGGGCATCGGCGGGCGGTACTGCGCGCTCTTGGCGGTTGCGACCCACTGCACTTCATCCATTTTCTGCAGCACCAGGCGCAGGTTGCTCGCGTAGGTAGTTCCCCACGGCCCGCGCCATCCCAGCGCATCGCCGGTCAGCCACGCCTTCTCGGGGACTTTGCCGCCCGTCTGCGTGTAGCCCGGCGTGTGGCAATCGTTACAACCGGCAATCTTCACCAGGTATCTTCCACGCTCGATGGACTTCATGTCCGGCCCCTTGACGATCTGCGCATGGACAAGCGTTGCGCTCATGGCCGCCGGGACCAACGCCAGGCCCAACGCCAATGAACGACGTGTCGAATACATTGTCATGCCCACTCCTTTCATGAAAAGAGTCGATAGGTTAGCCCATCACAAGCCTGCCGCTCGGCGGTAACCGACTTGTCTGCATCGGCTGCAATGGACACCAATGGAAGAAAT
The DNA here is from genome assembly GCA_947476535.1 of Betaproteobacteria bacterium. Classification (GTDB taxonomy): domain Bacteria; phylum Pseudomonadota; class Gammaproteobacteria; order Burkholderiales; family SG8-39; genus CAIYPG01. Next base: position 1,057 of record CANJRC010000075.1, read on the forward strand.
CAAGCCCATTCCGCTGCAGCATTGAGCCTTAACGCCGCATCCGTGCTGGCGGATGCCCCTGCAGAAGAACCCCATGTGCAAATGGTCTGGGTATGGGTCTTCGTTGCATTGTTCCTTGGCTCCATCGTGCGCGTCGGCTGGATGATGTGGCGCAGCGAGAGGGCCGATCGCATCAAGAAAAACGCCAGCAGCGATGCAAACGCGCCGTCACCTGCAGGCGCATCGCACAAGTCCTGAACTGCTGCGCGCCGCATCTCGGCGGGCGGGCGCCATCAGTTTCGCGACGAGTCCCGGATGTGCCGGAGTCTCGCCGCATCGGGACGATCAGGCTTTCAGTCCCAGCCCGGCCCGGCTGCGCGCAGGAACGAGCCTGCGAAGGCGCGTGATCAGGGCCTTGGCAGCGCCGGCCAACGCAACGTCGTTACCCGCGCGCACGGCATAGGCACCGGCGATCAAGGCGCGCAATTCATCGGCGGGCAGGTGCAGCGGCGGCAGGTTGCCCATCTCGCCCAGCTCGTAGCCCATGCGCGGCGTTCCCCGGATGGGGAATCCCGCGAGGCGCAATTCATCGATATCGCGATACACCGTCCGAACATGCACGTCCAGCGCCTCGGCCAACTCGGCCGCCGTCACGCGATCGCGCGAATTCAGCTCCAGAAACAACATCATTGATCTCGATGCCGGCATGATTTCTCCCTTTGATTATCCTGAACGCCACTGACCTGGAGCGAATTCCGCTGCATCGAGTGCACACCGCCACCAACCGCTCCGCAAGCGTTAGCAGATCGCATCACTTGGCCGAACAATACTGCCATTTTAGGCAAAAATCCCGTTTCTTACAATGCGGAATTTAATTATTGCTGACAAAAATAACCGGCAGCGCAGAATCAGCATTGGGCAGCATGCGTCACTCCTGGCCGGGCTGAAGCGATGCGCGCACCCAGCGCACCAGGGAGGCGGCATCCATGGCCCCGGACTGGCGGGCCACTTCATGCCCTTGGCGAAAGATCGCCAACGTCGGGATGGAGCGGATGCCAAACCGCGCAGCGAGCCCCTGCTCCGCCTCGGTGTTGAGCTTGGCCAGCCGATAGCCCGGCTCGAGCATGGCTGCCGCCTTCTCGAACTGAGGCGCCATGGCGCGGCAGGGACCGCACCACGACGCCCAGAAATCGACCACCACGGGCACATCCGAGCGGCCGACCTGGGTCTCGAAATTCCCCCCGTTCAGCTCCATCGGCTTGCCATCGAACAGCTTGGCCTTGCAACCGCCACAGGTGCCGCCGTCGCCAAGGCGCGCCGAGGGCACGCGATTCACCGCATTGCAGTGCGGACAGACCACGTGGAGCGATAGAGAATGACTCTTGTTTGAAGCAGTTTCCACTGGAAGCTCCCGCGTTTGCCTTGTGAGGCAGATGGGGTCGCCCCTGGAATTTTCAATCCCCGCGCATCACGCCCCGGATTCGGGCGCTATCGCCAGTGGCACCAGTCCGTGGGCCATGCGCGCTGCATCGCAACGCTCATCACCCGCCACGAATCCCCGACAGGGCGACTCTTCTGCCGCATCTCGATCTTCGGGATCAGAACGTGAACTCACCTAGATTCCCTTCGAGCCACCAGCACCGCATTGCTGCCGCCGAAAGCAAATGAATTGGACATTGCCGACTTCATCCATAGCATGCGACACACCACGTAGGGGAAACAGTCAGAATCGTCCGCCGGATCCAGCGGACGATAGTCCGCGGCACATGGCACCTACATGGGCTTGCGCACCAAATCAGCGCAAAGGCGAGGCTGCAATTGAAAGTTCCCTAGCCGCCCAGGCGCCCGGACAGCGCCAAGAGGCGAAGTTCCTGCTCTGCTGCCGCGGCGCGAAGATCGACCTCCAGCAGCACTGCATCCAGTCGGGCGCGCCCGGCATCGAGCATGTCCAGTATCGGCGCACGCCCGAGCCGGTAGGCATCCTCGGACATTTGCTTCAATGAGGGCATGCGATCGGCCACCGACCGCTGGAATTTCTCCAGCGCCGCAAGGCGCAGTTGCAGCCCCTCGGCAATCCGCCGGTATTCGCCCCCAACTTCCGCCTGAACAACGGCCAGCCGGCGCTGCGCTGCGCGCAGGTCGGCCTGTGCCCTCGCCTGCATCCCGCGACGTGCATCCTGCAAGGGAATCTCCGTCGACAGCCCGATGAAGTTGGCGGCGCCAAAAGGATCATTGGTCCAGGTCCGGCCCAGGCTCAGTACCGGCACCGGCCACTGCTCGGCATCGATCTTGCGCACGGCCGCTTCGGCAACCTCGATATCCCGACGCGCGGCAATCAATTGCGGGCTTTGCGCGATCTGCGTGTCGATGCTCATGGCCATTTGCGCGGCCGCATCGGACGGTTGCGCAGTGCCGCCGGCAACGGGACGCCAGCCGGGGTAATCGAGCAACGCCGCCAGCGCCGCGGCTCGGTCGGCCAGGTCGGCGCGAGCATCGGCCAATCGCTGGGTGACGCCCGCCAGCTCCACCTCGACGCGCGCGAGCTCGTAACGGCTGGCCGCCCCCGACTGCAAGCGTCCGGACACGATGTCCACGATGCGCTGCGTCTCGTGCACCGCCCCCTCCATCAGCCGCGCCTTCTCCTGCGCCGCCTGCAGCGCGTTGAACAATTGGGCTGCCTGCCAGGCAATATCGCTGCCGGCGGCGCCGACACGGGCGCGCGCGGCCGCGATCCCCAGGTCGGCCGCTTCGATGCGAGCGCCACGCTGACCGGTGACAAACAAGGGAAGATCGATCGTGGCCTGCTGCTGCAAGTTGCCATCGAACAGCGTCCTGCCGCCGCCGGACGGACGAAACTGCCCATAGGAAATGCGCGGGTTGGGCAATGCGCCGGCCGAAATCCGGTCAGCCTCGGCCGCATCGATGGACACCCGCTCTGCCGCGAGGCGCGGGCTGCGTTCGCCCACCAGTTTGATCAGCGAGGACAAGGTCAGAGGCTGCGCTAGAGGCGCGTCCGCAGCCCCTTGGGCCGATGCCGATGAGGCCAACATGAATCCAGCCACCAAACAAGCGCCAAGCGTCGATGGCAGGTGCAGAGGGAGCCTCATTTGGCACTCCCTTCAACCAAGTCTTCTTCATCGGTCTCCTCCGGCGTCTTCAGGCGCGCCGGCGTGATGTAGCTGTAGATGATGGGCAGCAGCCATAGGGCCACCACCAGCGTGGTGAGCATCCCGCCAACCACCACCAGCGCGAAGGGGCGCTGGGTTTCGCTGCCAACGCCGGTCGATACCGCCATCGGCAGGAGGCCCACCAGCGCAAGCAGGGAAGCCATGAGCACCGGCCGCATGCGCTCGGCGGCACCCTCGATCAAGGCCGGTAGAAGCGCTTCCCCCGACCGGCGCCGCGACTCGGTGGCGCTCAAGACCAGCACGCCCATCAGCGACACCTGCCCGAGCAGGGCAATGAAGCCCACCGTCGCACTCACCGACAGCGCAACGCCGGATATGAGCAACGCAAAGGCGCCGCCGGTCAGCGCAAAAGGAACCGTCAGCAGCACGGCCAGCGCGCTGCGCCCGGAATTCATCGCGCCGTAGAGCAGGCCCAGCACCAGCAGGATGGCAACCGGGATCACCACCTTCAAGCGTGCAGCTGCGCGCCGCTGATTCTCGAACTCGCCGCCCCACACGAAGTAGTAGCCCTCGGGTAGCTGCACGCCCTGTTTCACGATGGCTAGCGCATCCTTCACCACCGAGCCCATGTCGCGGCCGTTGACGTTGAATTTCAACGCCAGGTAGCGGCTGTTGCCCTCGCGGTTGATGGAAGCGATGCCATTGGCGATCTGGATGTCGGCAAGGTCTCGCAGGGGAATGCGCGCCCCGCCGTCACCGGCGATGGTGACGGCGCCCACTTTGTCGATGCTGTCGCGGCTCGCACCCGGCAGCATCAGGCGAACAGGCACCGGCCGCTCGCCCTCCCACATCTGCGTCAGAACCCGCCCCGCTAGAGCGGTCTCCAGGGTGCGCTGCGCATCGTCCATGGCAATGCCCGCGCGCGCCAGTGCCTGCCGGTTGAAGCGCACCTGAAGTTGCGGCGTGGATGAGTCGCGGTACAGATCGAGGTCCACCACGCCCGGCACCGGCTTGAGCGTGTCGCGTGCCTGCTCGAGGATGCCGCGCATGCGATCCAGATCAGGGCCAAACACCTTGAGCACCACCTTGCCTCGCACCCCGCTCACCGCCTCCTCAACGTTGTCCTTGATCGGCTGGGAGAAGTTGTAGCGCACGCCCGGTATGTGAATCAGGGATTCACGCATCTCGCGCACCAGCCGCTCCTTGTCCCACCCCGATCGCCACTCCTTGCGCGGCTTGAGACGGATGAAGGTCTCGCTCATGTTCACGCCTTCATTGTCGGCGCCATCTTCCGGCCGGCCCTGCTCGCTCAGCGTCGCCCGCACCTCGGGGAACTGCAGGACCCGGGACCGCACCTCCATGAGAATGTCCTGCCCCTTGTCGAGCGCGATGCTGGCGGGCATTTCCACGAATAGCTGAATGTCCCCTTCGTCCAGTTCGGGCAGGAACTCGGTGCCCAACCGCGAGATCGTCACCCCCCCCAGGCCCAGAAGCACCAGTGCGACGACCAGCACCACAGAACGCATGCCCATCACGCGCTCGAGCGAACCCCGGTAGGCCGAGCGCAACCACTCGGTCCAGCGCGGCTCCTGCAATTTCGCGTGGTGCGGCCGGAATAGTGCCGCGCACAGCGCCGGCACCAGGGTAATGGCGAAGATCAGCGCCCCGAGCAGGGCATAGGAGTAGGTCAACGCCAGCGGCCGGAAGATGCGTCCTTCGACCGACTGCAGCGTGAACACCGGCACCAGGGCCGCGATGATGATCAGCATGGCGAACAGCGTGGGCCGGCCCACATCGATGGCCGAGCGCACCACCAGGTGGATGACTTCGCGCCGATCGGCCGGACGCTCGTGCCGCAGCGAATGGATGATGTTCTCGACCAGCACGATGGCCCCATCGACCAAGATGCCGAAATCGATGGCCCCCATGGAGATCAGGTTGGCCGGCAGCCCCATGGCGTAGAGCCCGAGAAAGGCGACCAGGAGCGAGAGCGGGATGAGCACTGCGACGATCATGGAACCGAGCATGCTGCGAAGGAACAACCACACCAACGCCACCACGAGAACGAATCCGCTCAACAGGTTTTCGTGAACCGTGGACAGCGTCAGACCGACCAGGTCGGTGCGGTCATACAGAGGCACAATCTTCATGCCCTTGGGCAGGATGGAATCGTTGAGTTCCCGCACCTTGGCATGCACGCCATCGAGCACCAGGGACGGGTTCTGGCCGCGACGCATCCACACGAAACCTTCGATGGCTTCGCGCTCGATACCGTAGCCCACCGCGCCCCGCCGCGGGGTGTAGGACTGCACCACGCTGGCCACATCGCCGAGCGTCACCGCGCTCCCATCCTTCGCTTTCAGCACGATGCGTTTGATGTCTTCGGGCGTGGTGAGAAAGCCGATGCCGCGAACAGTCAGCTCCTGCTCGCCCTGGCGCAGGAAACCGCCGCCGACATTGACATTGGATTTCGAGATCGCCTGCTCCAGGTCGGACAGGTTCAGTCCGAGCGCATGCAGGCGCGCCGGGTCGGCCTCGATGTGCAATTCCTTAAGGTAGCCGCCAAAGGGAACGACGTCCGCCACGCCCTGCACCTGCCGCAACACCCGCACCACGTTCCACTGCATCTCTGCGCGCAATTGGTACATGTCGTGCCGATCGCTCACGATCCTGAATTGGTAGACCTCGCCGAGCGGCGTTGCCTCGGGCGCCAACTCCGGCGTGACGCCAGGCGGCAGTTCTGCAGCCGCCATGCGTTGCGACACCACCGTTCGCGCGGTGAACGCATTGGTGTCGTCGGAGAACGTCATGGTGATGAGCGACAGGCCGAACAGGCTTTCGCTGCGCATCAGCGTCATGCCGGGCGTGCCGTTCAATTCACGCTCAAGCGGAACCGTGACGCGTCGCTCGACTTCTTCCGGCGCATTACCGGCCAATTGCGCGATCACGGTTACCTGCGCGTTGGTCACGTCCGGGAACGCCTCGATCGGCGTATCCAGGTAGGCGCGCAAGCCCAATACGGCGACCACCGCCGTGACGAAGAGCACCGCAACGCGGCGATGCACGCAGGTTTCAATCAGCCAGCGCAACATGGTCAGAGCAACTGTTCTGCTTGGCTGTCGAGGAGCAACGCGCCCTTGACCACGACGCGCTCGCCGGCAGTAAGGCCGCCGAGCACCTGCACCCGCCCTGCATGGCTGCGACCAACCTGGATTTCACGCGCTTCGAAGCGGTCGTCAGCGCGCTCCACATAGACGATGCGCCGCTCGCCGTTCTTGATGAGCACCGCCGCGACGGGAATCGCCAGCACGCCATCGGATGCAACATTGAGCAGGACCTGCGCCATCATTCCGGCGCGCAAGACGCTGGCCGATGCCGCGCCGGCGCCCTTGGCCGCGACAGATCCGGCAGCTGGTCCAACGCCGAGATAAACGGCCGCACGGCGCGACTCCGGATCCACGCGCGGGCCGATACTCTCCACCCTCACAGACAATCGCCCTGACAAGGCCTGCAATTCCACCTCGCCCTTCTGGCCGACCGCGATGCGCCGCAACTCACCTTCCGGCACCTGCGCCACCACCTGGAGGTGATTCGGATCGCCCAGTTCCACCAGCGCCTCGCCGCCGGGCGCAACCATGGCACCAACAGCCGCCTTGATGTTCATCACAACGCCGAATACCGGCGCGCGCACGGTGACGCGCATCCCCTGGCCGGCGCCAATCAGGTCGGCCGCATGGCGCGAACGCTCGCTCTCGGCGCGAGCCTCCTTCAGGCGCGTCTCCGCTTCCTGTTTCTCCAGTTCCAGGCCCACGCCCTTGTCCAGCATCTCCAGCTGGCGCTTATAGGCCTGTTCCGCCGCCATCAGCCGCGCAGCGGAGGTGTCGAGGGAGGCCCGCGCCATGGCTGCGTCGGCACTGTCGATCACCAGCAGCGGCGCACCCGCCTTGACGATATCGCCCGACTGCACCAATACCGACACGATGCGCCCGGCGGCCGTGGCGCCAATGGCTGACTGCGCCTGCGCGCGAAAGCTGACCCGCCCGGGGATTGAGAGCACGTCCGTTGCCACGGTGGAGCCGATCGGCTCAATGCCAAGGAATTGCCGCTGCTGCTCGCTGAGCTTGACCGGCTGTCCCGCCTGGGTGTTTGTCGCGGCCGCGACAGTAGCGGCTGGAGCCTCGGCCAAGGTCTCGCGCTGCTCGCAAGCACCGAGAAAAACGCTCACTGCACCGCCGATGCATGCCATCGCGGTCCACTTGAATTGGGGGGATAGCACGACATTCCTTTCTTACAGGGCTTTGCGCCGGCAGATAAGCACTGCAGCAATTCATTGGCCAATGGATTGATAATACTTTCGACCAGCTGTCAGATTCCTGAATGCAGACGCTGCGCTTAAAGTATTCTAAGTTCCGCCTGCGCAATGGCCGGCCCCGCGCGGCGCGAGAGTCGTATAAAGCCACCCGGACTGCAATATCAGCCCATATCGATGGATTTCAAGCCCATGTCCTCTTACCAAACCATTCTCTACGAAGCCACCGACGGCATCGCCCGGCTGACGCTCAACCGCCCCGAGGCGATGAACGGCATGACGCCGGACATGCTGCGCGAGACCCACGAGGCGCTGCTCGCCGCAGCCGCCGACAGCAGCCTGCGCGTGCTGGTGATCACCGGGGCTGGGCGCGCCTTTTGTCCCGGTGCGGACCTGAAGATCATGAGCGGGATGAAATTCGGCGGCTACTCGCCGGAAAACCTGCTGCGCTTTCGCGTGCCGCTGTTGCTGCACGAAATGCCTGCGGTGAGCATCGCAGCAATCAATGGCGCCTGCGCCGGCGCCGGCATGGGTTGGGCTTGCGGCGCGGACATCCGCGTGGCGGCGCGCTCCGCCAACTTCAACACGGCATTCATCAATGTGGCGGTGGCCGGGGACATGGGCCTGCCCTGGACGCTGCCGCGTCTGGTCGGTGCCGCCAAGGCGCGTGAACTGTCTTTTCTCGCCGACAAGTTCAGCGCCGAAGAGGCGCAGCGCATCGGCCTGGTGGCGCGCGTGTGGGACGACGAGAAATTCCATGCCGAACTCGATGCCATGGTGGCCAGGCTTGCAACACGCTCGCCCACGGCGTTGCTGGCGTTGAAAACTCACTATCTGGCCGCCGAGCGCATGGGCCTGGGCGACTACATCACGATGGAGACCGAAAAACACAGCCGGATCCGCCAACTGGACGACACCGTCGAAGCCTTTCGGGCTTTCGTCGAAAAGCGCCCGCCGAAATTTACCGGTCAGTAGTCCGCGCCCGCCTTGCTCAGCCGCCGTCAGCCCCCTGGCTGTCGGCGATGGAAACCTCGGGGCGCGACGACACCCCGTCACCTTCAGCCATTGCAGGCTCCCCAGCATCGGCCGAAGGCACCTGCGTCAGGTTGGTAATCATCCACACCAGCCGCGTGACGGAATCCGGCTGCGCGCCAACGCCGACCACGCGAACACCAACAAGAAACACGCTGCCGTTGCTGCGACGCTCGAGGCAACGCCCTTCCCATTGGCCGTCCCGCGCCAGTGCCCGCAGGACCTGGGCGAAGAGGTCATCCGCCCCCGCAGAAGAACGCAATTCGGTGCTCATGCGACCGACGATCTGCTGCGTGGTGAACCCGGTCAGGCGGGAGTAACCCGCGTCCGCGTATTCGGCGCGCCCGGCGGCATCGCTGATCACCAGCGCATCGACACCCGAGCGCTGATATCGCCGGTCTCGCGAAGGATCCGCCACCGACTCATCCGCTTCGAGGCGCCTGCAAGTAATGAGCAGCATGCGAGTGTCGCCCCCGAATTCATTGCTGAGGAAACTCGCATTGCACTCCATCAGCATGCGCTCCCCGGCAGCCGACTGCATGTGGAAGCGAATGCTGTCGCGTGTTTCGGTCTGGATCGCGTAACGCAGGAACTCCGCAGCGCGTTCGCGATCGGCCTCGTCAACCAGGGTGAGCCAGTCGGCTTCGGGCTCGACGCGGTTGGGATTGAAGTACTCGACGTACTGCACGCTGCGATAGCGAATCCGCCAGCCGCCGTCGATGATGGCCACCAGCCCGCCGGAGTGCTCGGCGATGAAACGGAACTGCCGCTCGCTGCGCACCAGCACTTCACGCGCCTCGACCAGCTTGCGATTGCCGCGATGGAACACCACACCGAGCGCCGACACATAGGCCAGAATGCCGAGAGCGCACAGCAAGGCGACCGGCAATCCTGTCTCGGGGCGAAACGGCAACCCCCACACGCCCCCCCAGAGCACCGCCGTCGCCAGAAAACTCAACAGGCCCAGCAACAGATGCCGGATACCGCCGCAGATGGCGTTGTTCAGGTTGAGCGCAAGCAGCGCCCCGAGACTGGGCCAGATGGCGTACTGGATCTGCGCCACCCACAGCCCGAGGATGGCCGAGTCGATCAACAGATTGTTCAGCTCGGCACGCTTGGAGTCGAAAACCAGCTTCGCATGCAGGAAAGCCAGATGCGGGTAGACAAGAAAACTCAGCGCAGCAAGGAACAGGGCCGGCACCGAAAAGCTGCGCTCCATGAGCACCAGCACGATGACGGCGAAGGCGAAGCCGAACGATCCGACCCGCACCGGATAGTTCATGCGCGCCAATCGGTGTGGGCGCGGCAGCTGGGTTGCCATCGCTAGCGCTGTGCGAGGAATGTCATGACGCCCTCACCTTCGCGCCCGGTTGCGGGTAAGGGTAGAGGATGTTGAATGCGACGCTTTGCCCGGCCGCCTGGACGATCCGCACATGCTCGCGGCGCAGCTCGCGAGCATGTCTGCAGCCGCAGGAGTGCGCGATCATGTCGATTTCCTTGTTCATGTTGATCGCGTAATTGGCCACGCGGATGAATTTCTCCTCCACCACGAGCCCTCGCTGTAGGCGCGGATTGTGCGTGGCGACGCCGGTAGGACAGGTGTTCTGGTGGCAGCGCAACGCCTGGATGCACCCGAGCGCGAACATGAACCCGCGCGCCGAGTTGACGAAGTCGGCACCCGCGCACAGCGCCCAGGCCGCGCGCGCGGAGGTCACCAGCTTGCCCGAGGCAATCACCCGAATGCGGTTGCGCAGGCCCGACTCGATCAGCGCGTCCACCACGCGCGGCAGCGCCTCGGTGATGGACAGCGCCATATGGTCCATGAGCGCCTGGGGGGCTGCCCCCGAGCCGCCTTCCCCGCCGTCGATGGCCACGAAGTCCGGCGCACAATCGAGTCCCCGGCGATTGATCGCCTCGGCTAATTCGTTGATGAACTGCCACCCGCCCACCGCTGTTTTCACCCCGACAGGCTTACCGGTTGCATCGCGCAGCAACGCGATCTTGTCGAGCAACTGGTCGGCGCTGGCAATGTCGCGATGCCGGTTGGGGCTGATCGAATCCTCGTAGGGCGGGATGCCGCGGATGCGCGCGATCTGCTCGGTAACCTTGGATGCCGGCAGTACGCCGCCCTTGCCCGGCTTGGCCCCCTGAGAGAGCTTGATCTCGAAGGCCTTCACCTGCGGCAGCGTTGCCAGTTCGCGCGCGCGCTCCAGCGAGAATTTCCCATCGCCGTCGCGGATCCCGTAGTTGGCCGTACCCACCTGCATGATGACATCGCAGTTGCCCTCGAGATGGAAGGGCGACAGACCGCCCTCGCCCGTGTCCATCCAGCACTCGGCGCGGGCGGCACCGCGCGACAGGGCGCGCACCGCAGGCTCGGAGATTGCACCAAAGCTCATGCCGCTGATGTTGACCACCGACCGGGCGGCAAAGGGCTGCTTGCAATAGCCCTCGCCGATGGTCACCGGCGGCGTGGGCAGGCGGTCTTCCTCCAGGACCGGATACGGCGCATTGACGAAAACGATGGAGCCCGGCTCGCCCTGATTGTTGGTGGAACCAAAGCCGATGACGCCGCCCTCGTCCTTGGCCAGCCGGTACACCCAGCCGCGCGTGGCGCGATTGAACGGCATCTCCTCGCGGTCGTTCATGAAGAAATACTGGCGGAAGTATTCCCCGAGCTCCTCCAACCAGTAGCGCAAATGCCCGATGATCGGATAATTGCGAAGGACCGTATGCTTTTTCTGGGTGATGTCCTTGATGAAGAGGATGATCAACCCGGCAACGACGAGAAACGCGATCAGCGTACCCAGTCCGTAGGCCACGACTCCAAACACGCCCGCCATCAGCTGCCTCCCGTCAGACGTCGGTGCACTGCGTGAAATCTACATTGAGCGAACGATGACCGCCGCGGGATCATCGGCACTGCCGTTGGCGATTTCATCGGCATTGGCCGGACGAACCGCCACTACGGTAGCGGTGAACTGCAAGGCCATGCCCGCAAGCGGAGGGTTGGCATCGAGGATCACCTTGTCACCCTCGATGTCGGTAACGGTGAACACCAGGTCGCTTTCATCCCCGGTCTCGCCGTCCTCTTCGCCGGCGAAGCGCATGCTGACTTCCAGCGGCTCGGGAAACCGGTCGCGCTCCTCCACCCTCAAGAGGGCTTCATCGTAGTCCCCGTACGCATCCTCCGGCTCCAGGCGCACCTCGATGCGATCGCCCACGCACTTGCCCGCCAGCGCCGCCTCCACCGCGGGAAAGATGTCGTCGTAGCCGCCGTGCAGGTAGAGCACGGCATTCTCCGGTTCATCGACGACGTTGCCCCAGATGTCCGAGAGCTGAACCTTCAGCGACACAACCGATCCTGCAGCAATGATCATGGACGAAGACCCTTCACGAAATTGAGAACCTGCGAGGCGTGGCCCCGCAGGCTGACGTTGTATATGGCATGGCGCACAACACCGCGCTTGTCGATGACGAAGGCGGCGCGCTTCACGCGCCGCCCCGCGCGCTCAAGCGCTCGAACGAATTCTCCTGCAGGAACGCCCACCGGCGCGCCGTGTCCGCTTGCAGCACCCCGTACTTCTCGCAGACCTCGCACTCGGTGTCGGCGAGCAGGACGATCGAGACGCCGTTGGCCTCGCCGAACTCCGCGTGACGCAGGCAATCGTCGGGACTCACGCCGATCACCACGCAATCGAACCGCGCGAGATCGACGCGCACCCTTTCGGAGTCGGGCAATGAGAACAGGGGCGCAACCTGCCCCGTCTTCAGTATCGTCGTCGCGCGATTCGGCACGGCAGCACTCCTAGCATCCTGCTGTTCGGCATCGGTACCCATACCAGGCGCAACGGTACCACGAATGAATTGCCGCTTCAGTCGCAGACTATAATTCGCAGCGTGAATCCTCCCAAGCGCAGCAGGCAGACGGTGAGCTCGACGCATGATGGCGTGCTGGGCCGGATCGGCACGCGGGCCTTTCTTGCGCGCCACTGGCAAAAACGCCCCTTGCTCATTCGCCGGGCCATCCCCGAATTCCCCGGAGTCGTCGATCGCCGCGAACTGTTCCGCCTTGCAGGGCTGGCGTCGGTGGAGTCCAGGCTGGTGCAGCACAAGCGCGGGCGCTGGTCCCTGGCGCACGGCCCGCAATCGGCCGCTCAACTTCGCCGCATGCCGGTGGGCGACTGGACCTTGCTCGTGCAGGGGGTCAACCTGCACTCGCCCGAAGCCGATCGGCTGCTGCGTCGATTCAAATTCATCCCGCACGCCCGCCTGGACGACTTGATGGTGAGCTACGCGGTGCCTGGGGGCGGGGTTGGCCCGCATGTCGATTCCTACGACGTCTTCCTGTTGCAGTCAGGTGGGTCAAGGCTGTGGCGCATCGCCACCCCGCGCAAGGGACAAAGTGATCGACTGGTGGAAGGCGCGCCACTGAAACTCCTGCGCGACTTCACCCCTGACGAGGAGTACCTGCTCGAGCCCGGCGACATGCTGTACCTGCCCCCGGGTTGGGCACACGAAGGCATTGCGCTGGAGCCCGGCATGACCTGCTCCATCGGATTTCGAGCCCCTGCGCATCGGGAGCTGGTGGCAGAGTTCCTGCAACGTCATGCCGAGAAAATCGATATTCCGGGAGTGTATTCCGACCCAGGACTGCAGTGGCAACGCCATCCGGCCCAGTTGCCGCCAGGCCTGGTGGCACAGACTCGCAAACTCCTGTCCCGGCTGCGTTTCACCAGATCCGACGTGGCCAACTTCCTTGGCGAGTACCTGTCCGAACCCAAGGCCAATGTCGTCTTCGATCCGCCGCAACGCGCGATGTCGCAGCCGCGCTTCGCGAATCATGTGCGCGTTTCGGGTGCGCGCCTGGACCTGAGGACCCTCCTGTTGCTGGATGGCCAGGCTATTTTCATCAACGGTGAACGGGCGACACCCGCGAGGCCGGTACTGGCGGCCTTGCGGACGCTGGCCAATGAGCGCGTGCTTGGGCCAGGGCAGCGCGCGGCGGCCTTGTTTGAATTGCTTTACGCGTGGTACGTTGCCGGCTGGCTGCACCCCGGACAAAACGATGCTGCCGGAGCACGTGGCCCCAACAAATGAACTGATGCCCCCAATGGCATTGAGCAGCGAGGCAACGATGATCGACACCCCGCCAGCGGCAGACGTCCCTGCCCCGCAACGCACGCTACTCGTTTCACGCGGCGACTACTACAATGCCGCCGAACAGGTCATTACCCTGGCGCAACACGAACTGCGGGTATTCGACCCGGACCTTCAGGAGTTCCGGCTGGACACGAAATCACGCATCGAGTTGCTGCGTGCCTTTCTGCTTCGCAGCACCGACAACCGACTGTACATATCGGTGCGCGACCCTTCGTTCATCAAGCAGTTTTGTCCGAGACTGATCACGCTGCTCGCGCAGTTCTCTACCAGCATGTTCATCTGGGAGGCCAACGGCGAGGCGACCAAGGCCCAGGATTGCTTCGTGCTCGCCGATCAAATGCATGTCGTGCGCCGACCGGTCGCACTACAGCCGCGGGGCGTATTCATCCTCAACGACCCGCGCGAGGGACTGGTGATGTACGAGCGCTTCAGGGAGATCTGGGACACGTCGGCTCCGAGCGTTTCGGCATCGACATCCGGATTATAGGTGGGCCGAGCGTCGGTGCGACGGCCTGGCCACGCAGGGATTAGGTTTCGCAATTCCGACAGGCCCGACTGACATTTTTGTGCACTTTTTACACGGAATGGGCTGTTTGAAAGGATTTGCTGCGCTAAAATGCGCGCTTCGGCAAAAGGCAACTGGCCGAAGCCAGAAAATCTCCCTGCAAACTCAATTTAAGGAATTTCTCGAAATGAAACGCATTCTCGCAGCAGCAGCACTCGCCACCCTTCTCCTGTCCGCTTGTGGCAAAGAGGCTCCCAAGCCCGTACCCGCCCCGGCCCCCGCACCGGCCGCCGCGCCTGCTGCCGACGCTCCTAAGGCTGCAGATGCAGCCGCGCCTGCTGCCGCACCTGCCGCAGCCCCGGCTGCCGCACCCGCAGCTGCCCCGGCAGCCGCTCCGGCACCTGCCGCTGCACCCGCTGCAGCAGCCAAGGACGCCAAGAAGTAATAGGGCGCCCCGCGAAAAAGCCGGCCTGAAATCAGGCCGGCTTTTTTTTCGTCTGCACGATCTGGCGCTGGGTTCAATATGATGCGACGCGGTCCCACCGACTTTGAATCAGCAGCACCGCCGGGCCTGCGGAGCAGGCGGCGCGGTCCCTCTACAGATCCCGCCAACCGAATCCTTCGTCTTGCGTGGCAAGCGTAATCCATTCCGGCTCGCACCCCATGACCTGCACCAAGGCATCACGCGCAAGCGCCGGCGTGTTGTTCTTATGGGACAGGTGAGCCGCCACGAGGTGGCGCAGGCGCGAGCGATCCAGTGCCCCCAGCAATTGCGCCGAGGCATCATTGTCCAGATGCCCGAACTGTCCTGCGACGCGGGCCTTCAGCCAGGACGGGTATTCGCTTTTTTTCAGCAGCTCGCGGTCGTGATTGGTCTCGAGCACGAGCGCATCACAGCCTGACAAGGTCGCCTCGATATGCGGCGTGGATGAGCCCGTATCCGTGAGCACGCCCAACCGTCGCGCGCCATCGGAGAACACGTACTGCACCGGCTCGCGCGCATCATGCGGCACCGTGTAGGGCTGCACCTGCACATCGCCGATGGCAAACGCAACCCCGCCGCTGACCAGACCGACCGTGACGCCTTCGGCTACTTCGGGATCGGATGCCTTGATCGACTCCAGCGTTCCAAAGGTAATCCACACGGGAATGCCGTGCCGGCGTGCCAGCGGGAACACACCGCTGACGTGATCGGAGTGCTCGTGGGTGACGATGATGCCGGCAAGGTCTTCCGGCGCAAGTCCGAGCCGACCGAGCCGCATGGCAGTATCGCGGACTGCAAACCCGCAATCGAGCAGCACGCGGGAGTTCCCGGCCTCAAACACCAGTCCATTGCCCTGGCTGCCGCTGCCAAGTGAAGCAAAGCGGCTCAACGCCAAGACGCTCGGGGGTCGGTATGCAGGGTGGTCGAATCCTTGGACAACACGCGTCGCTACTTCAACTGGTTGTGCAGCAGCGACAGGATCTTTGTCGCCGATTCGGACTTGTCCGTTCCGCCACTCTTGTCGAGGATGCTCACCTGCGAACCGTCGTTGGGCGCATTCTTGACCAGTACGCGGAATTGCTCGGGCTTGGCATCCGGTGTGGATGAACGCCAGAATGCCAGTTTGGACATGATGCCTGCGTCCTTCTTCCCGCCTGTCTCGGCCTCCGGACTGACATAGCGAACGAAGTAGTAACCCTTCGAGCGATCGCGATCTTCGACCGTGAATCCCACGCGGTCCAGCGCCAGTCCCACCTGCCTCCAGGCGCGATCAAAGGGCTCATCGATGTCAATCGCCCCGCTGCCGTCCTGCGACTTGATGAGCTTGGCGCGCTCGACCTTCACGTTACTTGCAACCTGTTCGCGCGCGCGCGTGTCATCGACACCGAAGCGCACCATCAGGCGGCGCAGGAACTCTGCTTCCAAATCCGGGTCGCTCGCGCGCAGTTGCCACACCGGCGTGGAATCCCTCACGCTGCTGTTGGGCCCGGCCGAGCGCAGGACTTCTTCCAATCCGCGATGACTGATATAGACCTCAGTGCTCGCGCCATCGGATGAACGCTCCAGGCGTGTGCGGAACTTGTCGCGCTCGCCTGTGGAATAAAGCTGGTCCAGCAGGCGGCCGAGGGCGCCACGAATGAAGTCTTGCGGTAGCTTGGCACGGTTCTCCGCCCAATCCGTTTCCATGACACCTGCCTCCGGCACCTCGATGCTGACCAGGAACCCCGACGTCTGCCAGAACTCCTTGACCACCAGCCAGACCTTTTCCGGTGGCTCAGGGATGACCAGCCAGCGTTGCGAGCCGGCACGCTCCATGCGGATCTTTCCCATCTCGGGCAGGATGTCCGTGGAACCGGCTTTGGGTGACGCAGCCCTGCCAGCGCTATACTCAGAAAGCGTCGTCGTCGCCCCGGCCCGCTCGGCAGGCAGGTTGAAGCGATCGGAACCGGTTGGTCGCGTGAGATCCGGCGGAATTTCCAGGGGTGGAAGTGTTTTCGCGGCCGACTTGTAATCGGTCTTGGGACCGTTGAATATGTCTTTCACCTGCTCGACAGAAGAACACCCGGCAAGCAGTCCAGCCAGGATCGCCGCAGGTAGAACAACGCGTCGTTTGCTTGAACTATTCATGCCGACTTCCCCTCGACAATACGCAAAGCACCCGAAGCGGAAATTCCCGCCTGCCGCATCGCTTCCCTCACCGTGTCATGAAATTGCGCCGCGAGCGGTGTCAACGGCAGACGGATCCCCGGACCGATCAGGCCCATTTGCGCAGCAGCCCATTTGACCGGGATGGGGTTGGCTTCGACGAAGAGCTTCTGGTGGAGGCCGAGCAATTTGGCGTTGATCGCACGCGCGCGCCGGGCATCGCCGGCAAGGGCAGCAACGCACATCTCGTGCATGAGGCGCGGCGCCACATTGGCCGTCACGGAAATGACGCCATGCCCGCCAAGGAGCATCAGCGCCAGACCGCTCGCATCATCCCCGCTGTAGACGCCGAACGACTCGGGCAGGCGGTTCAAGAGATCGGTGCCGCGCTCGATATTGCCGGTGGCATCCTTGATCCCGACGATATTGGGTACCTGCGACAGGCGCAGCGTGGTGTCGTTGGCTAGGTCCGCTACCGTGCGACCAGGCACGTTGTACAGGATGGTCGGGATATCCACTGCTTCGGCAATGGCCCGGAAATGCCGGTACAAGCCCTCCTGGGTGGGCCTGTTGTAGTACGGCACCACCGACAGGCAGGCCGTCGCACCCGCCGCCTTCGCCGATTGCGTCAACTCGATGGCTTCCGCCGTGGAATTGGCCCCCGTTCCTGCCACGATGGGCACGCGGCCCGCTGCGTACTCGACCGCCCTGCGAATCAGGTCCTTGTGTTCGTCAAAATTCACCGTCGGCGATTCGCCCGTCGTCCCGACCACGACGATCCCATCGGTGCCTTCAAGAATATGAAAATCGATCAGCGACTTGAAGCGCACAAGGTCAATCTGCCCGTCCTCGTGCATGGGCGTGACGATCGCGACGAAACTGCCTGTCAGTGCGGGAGTCGGCATAGTGGTGAACCGCGTGGAGCGGCATTAGGGAACATGAAGCATTTTAGCGCAAATGCCCGCTCGGCCCGCCGACATTACAGACTGTTTCAAGTCGCCGGCAGCAACGGAATCGACGCGAAATCCCCAGTCTTTACAGCGCACAGGCGCTGTACCACGGCCACCGCCGGCACATCGACAAGCCCCTGCTCAAATACGGCCACTGCCAACAGTGGCCTGAAGCATTCCAGCAATTCATCCCGGGCCAAAAGGAAATCCGAATTCGCCGGTCGCCCATGCCGCTCGTTGCCGAGCCCGAAGGTTTCATAGATCAGCACGCCACCCGGGCGAAGGCTCGCCGCAAGCCGCGGCATCAGCGGCCTGTGCAGGTAATTCGTCACCACGACGGCATCGAATTCATCCTTGCCAAACGGCCACGACCCGGATTCGACATCGGCCTGCATCGTATCGATTTCCACGCTAAAAGACGCACCGCCTCGGCGCATCTGCACGGCGGCTTCGCCGATCCGTGCGAGCGCCACCGCATCGCGATCCAGCGCGACGACGCGGTGCCCCAAGTCCGCCAGGAACAAGGCATGTCGCCCGGATCCGCAGGCAAGATCCAGCACCCGGCCACCCGATCTGATCAGCGGCGCGAAACGACGCACCCACGCCGAGGGCTCGCCCGCTTCATGTGCCAATGGTCATCGCCTCGAGGTGGCTTCCCGCAATCGCGCCCCTTGCCACGTCCACGCCAGCTGTCATTGCTTTGCGTTGGCCGCAGTCCATTCGAGCAACTGTGCAATCAGGTCATCGGATGCGGCAATCAATGCCCGGACCCCGCCAACCGCATCGGGAGTGGTTGCAGAACGCTCCAGGCTGAAGGTGTGCTGGGCAACCAGTGCCCTGCTGCCCAGCAAGCTCGCACGGACGCGCAGCACGGCGCGACTGTTGCCCGGCGCATCGAAAACCTGCGCAAACTCCTCGATTTCGATTCGCAACGAATAAGGGGCGCGCAGGCCGTCCGCCGGGACGAGGATCCCACCGCTGCTCGCCGATGCGAACCGCTGTCGCAGCCGCTGCGTCACCAGCGCCGCCGGCGGCATGACCCAGCGGCTGCTGGCATAGGGCCGCGGGCGTGTTGCATCCTGGTAGGCCAGGCGATAGTGAACCGCCCCGGTGTCCATCCATGTCGGGGCTGCCACGTCAAGGATCAACAGTGACGGGGTCAGCCGTACCGCTGCCGCCGTCGAAGGCGCGGTGCCGAAGTCGTAGCTGGCGACTTCGTTTTGTGCCGGGGCGAGCGAACAGGCGCCCAGGGACAGCGCGAGCAGGATCGCGCCGACGCAAACCAGTCCTTGCATCCGAGGCCGCGCTTTGCGCCGCTGGATCGATTGG
>CANJRC010000076.1 GCA_947476535.1 Betaproteobacteria bacterium
ATCTCAAGATGGAGCGCGTATGGCAGCGTGACTACGCCAATCACAGCGAAGCTATACGAGACATCACCGACTACATCGTCGGGTTCTACAACAACGTACGCCTGCATTAGAAACTGGGTTATCTGCCGCCCACCACCTACGAACACAAAATGGCAGCAAAACAACCTATCGATGTGTCCGAAATTACTTGACCACTACAGAAAAAGGGGGACACGGTCCCCCTTGACCCCCTACTTTGGGGGCTGTTGAAACTCATGTCAGGCCGCACGTTTGCGGAATTTCACTTTCAGTTCCTTCATAGAGAACTGGGTCGCCCCCGGTGAATGCACCGGAGACGGCAGCGGCGCCCCCAGCTGAAAATCCTCCATCCGGTCGAGGATCACGTTGTAGGCCACCGTGAGTTCCGCCCGTGCCAGCGCCGCGCCAGGGCAAAAATGCGTTCCCCGGCTGAACGACATATTGTGTGCGGCGTTTTTGCGGCGGATATCGAACTTTTCCGGTTCAGGAAACATTGCAGCATCGCGATTCCCCGCTGCAAATCGCATATTACACAAGGAACCCTTCGGGATGGTCGTGCCCGATACCTCGACGTCACCGGTCGCGATGCGCCACAGGCCCTGCACCGGGGACTCCCAGCGCAGGCTTTCATTGATAAAGCCCGGCAACAGGCTCCGGTCGGCGCGAACATCGGTCGCCACCTCGGGAAATCGGATCATCTGCCACAGGCCGTGGGTCAGCGCACTGAACACCGTCTCGTAGCCACCACTGATCAATTGGTGCATGAGGTTCTGCAACTCCTCCATGGAGAGCGGTGCCTCTCCCTCGTACGCCATGACGAGCGCCGACATCAGATCCTCGCGCGGGTGCTTCTTGCGGTCCTCGAAAATCCCGGCAAAGAAGTGCTGCATCTGGATTTCTATGCGGGCTGCCGCCTTCAACTCCTCGAGCGGCAACACGGTAGTGCCGTAGGACAACAAGTTGGCAGACCAGGCCCTGAACTGCTGGTAGTCCTTCGCCTCCAGCCCGATCAGCTCGGCCACGATCATCCCGGGAAATGGCAGCGCGAACTCTTCCATGAAATCGACCTCGCCGCGATCGATGAACTTGTCGATGAGCTCGTTGGCCAGCGATTCAAGGCGCGGCTGCAGTTCCCGCACCTGGCGAACGTTGAAAGCGCGGTCGATGATCTTCCGGTAGCGCGCGTGCTGCGGGGGATCGGCACGCTGCAATGTCGGCACATGTTCCCACCCCTGCTCACGCAACATGGCCTTGAAGACGTTGCCGTTCTCCCCCTGCAATAGCGTCGCCCTCTCCATGACGTTCGAGAAGCTTCGGTAATTGCGCAGGGCCTTGTCCAGGTCCTCGTACTTGCTGAGAATGTAGAGGTCCTTGTCGGGCACCTTGTAGACCGGACATTTTGCATGCAGGGTCCGGTAGAACTCGTACGGGTCGCTTTGTACCTCGTTGTCGAAAAAGCTGAACTTCTCGAGCGGCTGCACCGCTTCGCTCAAAGCCTCCCCTGCTTCCTTGCTTCCCATCGCGCCTCCCCAACAATATATAGTGCTGCCTCAACCCATGAGCAGGATAGCCGGCCTGCAGCCAGCCCGCTCGGGTTTCTGCAAGGGCATTCGATCATGGCAATGGTTGGCCCGGGCCGGCGAACGAAGTCCTTCCGGGACACCGAATACCAAGGGAGAAATCAATGACTGACGCACCGATCACGCCGGCACCCCAGCTCAACGACTGGCATGTGGACCACCTGCGACGCTATCTCGCGAGCAACGGTGCCGATGGCCATGTCTGGAAATCGCCACGAGCGGAGGCACCGAACCCGGTGACCATCCTGTTGCTCACGACAACGGGCCGGCGTAGCGGGAAGCCGTTTACATTTCCGCTGATCTACGGCGCACATGGCGACAGCTTCGTCATCGTGGCCTCCAAGGGCGGCGCCCCGGAACACCCGGGCTGGTACCTCAACCTCCACGCCAACCCTGCGGTCGAGGTGCAGGTGCTGGCCCGGCGCCTCAAGGCCCGCGCCCGCACTGCGGCCGGTGCCGAGCGCGAAAAACTATGGAAGCAAATGGCCGAATTCTTCCCACCCTATGTCGAATACCAGCAAAAGACCGGCCGGGAAATCCCGGTCGTGGTGCTGGATCCACAATAAGAGCGGCGAACACAATTGAGGGGAATACTCCCCACTCCGGTACTTCAGGGCGCCTAAGGGCGCTCCAAGGTGTTGCTCCTGTTCAGCCCTTCAATCCGGCCTTGTAGGCGATGAACGTCGGGACCTTGTCCGGGATGTCCACCGGCTGCATCTCGGCGCCCGGCCAGCGCCGGCGCAGCGCTTCGCCATAGGCCGTGGCCATCTCCTCGAAGGGCAGCACGTAGCGGAATTTCGTGTCGCGCGCCTTGAAGCGCCATTGGCCATCGATGCGCTCGTATCGGTCCAGATAGCGGATGCCCAGCCACAGCGTTTTTCCGTTCAAGGACAGTTCCGCATGGGCGTTGACCACGCCGCCGGCCATATCATCGGACTCGAACTTGAAGTGCCAGCTGTGCGGGTAGTGGTAGGTGGGGCCATAAGCCGCCCCCCTCTCCCGGTAGAAATCCATGATGGCATTGCGCCCGCTCACGCCGTTGAAGAAGGAATCCTCCACATACATGGCCTTGAGGCTGTCGAAGTCCCGGTCATCGACCGCGACGCCATAGCGCGAAATCAGTTCCCCGATTTCGAGGCGATCCTCGACCCTGCGCAGGCGCGTTTCGACATCACTGCGATCTTTCTCGGATTGGTTCATGTTTGCCCCTATGTGGAATCGCACGGTGCGAGGAACTTCGAACAGAGTACCTCACGTTTTCCGAGCCGCGCGCAAAAAAAGAAACGCCACTCCGCGCAAACGGGGTGGCGTCGGGGTTCAAGACGGCACCCAACGGGCGGGGCGCCGTACAGCGAGGGCTACGGCTTGAACAGCTTGTTCCACTTCACCAGGTAGTTCTTCTGGAACTCGGGCGTGTAGCGGAACGGATCCCAGATGTTCATGGTCTTGGCATCCAATGAACCCGGGACGCCCGCCATGGGGCTGGCGGTTTCGCCCCTGCCGTTCCAGGCGGTCTGTCCGCGCTTGGACATGATGAAGTCCATGAACAGCAATGCCGCGTTCGGGCGCTTGGCATGCGCCACGGCGGCCATCACGTCGGCGCTGCCGAACGAGGGGTTCGTCAACACGGTCTTGATCGGTGCGCCCCCCGCGATCAACGGGTTGGCAATGGCGTAGATGCTCATGAGCGTGCCTGCCAGTTCACCGGACGCAGTGCCCTGCGTGATCGGAACCACGCCTACCGCAAGTTTCGGCCCCTGCGCGGCGAACTTCTCCAGGAAATCCGCGCCCTGGGTCTTCTCCACCCACTCGTAATAGGCGAACACCGTTTCGGCGACCATGTCCGATGCCCCCACCCGGCCCTTGAACTCGGGCCGGAGCAGGTCGCGATAGCCGGTAATCGGGGTCTTGATCAGGTTGGTGTTGTAGGCCAGGAAAAACGGCTGGATAGCGACGATCGGGACCACCCCGTACAACAGATATTCCTTGGGAAAATCAGCAGTCGCCGGCCCGATCGGTTTCAGGAAGTAATTCTCGGCCGCCTTTTCCTTGTACCAGATGGCATTGGCGTACTGGGTTATGTCGGCGCCATCGATGTTCATCGCCTTCTCGTTCTCGATCACCGCCATGTGTTGCGCCGGCTGGACCTGGCGTTTGGACTCGACGCGGATTTCCGGATACAGCACGTTGAAGTCCTTGATGACGCGCTCGATCAGCGGCGACACCGTCTGGTAGTAAATGACGAGACTGCCTTCCTTCCTGGCGGCGGCGACGATCTTCTGCCAGTTGGCATCGCTCTGAGCGAAGGACGAAGGAACCCAGGCCGTCAACAGCGCGGCAAACGCGGCCAAGCCGAGTCTTGCGAAAAAACCAGTAACCGACGTGTATTTCATTGCTGCCTCCTCAATTGGACAGACATTGTGTCACAGCTGCCTTGACCCTCAAGTCACTCAATTCGATGGTCCCGGGGACGCGATTATGCTTGAAATTTCTAATGACTACACCCATTTTTGGCTCTCGATTTCACGCTTCATCCAGGATCATTACCGAGGCCATCTCCCCGTTCACGATGATCGCCACCGTAGGTAGTGTCCCCAACGATGGACATGATCAAACCATCGACAATCAACCGCATTGCCTCCCCAGTACAGCGTTGAGTGGGGCACCCCACCGTGTGGCGCGACACCTGAAACCTGAGAAGGCTTACACCGCCAGAGAAATTCAATCAACATCAGTCTCCCGGTCATGTGTAAAAATAGGCTTAGTCGGGTCAGTAGTCGCGGATGGCCGATCGAACGCTACAATTTAATTCGGAGAATGGCAATGAACTCAGCAAGTGCAGGTGACAAACCGCTGTCAGGCGTGCGCGTGGTGGAAGTCAGCTTGATGCATGCGGGCCCGATCGCCACGGGAATGCTGGGCGCGCTGGGCGCCGAGTTGATCAAGGTGGAGGGGATTTCGTCCGGGGATCCGGCGCGCCCGATGGAAAAAACCTACGGCCAGGATGGCCGCCTGCTCGAAGGGCGTTCGGCCATTTTCGAGTCGTACAACAGCGGCAAGAAAAGCGTGAGCATCGACCTCAAGAATCCCGATGGCATCAAACTGCTTTATGAAATCGTGAAGAAGTCCGACGTCTTCCTGCACAACATGAAAGCGGAGACAGCGGTCAAGCTGGGCATCGATTTCGCGAGCCTGTGCAAGCACAACCCGAAGATCGTGTACGCGTCCGTTTCCGGCTTTGGCCCATCCGGCCCGGATGCCACACGGCCCGGCCTGGATCCGGTCGGCGTTGCACGCTCGGGGATGATGGCCGCCCTTTGCGGCGGCAGCCACATGAAGCCGTACCTTCCGCCGACGGCCGTCGCGGATCGCATGGCGGGCATCATGGCCTCCTACGGCATTCTCGCCGCGTTGATCGCGCGCGATCGCACCGGCAAACCGCAAAAGGTCGAGAGTTCATTGCTGGGCGGTTCGATGTGGCTCGGCCACATGAATCTGCAGTACGCGTTCTTCAAGGGCGAAGAACTTCTGCCTGCGCCATCCGAGGAGACGCCACTCTACACCGCCTACCAGTGCTCGGACAGCCGATGGATGGTGATCTGGATTCAGAATGAACGCGCCTGGCCCGCGTTCTGCTCAGCGCTCGAACTGGCGCCGCTAGCCACCGATCCGCGCTTCGTCAATCCCAAGGCGCGCAATGAAAACCCGCTCGCTCTCGCAGAAATTCTGAAAAAGCGCATGGCGGAGAAAACCAGCCTTGAGTGGGAGAAGATCCTTGCCCAGCATCCGGACCTCGTTTTCCAGCCGGTGCGTATCCCCACCGAAGTTTCCGAAGACCCGCAGGTGCGCGCCAATGGCTACGTGGTGGAAGTGCATCACCCCGAGCTCGGCATGGTCAAGCGCATGGCGCTGCCGCTGCACTTGAATGGAGCTCCCATTGGCGGGTTCGACCGGCCCGCGCCGCGGCTGGGCGAACACACGGTCGAAGTACTCACCGACGTGCTGGGGCTGAGCGGCGCGCAAATCGATGCCTTGGCCGCGAAGGGAGCGACGAGCACGGCGGCGAGCAAGCGACACGCGGCCGCCTAGTCAAGAGAGGTCGCCAAAAGTCCCGTGAGGGGGGCAGTTACGGGAGCACTGAACAAGGGGGCCCGCCCCTGCCGCGTGAATTTGCTCGAACCATATCGCCCGCAGAGGACAGCTCCGGTTGCGGCCCATTGCCGTGCTCCGTAGAATCAAGGTTCTCAATATCAGGCGCATCGGCGATTCACCGTGCAGACCCGTCCGATGCGTGAATCGAACGATCGCACCACTTCAGGATCGGAATCACGTGCCACTACCCACCTCAGGATCGCGCAGGGAAATCCATCACCGGCAACTCGAGATGCGCGGCTACCAGCGCGAGGACGGGCTGTTCGAGATCGAGGGCTGCGTCACCGATGCCAAGACCTACGACTTCCAGCCCGAAGGGGGGCGCGAAGTCCCGGCCGGCAAGCCGCTGCACCAGATGTGGGTACGGCTGGTGGTCGACGACGAGCTATTGGTTCACGATGCGATGGCCGTGACCGACGCGAACCCCTACACCGCGTGCCCGGAAGCGGCCGCGGCCATTGCGGGCCTCAAGGGCCTGCGCATTGCCTCCGGCTGGGCCAAGGCCGTCAACGAACTCATGGGCGGCGTCAAGGGCTGCACGCACATTCGCGAAATGCTGATGCCGCTGGCCTCGGCGGCGTTCCAGACCACGACCAGCGCCCGCATGGCCAAGCCCATCAAGCTCGATGCTGCGGGCCGGCCGACCAAGCTCAACAGCTGCCACGCCTATGCCGTCGACGGACCGCTGGTGCTGAAGCGCTTTCCGGAATTCCATGCGTCGAAGGCTGGCGCCAAGACGCACACCAAAACCAGCTAAGGGCAGCTGACTCTGGCAGCGTGCGCGGCCACCAAGGTTCGAGCAGCGCGGCCGTGCCTGCGTAGCAGGCCGCGCGGTCCCTCTAAGCGATGGTCCCAGCCTCGCGAAGCGCATCGATCTCATCCCGCGTCATCCACGCCCGCATGAAATGATATCATTTTGTGATAGCATATCGCCGTGAGCAGCGTGAATAACAAACACCACCGAACGCTTGTCGCGATATTCACCCGGCCTACCTTGGCGACGATCAAGTTCGCTGAAGTGGAGTCGTTGGTCAAAGCTCTTGGCGGAACCATCACCGAGCGAGAGGGATCGCGCGTCAAGATTGAACTTGGCGGAGAACAGTGGCGATGCCATCGCCCGCATCCTGGAAAGGAAGCCAAGCGCTATCAGGTGGAGGAAATACGAGAGCTTCTCGAACGCATAGGAGTAAAGCCATGAACACCATGTCGCACAAGGGGTATACCGCCCGCGTCGAGTACGACGAGCGCGACAATATTTTCGTGGGCCGTGTGTTGGGCATTCGCACCATCATCAGCTTTCACGGAAAAACCGTCGACCAGCTGCGCAAGGAGTTCAGGTCTGCCGTTGAGGACTACGTAGCCGAATGCAAAGATCAGGGTGTCAGCCCTGAAAAGCCCGCCTCCGGGAAGATTCTGCTCCGGGTCCCCCCCGAGATTCACGGTGCGGCGCTGGTTGCTGCCAAGGCATCGGGCAAGAGCCTGAACCAGTGGGCAACCGAGGTGCTGCAAGAGGCGACACATTCCTGATACAGACGGCAGTCACCTCCGATCGCACCTTGATGGATCCACGCTGAAGACTGCTCGAATTGAGCGATGGTTTCGAATGCCGCTCAATCGAAGCTCTCAATCGAAGCTTTGACTGCACGATGAGCAGGCCGGCACTAAGCGATGGTCCCAGCCTTGCGAAGCGCATTGATCTCACCCGGCGTCATCCACGCCGAGAGGGCCTTGTCGGTGTTCTCGGGGGTAATCGGCTGCGGGCCCATGCGCACCGCTGACGGCGTGCGGGAAAACCGCGGCGCAGGTGCCGGTTGCGTGACGCCATCCACGGTGACGTACGCATCGCGCGCCTGTGCGTGCGGATGTCGCGGCGCCTCATCGAAGTCGAGCACCGGCGAAATGCAGGTATCCACCCCATCGAAGAGCGCGCACCACTCGTCGCGGCTGCGCGTCCGGAAAATCGCCGCTAGCCTCAGCTTGTGCTCTTCCCACTTCGTACGGTCGAGATGGTCACCAAGGTCCGCAGGATCGATGCCGAGCTTCTTCACCAGTTCGTCGTGGAATTTCTTTTCGTTGGCGCCGACCGCAACGTAGCGACCGTCCGAACATTCATAGACCTCATAGTAATAAGTGCCGCCATCCAGAAGGTTGCTGCCGCGCTCGGGAACCCAGGCACCGGAGGCGTGGCGGCCATAGAAACTCGTGGCCAGCGACGCCGCGCCATCGACCATGGCGGCATCCACCACCTGGCCCTTTCCGGAAGTCTTGGCCTCGATGATGCCGGCCAGGATGCCCTGTGAGAGGTACATCGCGCCACCGCCCATGTCGCCAACGAGCGCGAGCGGAATCGATGGCGGCTGACCCCGTCTGCCAATGGCGTTCAGCACGCCCGTGAGCGCGATGTAATTGATGTCGTGGCCCGGTGCCTTGGCCATCGGCCCGGTCTGCCCCCAACCCGTCATGCGCCCGTACACAAGACGCGGATTGCGCGCGAGGCACACTTCGGGCCCGAGGCCCAAGCGCTCCATCACCCCGGGCCGGAAGCCTTCGATCAGCGCATCGGCCTGAGCAATGAGGCCGAGCGCACATTCGATGGCATCGGGCCGTTTCAGGTCGAGCGGCACCGACCAGCGCCCGCGACGCATCACATCGAAGGCGCCGCCCGGCCGCCGGCGCGCCGCATCGGCATCCGGCACGGCGCGATCGATGCGAATCACCGTCGCCCCCATGTCGGCCAGCATCATCGCGCACATCGGCCCCGGCCCGAAGCCGGCGAATTCGACGATCTTGATTCCCTTGAGTGGTCCCATTGCGTTTCCGTTCGATGTCATTAGTTACCCGGCGTCATCCCCGGGTACTAGAATAGCGGACTACGCGGTACTGATGAAATGTTGCTCACAACAAATGCGCTGCGTCGCTGCAGCTTCAATCTCGACTGACAAGGGAAATCACATGGCTTATGGCAACAAGCACTCGATACTGGCTCGACTCATCATTGCCGCACTCTTCGCCACCAGCATTGCCACCACCGCGACGGCGCAGGCGCAAGCCAACTGGCCGACGAAGCCCGTCCGCGTCGTAGTTGCCTTTGCGCCGGGTGGCGGCGTGGATGTGATGGTGCGCCACCTCACGCAACCGCTCACGGAGCTGCTTGGCCAATCAGTGGTGGTCGACAACAAGCCGGGCGCGAGCGGCCTCGTCGCAGCGCAAGAGGTGTCGCGCGCCGCTCCCGATGGCTACACCATGCTCTCGACGGCAACCAGCACCGAGACTGCTGCCCCCTTCCTGCTGAAGACAGATGTCAATCCGGCCAAGGAACTGCAGCCACTAGCCGGCATCGGGCGCTTCCAGCTCAGTGTCATCGTGCGGCCGGGACTTGCCGTCAAGAACATCAGGGACCTCGTCGCAATGGCAAAAGCCAATCCAGACAAGCTGGCCTATGCCTCGTCGGGGCCTGGCACGACTCCGCACCTGGTCGGCGAGTTGTTCCTGCAACAGGCCGGAATCCAGGTCCGACACATACCCTACAAAGGATCCAACCCCGCCATGCAGGCAACCATCGCCGGCGAAACCGACTTCGTGTTCGACCCGGGCCTCGCGTTCCCGCATGTACGCGCTGGCCGGGGCCAGATCATCGCCGTGGCCAGTGACAAGCGCACGCCCGCCTTTCCGGACGTCCCGACCGTCGCCGAGGCAGGCGTTCCCGGCGTGGACATCGACACCTGGGTCGGGCTCTGGTATCCGCTCAACACCCCTGCCGATATCGTCAACCGCTTCAACGGCGCGCTGGCCAAGGTGCTGGCACGCCAGGACGTCAAGGACAAGTACTCGGTCCTCAGCGGCGAGGCGCTGTTCGTCCCGCAGGCACAGTACCGTGAGTTGCTCGTGAAGGAAGCGCAGGTGCAGTCCGCGCTGATCAGGAGTCGCAAGATCACCGCCGAGTAAGTCTGCTCGCTGGCAGGGCAATGCGCGCGGCGCGTTGCCTCAATACGACATCGCGGGCGCGTGTCCCTTACGATGTCGTGGCTTCAGACACTCCTTAGCGCGGTGACGTCTCACTGCGCGGGGAACGAAGGCAGCGTGATGACCAGACCACAGAGCTCGTCTTTCACGTCGAATTCCATGCCCTCGTTTTCCTCGGTGTACATGGCCGAATGCTGACCCAGCGACACCGACCCCGCCGCGATTTCTCCGCTGGCGACAAAAAACAGCTGCCTTCGCGACTCGCTGCCCTGAGTGAACCGCGATCCTTTTTCCGCCTTCACCATTTTCAGTTCCACCTGGCCCTCGGAAAAACTGCCGAGCTGCTTGAAGTAGTTGCCGGCGTGGCCGGGAACCGGCTTCCAGGAGAACTGCTCGGGTAGTGTGACGATGGGCTCGGAGTACTGCGGTTGGGGATAGACCAGCGGCTCGCCTTTCAGGTATTCCCATGTGGCCTTGTAGCCGTCCTGGCGCTCCACCTGCCCGCCAGAGCCGATTTTTTCAAAGGCCCCGCCCTTGATGAACTTGCCGTGCTTGGTCATCTCGGTCGACGCCTTCAGCAGCGCGGCGTGCGAGGGATAGCCCATGCCGCAGGGGCCGCCGAACTGCAGCAGGAGCTGGGTCATGGGGCCCACGTTTTGCGGACCGTAGTACACGCCTTCGGGAAAATAACTCACCGACCCGGTGGGCAGGTCCCTCTCCGGCGCATAGTTTTGCACACCATCCAGCACGAAGCGCACCTGGGGCCAGGGATGGGTGTGGCGCGGCGAATAGTATTCGGTGTCGATGCGGACAATGGTGAAGTCGAAATCGCCCAGCCCGCCTTCATCTAGACGCAGCA
This sequence comes from Betaproteobacteria bacterium, assembly GCA_947476535.1. Classification (GTDB taxonomy): domain Bacteria; phylum Pseudomonadota; class Gammaproteobacteria; order Burkholderiales; family SG8-39; genus CAIYPG01. The sequence continues at coordinate 10,573 of CANJRC010000076.1, forward strand.
GCGTTTTCTGAATGACGGAATTCTCCGCCCGCATTTTCTGAAACGTGTAGGCCGCCCAGTCCAGCTTGCGTCCGTCGGCGAGCTTCATGGCTTTTCCTCCAGGGTCAAATCGTTAATCGAGTTTGAGATTGATCCTGCGCACGATGGGTGCGTAGGCTTCGGCGTCGGCTCGAATGCGCTTGAGCATTTCATCCGGGCCGGTTCCGACGCCGACATGACCGGCGAATTCGAAGCGCTTGCGCACTTCCGCGCTGTTCAAGGCTGCGGCGAAGGCGGCGTTGAGCTTGGTGATCACATCCGGCGGCGTTCCCGGCGGAGCGACGACGCCCAGCCAGGCCTTCAGGGTGAGGTTGACGCCGGACTCAATGAGCGTGGGTGTATCGGGAAACTCTTTCATGCGCTGCGGCCCGCTGGTGACGATGGCGACCAGTTGCCCCTTCTCGATGAAGGGCTTGGCCTCGGCGGCCCCGAACCAGAAATGCGTGGTGCCGGACAGCCGGTCGGGAATGGACTCGGTCTGCCCCTTGTACGGAATGTGTGTCATCTCCGTGCCGGTGGCCGCCATCAGCAGTTCCATGTAGAGATGGATGGACGAGCCGATGCCATTGGTGCCGTAATTCAGCTTGCCAGGATTGGCCTTGGCATAGGCCACAAGCCCTTTCAAATCGCGAAAGGGCAGCCCCACATGCGCGGACAGCACGTTGTAGCCCTCGGATGCGATGGTTATCGGTACGTAGTCCTTGATGGGCTGCAGCTTGAAGCTTTCGCTGACCAGCGGCACCACGGCCATGGTCGAATCGAGCACGGTGCTCAGCAAATAGCCTTCGGGCGGCGCCTTGGACACCGCCATGATGCCCAGCCGTCCACCGGCACCGCCCCGATTTTCCACCACCATGGGCTGGCCGAGGATCCGTCCCGCTTCGACGGCCATGCTCCGGTACGACTCTCCCACCGGCGTGCCTGGGGTGAACGGGTAGATGAAGGTGATGGGGCGGTTCGGATAGCCCTGGGCCAGCGCAGCGCCTGCGATCATGCAGGCCGCGGCCGCCGCGGTCCGCAGTACTTGCGCTGTCAGTGTTCGCGCAGCGAGCGTTCGAATTTTCAGTGCGTGGATCATGTTGCCTCTTACCGGAGAGAGTAGCCGAATTGCGACTATGCGCCGCCCTTGTTGAAGGCGATTGTAGTGGTCCAATTGCAATGGACACCTTGATGGGTGGATTATCCACCTGTAGAGGAGAAATTGATGAAAGAGAAGCGCAAAGCCAATTGCTGGGATAACGCTGTCATGGAGCGACTCTTCTTGAATCTCAAGATGGAGCGCGTTTGGCCGCGGGATTACGCCAATCACGGTGAAGCCGTACGAGATATCACTGACTACATCGTCGGTTTCTACAACAACGTACGCTGGCATTCGAAACTGGGCTATCTGCCGCCCACCACCTATGAGCACAAAATGGCAGCCAAATGACCTATCAACGTGTCCGAAATTGCTTGACCACTACACTCCCTGGTAGGTGAACGAGTCAAATCAGTTCACTGCGGGCCATCTATGTTGGGACGACATGGCGCCAGAGCAACCTAAAAATCCCGGACGCCAGCTCGACAAAACGAATCAGCCCGCCCCCGTATAATACGGGCACCATGGATTCCGATGCATACTCCCCGGCCGATATGGCCCTTCAAGTAACGCAGTGAGTCCTTCTACAGCAATGCGCCTGACCGCGGCCAACCTGTTCTGGGTGGCGTTGTTCATCCCGGTCAACCTGCTGCTCCAGCCCGCCTGGTTTGCAATAGCAACCTTCCCGCCCCGTCTCGACGTGACACCCGCAGTCGTCGCGTTGGTGAAATTGATGTACTTCCTGTCCGTGTGCTGGAGCTTCTATGCGCTAGCCCTACTCTGGCCCGGGCTTGCCGCGCTGCCGTCACAAGCAGCAGCCATGGGCTACCGGCTGGCGGGCCTGGCCAGCATCGGCGCCTTGATGGTCGTGCACGCCCCCGCCATCTACCGCTACGGCGAACTGGAACGGACGGTGTACCGCGAAGTGCGCGCGGCGAACCAGTCCGCCCCTGCGGCGGCGGGCCCAGGTGTCCGGCAGGAACAGATTCGACTCGGGGCACGCGAGATCACCTACGAGTTCACATTGACCGGCGTGGTAGCCAGCCAGGTGGACCTCGGAAAAATTCGCGAGGCCATACGTACCCCCTTGATCGCGTCCATCTGCGTCGACAAGACGCTCGTACGCTGGCTGAACCATGGCGTAGCGCTGCACTATGTCTATCGGGACAAGAATGGCCATACGCTCGCCATCCTGTCCGTACTGCGCGAAAACTGCGCCCGCGCGCCCGGCTAAACCATGGCGCGCCCCGACCTGCATCGCTTACTGCCCCATCAGGGCATCGCCTCGGGAACGCTCGAGGTATTGAAATGGCTTGCCGTTGCATTCATGACCGCCGACCACGTCAACCGGCATTTGCTCGGCTTCGCCTACCCCGTGATGTACCAGATGGGCCGCCTCGCCATGCCGCTGTTCGCCCTGATCCTCGCCTATAACCTGGCGCGACCAGAAGCTTTTCCCAGCGGATCGACCCTGCGGGTGCTGCAAAAACTGTCGGTGTTCGCGGTGCTGTCCTGCCTGCCCTACATGGAATTGAACCTTGCACCCGTCGGCTGGCGACCGCTGAACATCCTGTTCACGCTGGCTGCCGGCACCGCCTGCATCATCCTGCTGGAACGCCCGACCCTGCAGCGGCAACTCGCCGCCATTGCGCTATTCGCAGGCGCGGGTGCGCTGGTGGAGTACGGGTGGGCAGGCCTCGGAATTTTCATCTCCGGCTGGCATTTCTTCCGCTCGCCTCGTCTGTTCTGGGCCGGTGCCCTGATCGCCTTCATGCTAATGCTGTGGTTCGAGAACGCCAATTTCTGGGCAATGGCGGCCCTGCCTGTGTTCTGGCTGAGCTTTTACGTTCACATCAGGTTCCCGCGCTGGCGCAACGCGCTGTATTACTACTACCCCCTGCATTTCGCCGCGATGGGCGCACTGAAGATCCTGGTCTTTGGGCATTAGCCAGCCCCGACTCGCAAACCCGCCCCCCGTATAATTCGGGCAGCATGAAACCCGAATCCCCGACCGCCCCCACGCACACCCCGATGATGCAGCGGGGTTTGTTTAGAGTGAAAAAATACTCATTTTTAATAAACGTTTCGCAATGCGTTTCGCATGTCGGAAACACTGGGCGGTCAACGTCGTGGCTACTGACTGATGCACATCTTCTGTGACGAGTCCGGAAACACCGGAACGGACTTGCTCAATACCGAGCAGCCCATAATTGCACTTGCATCTACCTGCCTAGAAGCAGCCCATTGCGAGGCGCTAATCGCACCGCTGCTACGGCAGGGGCAGGTCGAAGCCAAGTACTCCCGCCTCAAAGGAACAGCCAAAGGCCAACAAGCAATCCTGAACTTCTTTTCGTCTCCGGCAATCGTTGCCTCGGTGGCAAAAGCGATGGTTGCTGACAAGCGCTACTACCTCATAACCCATATCGTGGACAAGCTGATTGAACCGCCCTTACACGAGATGGGAGCGGACCTCTACGCGGGGGACGGGCACGTCGGCTTAGTCAACGTGTGGTTTTACGCAGGCAAGACGATATTGCCAGATGGCCATTGGGATCGCGTTCTCCGCGCCTCCCTTAGAGCGATGCGCGAGCGTAGCCCCGCCGCGTATCAGAACTTCGATCGAGTAATCCTCGCAGCGGCGAACGCCGCAACGCCAAAGGACCGAGATTTCGCCACTGGATTGCTGCTTGCGCGTGGGAGGCTGAGCGAATTCATTGGGGTGTTCGATCGCTATCTCGGCCACTATCCGGTCTTTGACCCAGCAGTCGATCTGTTCATCAATCTCATCAATGAATGGATGGCCCAGCATCCAGGTCAACTACACGTAACGCATGATCGATCAAAGCCGCTCAAACTCAGCGAATCACATTTGAGAAAAATGATGACCCCGGCGGCACCCCGAAAGATCGGCTATGGCAATCGCCAAGCTGAGTTACCCCTACGTGTTTCGGAGCTCGACTTTGGCGATTCTGCAGCGCTGCCACAACTGCAAGTAGCGGATTTAATCGCGGGGGCTTCCGTTGACTGCTTGCTCGCATGGTCCGGTCGGCGTCCAGCGTCTAGCTTTCACGCATCGATGCGCCAGACAAATCTCATCGAGATTATTCGTGGCGGAATGCTGCCGACGCCAGATGTCGAACGAGAGAATGAACCACAGCCTGGTCAACGTAACCTCGTCGATGGTTCTACAGATTTCTTGGACGAGATTGGGTTTTTCAATGAGAAACGTTGAACTCCGAAGGACAATCCTGTTGATTCTTGTGCGCCCAGGGCGCGTGGTTTTCATTTGACCGGCGTCCCCACCCCCTGCATCTCCCGCACCACCGCCCTCACGATCTCACTCACATCCGCCTGCCCGGAGACCTGCGGTGTCCCCAGCCCGCGAATAATCTCCCCCTGCCGCGGACTCTCCACCTGTCCATAGCTCAGAAACGTCGTCAGCACCTTGTCATGCCCCAGGTTCTGGCTCCACGCCTTGAACTCCTCAGGGGTCTGGCAAACAGCCTGCCCAAGCCGGACCAGGGTGTTCCTGAAGCTGTGCGGGTTGAAGTACGGCAGGCCGGCGCTGGCGAAGGCGTCCTGGAAAATGGTGCGGATGCGTGCGGCGCTGCTCCAGTGCGCCCTTTCCAGTCCCGCCGCTTCGAACTGGCGAGACGGCCCCAGCGCGATGCGCGTCGCCGGGAACAGCGGATCGTCATTGCCCCACAGCATCTCTTCGCGCAGAAACGCCACCCACTCCACCACGATCAGGCGAATCCCCTCCCCGACGGGAAAGAAGTACGTGGTAAAGGTCTTGCTGAATTTGGTCTGGACCTCGCGGGCATCCTGCTCAACGCAGCCTGCGGCGAGGTTGACGTGCTTCAGCTTTATCGAGGCGATGGCGCTGTCCCGCGCCCCGGTCAGCAGCGTGAACGCGATGACGGCGCGGTCGCGGCGCTGGATCGGGCTCTCGGCCGGCATCAGGGCGATGACGTGCTTCACCTGTTCTACGGTCGGCCCTACTTGCTCGCGCCTGGCCGTGGCCACGCGCACGTCCTTTTCCGAAAGATTGAAATAGTCCGCGTCGGAATACTGCAGGCGCGACTTGTACCCCGGTTGCCCAGCAAGCCAATGAAAAAAACGTTTGACGTGCGCCAGCGTCGCGTTCAAGGTCGCCTTGCTCAGCTTCTCCCCGGACCGCTGCGCCCTTTGCTCAGAGAGGCGCTTCTTGAATGCGATGGCCTGCTCGAAATGAAACGCCTTGAAATCACGGGGCCTCCCTTTGTTGTCGGCGGTATCCGCCTCGAATCTCGCCAGCGCCTTCGCCACCGCGTCCACCGTGGGCTCGCTGTGGCGCTTGGCTTCCTTCAGATAGGCGAAGTAGCGTCGCTTGATCCGTTCGTTGTCGGCGTTGTGCGTTGTCATGGTCTGGTGCTCCCTATCCCAAGTCACTGTTCACGGAGGGCTCGGCGCTCTCGTCTATGTGTGGCAGTGCTTGCGGCAGCGTGATGTCCAGTTTCCCGCGAACTTGCTCCAGTTTGGCCAGACTGACGCGCCGGTACATCATCGCTTCGCACGCTGGGCACATCCCGATCAGGTTCCCCAGCGTCGCGGTCACCGGTAGGTAGTCCGCCATGTCGCCGGCCGGCGCGCGTGGCGCGCGGCAGCGCACGCAATACATTTCACCCGGCTGGCAGGTGCGCTTGTTCTTCACCCGCCGCGCCCGCAGGAAGGCCACCAAGTCGGCCCCGAGGATCAGCATCGGGCGCCGGTCGTCGCTGGTCGGCAGTCCGCGTTTGACCCACTCCCGCACGGTATTGCGGTGAACGCCAAACACGCCGGCCACCTCCTCAACGGTGTAGTTCCGGTGGATCTTGGCAAGGCGCGGGTTCGGGTGGCGCTTACTCATAGGGCTGCCCGGTCGCCCAGCTCATTCGCCGCGACTGGCGCGGGCGTAGGCATCGGCGGCGTCAACGGTGCCGCCGACACTTTCCGCTCTCGGCGCGCCCGAAACCGGTGAAACCGGCGAAACCGATTCCACCTGCCAGGCTTCCGCCGAACGGTTGCCGCTGGCGCGTACAAAGCGCCGGCCATCGACGATGCGGCCGGCATGGCGCCTGAGCCACCATCCAAGGCGGCGACGGTTGATCTCGCCGCGTTCGTCTGCAATGTCGTGCAGCACTTCGCGCAGTTCCGCGTGCTCGTCGCCGAATGCGGATGCCCGAATGGCATCGCGCACCATCGCCGCCGTCCTGCCGAATGCCGATTGCCAGCCAGTCAGCAGGCGATCCAGCGTTTCACGATCCGGGTCTTCGGCCATTGCCTCAAAAACGGATTCCGTCGCGTCGGCAAGGCCCAGCCAGAGCAGCGGTTGGCGACACAGATCGGACCAGTCACCGTAACCCGCCATCGACTTGCAATCGGCCTTGGGCCTGCCGGCCACGATCCACGCGCGCACGATGGTTAATGCCGCCGCCACATAGCGGCCACGCTCGAGGAGCACATCGCGCACCAGCTCAGGCCGCGTGAAACTGCGCGCTGCCGGGACCTCGCAGCCGGGATCGAGGTGAATCGTGATGCAGCGCCGGGTCATATCCTGCACCGGCCCGACATTGTTGCCGCTGGAGAGGAACAGGGCGCGGGTGCTGACCGTGGCCGTCTTCGACACGCCGAGAATGCGCCCGCTCATGTGCTCGGAAGTCAGCGCGGTGCATAGGCTCTTGTGCGCGACCAGATCGCCGGTGAGGTTGTCAAACTCGATCACCGCGGGCGCGCGCAACAACTCCGCCAGCAGCAGTTTCCGGCATTCCTCGTCGTCACCGGGAAAGGTGGTCGGCGTTCCGCGCTCCGGGGTGGCAAAGGCTGTGATCAATTCGCACAGGTACGATTTGCCCGAACCTACCATGTGCGCTCGGGCGTGGAACATCGGCGCGTGGGCGAGGCTCGGGCGAACGGCGGCGGTGAGCAGCGCCGACAAGGCGGCCGCCAGGTCGGGATCGCTTGGGAAGCTGAACTCCGTCAACAGGTCTTGCAGTAACGCCAGTGCGGCCTTTGCGTCCACGAGGCTCGGCTTGTCGGGGATCGAAAATTCGCGCGCATCGAACACCCCGAACATGCCGGAGGACGGGTCATACCCTGCCGCCGTCATCAGGCTGCCATCCGGGCGCAGATAGGGCTGCCGCGCCAGACCGCTCAGCACCGGCAGATGGTTGTAGCTGGTGGAATCAAACAGCACCGTTGCATGGCGTGCCGGCGGATCGGTGCGCAGCCAGTCCTCGGCGCGGCCATCGAATCGCTCCCAGGTGGCCGCACCCGCCAAAGCCCGCACCAGGGCTGGCGCACTGATGTCCTGCACGCGGGTTTCATGGGTGCCAGGATCGGTGACCACAGTCACGATCAGCCCTCCGCGTTGGTAGTGCCGCCGCGAGTGGGCCAGCTCGCGCTCGGCCGCATCCACCACGCGATGGATCTCCCCCGCCATGACGCGGATGGTGGGCTTCATGCGCGCGGCGTTGACCTCGATGTCCACGAAGCGCAGCAGGTCGCGCACATGCCGCTCGGCACAATGGCCGTGCAGACACTTGAATCCGCCGATGGGCCAGTTGTCGTCGGGCTCGAAATAGGCCGTGCCGCCGTTCACCTCGCCCGTGTGCTCCTTCACCCAGGGGCAGGTGATGTCGTGCTTACCATCGCCCAGCGGCGCCTTGTACAGGCCACGGTTGCGCAATGCGGCCAGCACGCTGTTTTCCTCGGGGCACGGTATCCAGACCGGGTCGCCGTCGCTCGGGCGCTGCTGCGCGGCGCGCGTGCCCGGTCGCGTGGATCGCCCGGCGGATGCCATCTCCAACTGAAGGCCATCGACCAGGTCCTCGACCGAATAGCGCAACTCGGGCGCCCACTCGACCATCCGGCACTGGTACGGCGGCGTGTGCTTGCCATTCACCGCAACAGGCAAGCGCGCCAGCCGCGCCCTCGGCCCGTTGGCGCCGGGGTCGCAGAGGCCAGCGGCGACGATGGCATTCATCAGGCGATCGGCGACACTGCCGTCTGCCAGCGGTTCGCGGAGCAAATACCCGGCTTGATGATTGCCAGGCGATGTTTCCAGCAGCCACGACGGCGCCAACGTCAGCCGCTCCAGGGCCACCTTGGTGCCGATGTCGTCCAGCATCACCGCATACAGCGCCTGAAAGCGCGCCTTCTGCCGCCGGAAATGGCCTGCCTCGTCGGGCCTGAAGACCGCGAGACTGAAGTAATTGTTGGCGCTGGCGGGCAGGCTGATGGCCAGATCGGGTGTGCCCTGCCACGGCCTGCCGAACCAGACCTTGGGTGGAACGCTGGCGGGGTTGCCCTCGAAGCTGACCACCACAGGGCGCGCATCGACAAGCTCACCAAACACGGCCAGCAGGAATTCACCGTTGCCGACCAGATCGGTTTTACCGGTTATGTCGGTTTGCGCCGGGTCGGGCGGCAAAACTGTCTCGGGCGCGCTCATCACCGCGCCCCCTACGGGGCAGCTTTGCGCGCTGCTTCCAGCTTCAGCACCAGGGCGCGGATTTCGTCGTCGGTTTTGCCGGCGATGCGCGCCGTGTTCAGCGCCGCCACTTCATGCGCGGGCCAGCCCACGCAGCGCGGCCCCAGGCTCACCTGCTTGGTCCACAAGCCTTGCGAGATGCGGAGATAGATGGTTGACCGAGAATACCCAGATTCACTCTTTACAGCTGGAAGCCTGTATATCGTCTGCAGCATGGTGGCACCTCATTAAATACGTGAGTTACCACTCTCTTCGATGTGGGACATAAAAACACGCCGCTAAGCGGCTAGGCGTAGCGGTATAGCGGCTTGACGTGTCGGTCTAGCCCCTAGACAGACTTCGTATCCAGTCGGCAATAGTACGTTGCGCATTCTCGTCGGACAGAACAACTCCCAAAGTCTTCCCATGCTGGATCACTCTGTCCTTAAGGGCGTGAGCTGCCTTGTTAGCTGATGGCCAAGTACCCTTCTTATAGAGGTCGAGAGTCCATCGCTTTAACTCTCGATCCGCCTTATGCCTGGAATTGCTACCGATCTTACCGAAACGCGAAAAGACGTCCGCTATAGAGCCGCCTTGAATACCCGAAGCGAAGAGCACCAGTAGGGAATACGCATAGCAGATACCGTCGAATGACGATTCATTCGCTTCGTCAACATTTTCGACAATTGGCAAAACTATTCGAAAGCAAAATGCCAACCCTCTTATCTGTTCTGTAGCCTTCTGATAATCG
>CANJRC010000077.1 GCA_947476535.1 Betaproteobacteria bacterium
CAGGAGCAGCAGACCGTCGTAGAGCATCTGGTTGACTGCGGATCGCGCAAATACCCCAAGAATGCCGCACATGGTGTTTCCTCAAATCGCTGCTACACAAAAGTCGGGACAGGTTGCGCCTCGCAGTGCCCGCCGTTCATTTCACCACCGTGCCGCGGCCCTTTGGTGATGGGCCCGTCAGTGGATTCCTCAAGTCGGTGGATCGATCAATCTACCCGCATTAGACGCCTAGCGCTATGCGCCCGGCCGGCTGAACCGCACTCGCTCGGCGAGCCCGTCCGGCAGCGCCTGCTTGATAAACGCCACCGCGCTCTCCAGCGGACCCGACAAGACAGCGTCCCTCCAGAACGGCTCGCGCGGCAGCGGTGTGAGGCCGCCAAGCATGACCGCCACCAGCACGATGATCGCACCGCGCACCAGCCCGAAGAGCGCGCCCAGCAGCCGATCGGCCCAGCCCAAGCCCGCCGCCCTGGCCACTTTGGATAGGATCAGCCCGATCATCCCAGACAACAGCCATACGCCGACAAATATCAACAGGAAGGCAATCAGTCCTGCAAGGAACGGCCCCAGGCTTGCCGGAAGCATGCTCGCCAGCACCTGCGTAAATGTCATGGCCAGCACGAACGCGGCAACCCATCCGGCCACCGAAACCAGTTCGCGCACGAACCCGTGGAAGAGGCTCCACAGAAGCGATATCCCCAGCACCGCCAGCACCGCATAGTCGAACCAGGTCATGCAACATCCCGGTCCATGCGCCTAGCGTGATGCAACCGCGCCGACATCAACGCCTTTGGCTTTGAGCTTCTCGCGCGCCTTTTCGGCGGCGTCCCTACTTGGAAATGGACCGGCCATGACCTTGACTGCGGACCCTTTGGCGCCGTCGCCATCTGGTGCCCCCTCGGTGAAGCTGTTCAGTCCAGCACTGCTCACCCAACCCCGAACTTTCTTGACGTTCTCGGGATTTCGAAACAGCCCCAAGGGAATCACAAACGACTCAGAGACGGCAGCAGCAGCAGCACCGTCGACCTTTGCACTGCTCGCCGCCGCCTTGGACTCTACGGGCTGCCTCGGCGCTTCAGACTTTGCAGCAGGCGCCTTCGCCGCTTCCGGGCTGGACTGAGTCACGCCCGCCTTTGCAAGTTCGCCCGGCCTGTCCGCCTTGTCCGCAGTACCGGGCTTTTCCGGAATGGTAACGGGCTGCGTCGACACGCTTGCCGTGGACTTCACGCTCTCCACGCCTTGCTTGGAAGCGTCGTCTTTGGCCGCGACATCAACAGGCGATTTCAGATCAGCCTTGGACTCCGCAGCGGGCAGCACCCGTGTCGCAAATCGCCCCGCATCCTGGCTGGGAATCTGGATGGTGAGGTCCTGCGAGATGGGCTTGGGTTCCCGGTCGAAGATGATCGGCAGAACAATCACCACGAAAACCACCAGGGCGATGGCCCCTACCAGGCGACGCCTGGCCCTGCGCTGCAACTCGATGGCGTCATCAGCCACTAGACTCGCCCGCCGTGAGGAGTTCCTGCCCTGCAATCAACGCCGGCCGCGAGAGCAAAACGCATCACCGCAGTGGGCAGCGCAGTTGTCGACATAACCAAAGTCCAGGAGTCCTAGGATATTGCAGTTGCCGGCCTGCGGGTTTCCGCATGAATCAGGGTCAAGGCGTCAGCAACAGTGAGAAACGATCCAAACACGATAATTCTATCACCCTCGCCCACCCGTCGCCGTGCTTCGGCAAGCCCATCTCGAGGCGAATCGAACTGCCGAATCTCGCCGCCCGCGCCACTGGCTTCGATCGCCCGCGCCACCGTATCGCTGCTCGAGCCACGCGGACCGGGCAGGGCCACCGCATGCCAGACCGTCACGCGACCGCGCAGCGCCCGGCACACACCGACGATGTCCTTGTCGCTGAGCATGCCGATGACCGCGTAAGTCTCCGGGAAAAATCCCATGTTGGACAGGTTGTCGGCCAGCACCGCCGCTGCATGCGGATTGTGCGCCACGTCGAGCACCATGGACGGGCGCCCGGGCAGCACCTGGAAGCGCCCGGGCAGTTCGACTTCGGAAAAGCCGCGACGCACATCGTTCATGCCCACCGGAACCTGACCGGCAACTGCATCCAGTGCCGCAAGCGCCGCGCTGGCATTGAGCAATTGATTGGCGCCGCGCAGCGCCGGATAAGCCAATCCGGTGCGCCGGCTGTCGCGGCTCCAATACAACCATTGCTGTCGATCGCCCTTGTAGCCAAAGTCTCGGCCGATCAATCGCAGGTCAGCGCCAACTTGCGCCGCATGGGCAAGCACGGTGGCCGGCGGCAACGGGTCAGCGACGACCGCCACCTTGCCTGGCCGAAAGATTCCGGCTTTCTCGGCGCCGATCTTCTCGCGCGTGTCGCCAAGGTAGTCCATGTGATCCATGTCCACGCTAGTCAGAACGGAACAGTCGGGATCGAAGATATTCACCGCATCCAGGCGCCCGCCCAGGCCCACCTCAAGAATCACGACATCGAGCGAACTGTCGCAAAAAATGTCCCAGGCAACCAGGGTTCCATACTCGAAATAGGTGAGTGGCACAGGTCCGTCCCGATCAGCCTGCAGCCGCGCCGCCTCCACACGCGCAAAAGCCTCGCACAGACGCTCTTCGGTTGCCTCGTTACCATTCACACGCACACGCTCGGAATACCTGAGCAGGTGCGGCGAGGTGTAGAGCCCGACCCGATAGCCTCCCGCCCGGAGTATGGCTTCCAACATGAAGCACGTCGATCCCTTGCCGTTGGTCCCTCCGACGGTGATGACCGGCCCCGTGAAGCGTCTCCCTGAATCACGCTCGAGCGCGTGGCGAACGCTTCCCACTCGCTCCAGCCCCAGGGCAATGCTCTTCGGATGCTGTCGCTCGACGTAGTCAAGCCATGCGGCGAGACTGCCCCTGTGCTCCATCGGCTCGGCCGTCATTGCCTGTCAACCCCGTTGAGCGGCCAAGGTAGCGAGTTGCGCGACGCATCGATGCGCCGGCGACGAACGTCAAGGCAAGGCCCGATGCGTGTCGGCGCAGCATCCATCTCCGGTCGCGCGGACATCACGGTCCGGGCGGCGGCAACTGCATCAGCAGCGAAATCAGCTGCGCGAGCTTGTCTCGAAGCTGGCGCCGATCGATGATCATGTCGATGGCGCCCTTTTCCAGCAGGAACTCCGAGCGCTGGAAGCCTTCGGGCAGCCTTTCACGTACCGTCTGCTCAATCACGCGCGGACCGGCAAATCCGATCAGCGCCTTAGGCTCACCGATGACGACGTCGCCCAGCATTGCGAAGCTGGCCGATACGCCGCCTGTGGTCGGATCTGTCAGCACCGAAATGAACGGCAGCTTGCGCGCCGCCAAGTGGGTCAGCGCGGCGGTGGTCTTTGCCATCTGCATGAGAGACAGCATCCCCTCCTGCATGCGCGCCCCACCGCTTGCCGTAAAGCAGATGAAGGGCAGGTTATTGTCCAGGCAGACTCGCACGCCCCGCACAAAGCGCTCGCCAACCACCGACCCCATAGTGCCGGCCATGAAATCGAACTCCAGGACGGCAACCACCACCGGAATCGTCTTTATCGCGCCTTGCATGACGATCAGCGCTTCGCTCTCACCTGTGTTCTTGACCGCATCATCCAACCGGTCGGAGTACTTGCGGCTGTCCTTGAACTTGAGCGTATCGATCGGCACCACCTCTGCACCGATTTCGAACCGGCCTTCGGTATCGAGTAGCATGTCCAGGCGATCGCGAGCGCGCATGCGATTGTGGTGCCCGCACTTCGGGCAGACACCGGCGTTCTTTTCAAGGTCGGTCGCATAGAGCACCGCGCCACACGAATCGCACTTGGACCAGAGGCCCTCCGGCATGTTCTTGCGCGTGGATACGGCGCTGGAGCGCTTGATCTTCGGCGGCAACAGTTTCTGCAACCAGCTCATGACTTCACTCCATCCATGGCCGAGCGGATGTCTCGCAAGAAAGCCGAGACGCGGGTAATCACCTCACCGGGCGGCGATGCCTCGATCTCCTGAATGATACGGCTGCCGATGATGGCGGCATCGGCGACGCTGCATATTGACTTGGCTGTCTCTGCATCCCGAATGCCGAACCCGACCCCGACCGGGAGGCCTGTCGCCTGCCGGATTCTCGCCACATTGGCCGACACATCGACCAGGTCGATGTGCGATGCCCCTGTAATGCCCTTGAGCGACACGTAGTAGACAAAGCCGCTTGCCAGCTTCGCCACCAGTTCCACGCGCCGCTGCGTCGATGTTGGCGCGAGGAGGAAAATCAGGTCCATACCCGCTTTGCGCACGTCCTTGGCGAAGTCGCCGGTTTCCTCGGGCGGATAATCGACCACGATGAGGCCATCGACGCCTGCACGCGCAGCGGCTTCGATGAAGGTCGCCGGGCCCATTGCCTCGATCGGATTCGCATAGCCCATGAGAACCACCGGCGTCTTGTCATTGCTTTGCCGGAACTCGCTGACCATCTCCAGCACGCGACCCAGCCCCACCCCATGCTTGAGCGCCCGCTCGCCAGCCCGCTGAATCACCGGGCCGTCCGCCATGGGGTCGGAAAATGGCACCCCTAGCTCAACGATGTTGGCACCGGCAGCCACCATGGCGTGCATGAGCGGAACTGTGGTGCCCGGATCGGGATCGCCTGCCGTCACATAGGGGATCAGTGCCTTGCGGCCGCGTTGCTGCAATTGCGTGAATACTGTTTTTATTCTTGACATGGATATTGTTGAGGCAATCGCCCCGCTACTCGACAGCAATGAGGCTTACAGGCACGCCGGCGGTGTTCTTCCTCCGACGTGGGGATTTTGCTTGCGCCTTGGTCCCCGGACGCGACAAGGCCAGGACACGTTCCTGTGCAATCGCGAAGTACTCGGGGTTGATTTCGAATCCCGCGAAGCACCGGCCATGAGCCAAGGCGGCGACTGCGGTCGTTCCCGAGCCCATGAAGGGGTCGAGCACCAACCCGCCCGGAGGGCAACTTGCGAGCACCATGCGCTCGACCAGTTCCAGCGGCTTTTGCGTCGGGTGATCGGCGCGCTCGGGATCCTGACGATGCAGGCGCGACACGCTCCACAAGTCCTTGGGGTTGTAACCGACCTCCAGCCATTTCTTTCCCACGAATATGGACCGCGAACGGGCTTTCTTCGTCGCGGCATCGTAGGGGATGCGGATGCTATCCAAGTCGAAGTAATGATTGCGGGAGCGCGCAAAGAAGCCGATGTTGTCATGAACCGAGGAATACCTGCGCGTGCTCCCGCCCATACTGGGCACCCGCCGATCCCAGATGATTTCGTTGAGCATGGTCATCCTGGTCTTGAACAGGCTGAACACCTCCGGACTGTGCTGCCAGGAAAGGAACACATACATCGAGCCATCGGGCTTCATCTTGGGCAGTACAGCATCCAGCCAGCGCCGACTGAAGTCGACGTAATCCTGTCCATAGACATGATCAGAATCATTCCCGTAATCCTTTCCCAACCCGTAGGGAGGATCGGAAATGATCAGATCTACGCTGCCGTCTTCGATGCGGGAAACGCCTTCAAAGAGGTCTAGGTTTTGCAGGTCGGCATTCATGCGCACGTCAACTCAGGCGCCTCATCATGCCGTTCCGGGCGACCGGAATCAAAACTCGATACCCGACTTTTCGGCAACGGTATGCATGTCCTTGTCGCCGCGGCCAGACAGGTTGACCAGAAGTACCTTGTCGCGACCCAATGTCGGCGCGAGCTTCGCGGCATAGGCCAGCGCGTGGCTGGACTCCAGCGCCGGAATGATTCCCTCGAGATGGCAAAGGTCGTGGAACGCCTGCAACGCTTCTCCGTCCTCGATGGTGACGTACTCCGCCCTGCCGCTGTCCTTCAGCCACGCATGCTCTGGCCCCACGCCCGGATAGTCCAGTCCCGCCGATATCGAGTGGGTGTCAGCGATCTGCCCATTGGCATCCTGCAGCAGGTAAGTGCGATTGCCGTGAAGGACTCCGGGGGTTCCCGCTGTCAACGAAGCCGCATGCTTGCCACTGGCCATGCCGTAGCCTGCCGCCTCCACGCCGATCAGTCGCACCGCCGCATGTGGAATGTAAGGATGGAATATACCCATCGCATTGGACCCGCCGCCCACGCAGGCAATCACTGCGTCCGGTTGGCGGCCCACATGCTCCGGCATCTGTACGATGCACTCGCGTCCGATGACCGCCTGGAAATCGCGCACCATCATCGGATACGGGTGCGGACCAGCAACCGTGCCAATGATGTAGAACGTATCCGAGACATTGGTCACCCAGTCGCGCATCGCCTCGTTGAGCGCATCCTTCAGCGTCTTCGAGCCTGACTCCACAGGCACCACGGTCGCCCCGAGAAGCTTCATCCGGTAGACGTTGGCCGCCTGGCGTTTGACGTCCTCCGAGCCCATGTATACGACGCACTTCATGCCGTAGCGCGCGGCGACCGTGGCGCTTGCCACACCATGCTGACCTGCGCCAGTCTCGGCAATGATCCGCGGCTTGCCCATGCGCCGTGCCAGTAGCGCCTGCCCGACGGTGTTGTTGATCTTGTGGGCACCCGTGTGGTTCAAGTCCTCGCGCTTGAGATAGATCTGCGCCCCGCCCAGCAACCCGGACCAGCGTTTGGCGTGGTAGATCGGGCTGGGACGGCCGACATAGTGTTTCAGGTCATATTCGAACTCGGCCATGAACTCGGGATCTTTAAGGCACGCCTCGTAGGCCTGCCTTAGTTCATCCAGGGCGTGAACAAGCGTCTCCGATACAAAAACGCCGCCGTACGGCCCGAAGTGGCCGTGCTCGTCGGGCAGATTGTAGGGAAGGTCATTGATCTGCATTGCGTACTCCCTTGACGAACGCGGCAATCCTTGCCGCGTCCTTGATACCCTTACCGGACTCTATCCCGCTCGACACATCGACGGCGAATGGCCGCACCCTACGAATAGCCTCACCGACATTTCCAGCATCCAGACCGCCCGACAATACCAGAGGGCGGGACAGCTGTTCGGGTATCAGGGACCAATCGAACGCCTCACCTGTTCCGCCGACGAGTCGGGGATCGAAGGCATCGAAAAGCCAACCTGCGGCAGCCCGGTATCGTTCCGTCGATTTTAGCAAATCCCCACCCTGCCCGACCTTGAATGCCTTCAAAAAAGGCAGTCCGAATCGGGCGCAAAAGTCAGGCTCTTCCTCCCCATGGAACTGCAGAACCGAGATACCTGATTCGGCGATCGCGGAACGCACCACCATCTCTTCTGGATTGACGAATACCCCTACCGTCGCAACGAAGGGGCCAGCGTCGCGAACGATCTCTCCCGCCACCGATGGCGCAACGAAGCGGGGACTCAACGGCCAGAAGATGAATCCGAGCGCATCGGCACCCTCGCGAACTGCGCACGCAGCGTCCTCCCGCCGGGTAATACCGCACATCTTGATGCGGGTTCTCATCGCGTCTCGCCCTCGGCTGTTGTTTTCACACAGGTCTCCGCCGATACTTCGCTGAAATCAAAAGGCATCATACGGGCGAACGCTGGCAGCAGCCACTGCGCCGGATACCCCACGTCAGCCAGGTACAGCCCTGCGGGGCTGAAGGTTGGTGCTGCCAGGCGACGCTCGCGCGCCAGCAACAACCCGGATATCCATTCAGGCGAATGCTTTCCCTTGCCCACATACACGAGGCTGCCCACGATGTTCCGGACCATGTGGTGGAGAAATGCGTTGGCCGTAAAATCGAACACGACGAAGGGGCCAAAGGCTCGTGCACTTGCCGCCTTCATGTGGCGAACCGGCGTCCTGGCCTGGCACTCGGAGGAACGAAATGCGGTGAAGTCGTGCTCTCCCACGATAAGCCGCGTCGCCTCGCACATCGCATCCAGGTCGAGCGGCCGGTGATACCAACCGACGTGCCGAGACATCAGCGCATTACGGACCGGGTGGTTGTAGAGCACATAGCGATAGCTTCGTGCCACGGCCGAAAAACGGGCGTGAAATGCCTCATCGATCGGAACCGCCCACTGCACCGCAATTTCCGGTGGCAGATTGGCGTTAGCACCACGCACCCAGGCGGAATCTTCCCGATGCGCCACGCTGTCGAAATGCACAACCTGCGCCATCGCGTGCACGCCGGCGTCGGTACGGCCTGCCGCCGAGACTCGAACCGGCTCAGCGGCGACCGCCGACAGGGCCGACTCCAGTCGGTCCTGCACGGTGTTTTTCGAGGGTTGCGACTGCCAGCCGTCAAACCTGCTGCCATCGTAACTGACTCCGATTGCAATCCTCATCCCGGCATCCCGGTCATTTGCATCCCGATTGCTCCTGCCTTGCAGGCTGAAAAAAAATCGGCGCACTCGGCGCCGATTTGATCCTGAAAAAAGGCTGGCGTCAGGCCAGGGTTTCCAGCACCGTCCGGGCCTGCTCCTGCTGCGCTGCATCGCCCTCTTTCATGACCTCATTCAACAATTCCTTGGCCCCGTCCTTGTCACCCATCTCCTGATAGGCCTTGGCCAGATCCAGCTTTGTGGCCACCTCCTGCCAATGCGCATCGGGAGCCGGCGTTTCACCCTCGGTCGTCGGCGAACCCAAGTCAAGGCTGATCGACGACAAATCCATTTCAGGCTCGGCCTGAACCGGCTCCGGGGTGGCTTCGGCCGCGGTCAGACCAAGGTCGAAATCGATGCTCAAGCCGCCATCATCTGCTGGCGCGGGCGCTGCTGCTTTCTCCGCCGGCAATTCAAGGGGTGCCTCGGGCTCACCTGAGGGCAACTCAAAATCAATGGACATCCCCGCATCTGCGGCCTCAGGGACAGCGGGTGCTTCTGCTTCGCCACCGAGATCAAGGTCGAAGTCCAGAGTCGTCGGCGCAGCTTCTGCGGCTTCGGCCACAGGCACAGCGTCAACAACCGCTTCCTGGCCAAGATCCACATCGACAGGCGCTTCGGTGCTGGCGCCAAGGTCAAAATCGATAGCAGCAAGCGCTGCATCCTCGGCCGCAGCCGGAGCTTGCTCCGCGGGTGCCATCTCGCCGATATTGAGAACCTGCGTATCTTCCGAGCCCAGATCAACGCTCGCCGGGGCGGCGCCACCATACAAGGCATTGCCAGCATCAATTCCGGCCCCCAGACCTGCCGCCGTCTCCCACTCGGGGCCCTGCCCGCCTGTTGCCGCGTGAAGAATTGCGGCTTCCGTCGCAAAGGAAGTTGCATCCTTGCGATTCGCATAGATCTCAAGCAGCTTCAGCCTGACTAGCTGGCGGCTGGCGTCCTTGCCCAGCGCATCCTTGAGGATCTCCTCTGCCTGGGCATCTCGCCCGTAGGCCATATAAACATCAGCTTCTGCAATCGGATCTATTTCCTCAGCCTCGGTCTTGCCCGCGCCTTCCTGACTGAGTTCACCTTCGAATTGAGACGAACTAGTATCGATGTCCACGCTGCTGCTTGCCAACATGGAGTTGGTGTCGGTCGCAGCCATAGCCACGGCGCTGTTGGCCGCGGCTAGTTTGCGGCGCTTGCGCACCGCGTAGAAAGCGTAACCCGCCAACAGAATCACAACCCCGCCGGCACCACCGATGGCCACCGGATCGCTGGTCAATTCCTCAAGCATGTCTGGCGGGGGCGGCAGCGGAGCAACCACCACCTTCGGAGCGGCCTTGGGAGCCGCCTGAGGGGCATCGGCCTTGGGAGCGTCTGCCTTTGCCGCATCGGGTGCTTTTGCGGCTTCTGGTGCCGGAGCAGCCTTTGGAGCCTCAGATGCCTTTGGCGCCTCTGCGACCTTCGCCGCTTCCGCCGCCTTGGGTGCGTCAACCGCCTTGGCAGCCGCTGCAGGAGCAGCGGGCGGCGCCTTTGCCGTCTCGGCTTTCCCAGCTTGCGCCTGCTGTTGCAACTGTGCCCCAGCCTGGCTCTTCAATTGCGCCAGTTTCTGCAGATCCGCAATGTTTTTCTCAAGCAACGCGATACGCTCGTTGGCATCGCTGAGTGCCTTGGCCTTGGAAGCGGCGTCGTCCTGAGCCGCGACCAGCGCGGCACGCCCCCCGCCCTTCGCGTCCTCGGCACGAGAGAGTCGCAACTGGTCCTTGCCTGCGTCACGTGGCCGCGACGGGGCCTCTTCCGCCGGCGCACCAATACGTCCAGAAGCCTGCCGACCGGTATCCGCCCGCGCTGGAGCCTCGGCTACCGCGGTCCCCATTTTCCGCAGGTAATTAGCATACTCGGAGCCTTGTGCAGCGACCATGCGCCGCGCGTCTTCCTGCGAAATGGAAGTCGCTGCCTCCTTGTCCGGCAGATTCAATATGCGCCCGGCGCGCAGGCGACTCATGTTTTCGCCGTCAAAGGCGTCCCGGTTACCGCGGTATAGTGCAACCAGCATCTGCTGCAGGCTTGCCCCTTCAACCTGGTTCTGCGTCGCGACTTTCCCCAGTGTGTCACCGCGCTTGACCTCGTAGGTTCCCGCAGGCTTCGCCGGCGCAGCAGCGCGAACTGGTGCTGGTGGTACCGCAGCGGCAGCAGCAGGCTTTGCAGGCACGGGCGTAGCCTGCGCAACCGCAGGTGCAGCTGGCGCCACAACCGGCGCGGCTGCAACCACTGGCCCCTTGTATTCGGGCGGATCAAGCAGGAACGTGTACTCGCGCACCAGCCTGCCGCCGGTCCAGTTCAGCTCGATCAATGCATCGATGAAGGGTTCGTTCATCGGCTGCGTTGAAGACATGGTCAGCACATACAGCGCGCCAGCGCGGCGCTCTACCGCAAATTGCACACCCAGCAGGGCGCCATTCAATTCGATATTGGCCTGGCGAAATGCATCCGATGACGCCAGCCTGGCAGTGAGGGAGTCGCCTTCGCCTACCTGCAGGGAGACGATCTCGACTTCGGCCCGCAACGGTTGGCCTAGCGATGACAGTACCGTCAATTTGCCCAGACCGGCAGCAGTCGACACCATCGAAAACAGGCAGCTGCCGGCGATCAATGCAGCCAGCAAGACGGATTTGCAGGTGATCTTACGCAATCTGCCACCTTCAGAGGTTGGTGCGGAAAACGAACATACCATCATGAGGTTAGCCTTGCAAGCTTATGTTTCGTTTCGCAATATCGGTTAAGTCAGTCATTTTTGTCGGTTTTTTTCCTCGCCCCCCCAGGATGAGCGAACCCACCCTTGCTACCCAATAATCAGATCTCTCCCAAAAAAAGAACCCTCACCCGAAATCAGTTATGCAAGTACAGGCTATTCAAGAGGCGTGGAAGGACGCTCAGGCTTCCAACAAAATTCGCAACATCCTTCGCAATGGCTCCGCGGCACCCCACAGCAACTGGTCGCCAACCGTAAAGGCACTCAGATATTCCCCACCCATCGACAACTTGCGCAGACGACCAATCGGAACGTTGAGCTCGCCGGTGACGCTTGCCGGCGTGAGTGCCGACAGGCTGGCTTCACGGGTATTCGGGATGACTCTGACCCAGGGATTCGCCCCGGCGAGAATGCTTTCAATGTCAGCCAAGGGGACGTCACGCGTCAGCTTCACGGTCAGGGCTTGGCTATGGCAGCGCATCGCCCCGACTCGAACGCACAGACCGTCAATGGGGATCGGGTGGGCTTCGCGCCCCAGAATCTTGTTGCCTTCGGCACCGCCCTTCCACTCTTCGCGGCTTTGGCCGTTCCCCAGATCCTTGTCAATCCAGGGGATCAGGCTTCCTGCAAGCGGGACGCCGAAGTTGGCTGTGGGATTCGCGCCGGACCGTATCGCCTCTGCGACGGTACGATCAATCTCGAGGATCGCCGATGTGGGGTTCTCGAGCATCCCTGAAGCCGCCGCATGCACAAAGCCCATCTGCTTGACCAGCTCTCGCATGTTTTCCGCACCCGCGCCGGAGGCGGCCTGATACGTCATGGCTGTGATCCACTCAACCAGGCCTTCACGGAACAGCCCATGCATCGCCATCAGCATCAGGCTCACAGTGCAATTGCCACCGACGAAATCCCTGACCCCGCCACCGATCGCTTTTTTGATATCCGGCAGGTTGATCGGATCGAGGATGATGACCGCGTCCTTTTGCATGCGAAGCGTGCTGGCCGCATCGATCCAGTAGCCTTTCCATCCTGCGGCACGAAGCGCGGCGTGCATCTCGGTCGTGTATTCACCACCCTGGCAGGAAACGATGGCATCCATGCCGCGCAACTCGCCGAGATCGCGCGCGTCCTTCAGCGGGATGGCCACTTTACCCACGAACGGGCCCATGGCCCCGACTTGGGAGGTGGTAAAGAATATCGGCTCCATATGAGCGAAATCCCGCTCGGCGTGCATGCGCTGCATGAGCACCGATCCGACCATCCCCCGCCAGCCAACAAACCCGACTCTTTTCATTACGTTAATCCCGCATGTAAAACGCTGGCGTCTGACGACTGACTGTGAACGGCGACCCCAAACGGAAAAATGCTCAACAATTCATCCAAGAAGCCCTACTCTACCGCACCGCAGCAATTCCTGGCTAGGCCATCAAACAGTTTTTCCAGCGGCTTATCCCAATGCTGCGACCACTGCATCGCCCATTGCCGATGTGCCGATCGTGCGCTTGCCCGGCTGCTGGATATCCGCGCATCGATAGCCGCCGGCCAGTACCTTGCGCACTGCCGCCTCGATCCGATCAGCCGCAGCGTCCTGGTTCAGCGAGTAGCGCAGCATCATGGCCGCCGACAGAATTGTCGCCAGCGGATTGGCAAC
This sequence comes from Betaproteobacteria bacterium, assembly GCA_947476535.1. Taxonomy (GTDB): domain Bacteria; phylum Pseudomonadota; class Gammaproteobacteria; order Burkholderiales; family SG8-39; genus CAIYPG01. The sequence goes on from CANJRC010000077.1 coordinate 12,738, forward strand.
GCCCTTTCCTGCGATGTCCGGCGCCGATCCGTGAATGGGCTCGTAGAGCCCCTTGCTCTTGTCGTCCAGCGCCGCCGACGGAAGCATGCCGATGGAACCAGTCAGCATGGAAGCCTCATCGGAGAGGATGTCTCCGAACAGGTTGCCGGTGACCATCACGTCGAACTGCTTGGGGTTGCGAATCAACTGCATCGCCGCATTGTCGACATACATGTGCGTCAATTCGATCTGCGGATACTCCTTGGCAACTTCGATGACGACATCGCGCCAGAATTGCGATGTTTCCAGCACGTTGGCCTTGTCCACCGAGCACAGTTTTCGGCTGCGTTTCATGGCCGCACGAAACCCTGCGTGCGCGATCCGCCTCACTTCCGATTCGCTGTAGCGCATGGTATCGAACCCCTCGCGCTCGCCGTTCTCCAGCGTGCGCGTGCCACGAGGCTGACCGAAATAGACGTCGCCCGTCAGCTCGCGCAGGATGAGGAGGTCCAAACCCGCCACCACGTCGGCACGAATCGTCGATGCGTCGGCCAATTCCTCATAAACGATGGCCGGCCGCAGGTTAGCAAACAGGTTGAGCTCCTTGCGTAACCCGAGAATCGCCTGCTCGGGACGTTTGGCGCGCGGCAATGTATCGTACTGCGGACCGCCGACGGCACCGAACATCACTGCGTCGGCGGCACGCGCGAGCGCAAGCGAATTCGCCGGGAGCGGCTCGCCAACCGCGTCGTAGGCCGCGCCACCAACCAGGGCTTGCTCAAACTCCAGTTTCAGGTCCAGCACCTTCAGGACCTTGAGTGCCTCGGTCATGATCTCCGGGCCAATGCCGTCACCGGGAAGGACTGCAATTTTCATGTTCACACTCGCTCAATGTGGATATTGGGTCGACCTGACGCAAGACGCGGCTCGCGCGCCCAGGTCGCTCACGGAATAGGGCTAGAACAACCAGGGCTGCTCGGCCCTGCGCAGTTCCTCGAAAGCCTTGATCTTGTCGGCGTGACGCAGCGTCAATCCGATGTCATCCAAGCCGTTGAGCAGGCAAAATTTGCGGAATGCGTCGATCTCGAAGCGAAAGCGCTTGCTGCCATCCGGATACGCCACCGCCTGCTCGCCAAGGTCGATCACCAGCTTGAAGCCGGGAAAAGCGGCTGCATCGTGAAACAACTGATCGACTTCCGATGCCTTCAGGACAATGGGCACCATGCCGTTCTGGTAGCAGTTGTTGAAGAAGATGTCTGCATACGATGGCGCAATAACGGCGCGAAACCCGTAATCGTGAAGCGCCCACGGCGCGTGCTCGCGCGAACTGCCGCAACCGAAGTTCTCGCGCGCAATGAGAATCGTCGCGCCGCGATACTGCGGCTTGTTCATGATGAAGTCGGGATTCAGCGGCCGGCCTGCATTCGGCTTGTCCGGCTGACCTTCATCGAGATAGCGCCAGGCATCGAAAAGATTGGGGCCGAACCCCGAGCGCTTGATCGATTTCAGGAACTGCTTCGGGATGATCGCATCGGTGTCGACATTCGCGCGATCAAGCGGCAAAACGAGCCCGTTATGTACAGTAAATTTATCCATGTTGAATTTTTCCCTTAGTGGCCCGCGCGAGCCTGCATAGCAGCGCGGGCGATCCTCTTAGCAGCCCGCGCGAAGCTGCGTAGCAGCGCAGACGGTCCTTTTACCGCCATTGGCGCACGTCGACGAAATGCCCGGCAATGCCCGCCGCGGCAGCCATCTCGGGGCTCACCAGGTGCGTGCGGCCTCCGGTTCCCTGGCGGCCCTCGAAGTTGCGATTTGAGGTCGATGCGCAACGCTCGCCAGGCTGCAGGCGATCGGCATTCATCGCCAAGCACATCGAACATCCCGGCTCGCGCCATTCAAATCCGGCATCAATGAAGATCTTGTGCAGGCCTTCCTTTTCCGCTTGCACTTTCACCGGCCCCGATCCAGGCACCACCATGGCCAACACGACATTTGCCGCCTTGCGCTTGCCTCGCACCACCGCTGCCGCCGCGCGCAGGTCCTCGATGCGCGAATTCGTGCAGGAACCAATGAATACCTTGTCGATCATGATCTGGGAGATCGGGGTGTTGGGCTTCAAGCCCATGTACACCAGCGCGCGCTCCATGCCCTCGCGCCGTACCGCATCCTTTTCCTTGTCGGGATCCGGCACACGGTCTTCGATGCTGAGTACCATTTCAGGCGACGTTCCCCAGGTCACCTGCGGCTCGACCTCGCCCGCGTTGACCGTAACCGTGCGGTCAAAAACTGCGCCCGCATCACTGACGAGCGTGCGCCAATAATCCACTGCGCGGCCCCACTGCTCGCCTTTCGGCGCATAGGTGCGCCCCTTCAGATACTGGATGGTGGTCTCATCCACTGCCACCATCCCGGCCCGTGCGCCCGCCTCGATGGACATGTTGCACAGGGTCATGCGCCCTTCCATCGATAGCGCCCGTACCGCGCTGCCCGAAAATTCGATGGCATAACCCGCGCCGCCAGCAGTGCCGATCTTGCCGATCACCGCCAGCGCGAGGTCCTTGGCAGTGACGCCGCGCGGAATGGCGCCCTCGATATCGACGCGCATGTTCTTCATTTTTTTCGACAGCAGAGTCTGGGTGGCGAGCACATGCTCGACTTCGCTGGTGCCAATACCGTGCGCAAGGCAGGCGAAGGCGCCGTGCGTGCTGGTGTGCGAGTCGCCGCAGACCACCGTCATTCCCGGCAACGTAACCCCATTCTCCGGCCCGATCACGTGGACGATGCCCTGGTTCTCGTGGCGGAAGGGGAAATACACCTTGGCGCCGAATTCCTTGATGTTCGTGTCGAGCTGCTCCACCTGCGTTCGCGCGATCGGGTCTTGGATGCCCAGGTCCCAGTGGTCGGTTGGCGTATTGTGATCCGCGGTCGCCACCACCGAACCGGTGCGCCAGAGCTTGCGACCAGCCAGCTTGAGGCCCTCGTAGGCCTGCGGGCTGGTCACTTCATGCACCAAATGGCGATCGATATAGAGCATCGTCGTGCCATCGTCCTCCATGTGCACGGTGTGACTTTGCCAAAGTTTGTCGTAAAGCGTCTGAGCAGTCATGGGCATTCGTCCTGCGGATTAAAGAGCGGTAAATACGGTCGGGGAAGTGAAGACGGGGACGGCGCAAGTCCGAGGGGGAAATTATACCGGATGGGCCTCGACACCCCCGAAACCGCGCTCTCGCCGAATGCATGCCGATCGCTTCGTCAGGAAATTTAGGTCTGCTAACATCCCGGCGCGGCGCAGGTGCCTTCACCATTGATGGCTGCACCTCGCATGGACAAGAACTCCCGCACCGGGAGCTCCGATTGCCGACATAACCGGACACCGCCTTTTGCCTGAATCATCCCAGCATCGCGCCGCACCGCGCAGCGTATTTTTCCTGCTCTTCACCCTGTCCGGGTTCGCCGGACTGATTTACGAATCGGTGTGGAGCCACTACCTCAAGCTATTTCTGGGCCATGCCGCCTACGCTCAGACGCTGGTGCTGATCCTCTTCATGGGCGGCATGGCGATCGGCGCATGGCTGTGCAGCCGCGCCTCGTCGCGCTGGGCCAACCTTCTGCGCGGATACGCCATCGCCGAAGCGCTGATCGGTCTCGCTGCACTGGTGTTTCACCCCGTCTTCGTGGCCGCCACCGGATTCGCTTATGACAGCATCCTGCCTGGCGTGCACACTGCCACCGGCAGCGAAGCCGCAACAAGCCTGATCAAGTGGGGGCTTGCCGGAGTCCTGATCCTGCCCCAGTCCATTCTGCTTGGCATGACGTTTCCATTGATGAGCGCAGGAATCATTCGACGGCATCCGCGCGTGCCCGGTGAAACGCTGGCGTTGCTTTATTTCACCAACAGTCTTGGCGCGGCCATCGGCGTGCTCGCAAGCGGATTTTTCCTGACCGACAAGCTGGGCCTACCGGGGACAATGCAGGCCGCAGGCGTCATCAACCTCCTTCTCGCCGCGACGGTATGGCTGCTCGCGCCCGAACGCGATGCCGCGGCGGTCGACTCCTCCCGCGCCGGGAGCGCAACGGCCGGGGGCATCATCGATTCACCAACGGAACAGGAGGCGCCCTACGGCCTCCTGCTCTCGATCGCCGCGCTGACCGGCGCCGCATCATTCATTTATGAAATCGGCTGGATTCGCATGCTGTCCCTGGTGCTGGGCGCCTCAACGCATTCGTTCGAGCTCATGCTGTCCTCGTTCATCCTGGGACTGGCCTGCGGTGGACTGTGGATACGCGGTCGCATCGATCGCATCGGCGACCCGGTGCGATACCTTGCCCTCGTCCAGGTGGCCATGGGGCTTCTCGCCCTGGCCACCCTGCCCCTGTACGGCGAGATGTTCCCGCTGATGCAATCGATCATGAAAGCACTGGCCAAGACCGACTCGGGCTATCTGATGTACCTTCTGTCGAGTCATGGCATTGCGCTGGCGATCATGTTTCCGGCAACCTTCTGCGCCGGGATGACACTGCCCCTCATCACCTACACGCTGCTGCGCGGCGGGCATGGAGAAAAAGCTATCGGGGCCGTGTATGCCGCCAATACGCTGGGGGCGATCGCAGGCGTCATCGTTGCCGCGCACATCGGCATGCCGCTGCTGGGGCTCAAGGGTTTGCTCGCCGCCGGCGCCGCACTGGATGTGGCCCTGGGACTCGTGCTGCTGTGGCGCCTGGGCGCAATCGTTCCTGCGCGCCTCCGGCTGCCGCTGGTTGCAACCGCCATCAGCTTTGCCGCATTCGCGGGCGTGTTCACGCTCGTCGAACTCGATACCCATCGCATGGCCTCCGGGGTATTCCGACGCGGCGACCTCTATACGAAAAAAGACGCCAAGCTGATCTATTACAAGGATGGCAAGACGACCTCGGTCGCGCTAATGGATTTCCAGGACGACCGCAGCCTGCGCACCAACGGCAAGTCCGACGGCGCCATCAACATGGCCGGCGGGCCGATCGTCTCCGACGAGATCACCATGACCCTCACGGGCGCGCTGCCGCTCGCGTTCAAGCCTGATGCACGGGAAGCCGCGGTCATCGGCATCGGCACCGGGTTGACGACGCATACACTGGTGGCCAATCAGGCCCTCGCTCGCGTCGACACGGTGGAGATCGAACCATCCATGGCGCAGGCCTCGCGGAACTTCGCTCCGCTCAACGCCAACGCCTTTGCCGACCCGCGCAGCCACATCATCTTCGACGACGCAAAGACCTATTTCTCCACGCACAACCGACGCTACGACCTGATCGTGTCGGAACCTTCCAACCCCTGGGTGAGCGGAGTGTCCAGCCTGTTCACCGGCGAGTTCTACCAGCTCGCGCGCCGTTACCTGAAGCCCGGCGGTGTCCTGGTGCAATGGTTCCAGATGTATGAAATCGACATCTCGCTCGTGGCATCGGTGCTGCAAGCGCTGGGCAACAATTTCCCGGACTACGTGATCTATGCGGCAACCGACGGGGACCTCCTGATCGTCGCCGGCGACCCGGACACGCTGGCCAAGCCCATCGCCGACATCACGCAGATTCCCGGCGTGGCGCGGGAGTTGTCACGCGTCCACATCCACAGCCTGGGGGACGTGGAGCTGCGCCGCATCGGCGGGAAAAAAGCGCTGGCGCCGTTCTTCGCGAGCTTCGGCGTCCCGGCCAACTCGGACTATTACCCCTACCTCGACCTGAACGCGGCGCGCTATCGCTTCCTGCAGCGCAGCGCCGGGGATTTCATCACCATCGGAACCAGCGGCGTGCCCGTGATCGGCATGTTGGAAGGCCGTGACGGATCGACTCGCATCGAGCCCTCCCTCGGTGGCGAAGACTACTTCGAGCGACTGGCGCTGACGCGCCGCGCGCGCTATGCCCGCGACTTCCTGCTCAAGCGTGAGGGTATCGCGCCCTTTGCCATTCCCCGCACGCTGCAAAAAGACCTGGAAATGACCCGCCTTCGGCTTCTGGAGTGCCGCGAGCCACAGCGCTACGACATCTGGTTCCATTCCCTGTACCAGGTTGCGCGTTCGGTCAATCCGCTGCTGTCGCGAAACGAGGCGAGCGAACTGTGGGACCGCATCGAACGCTCGCCGTGCCTGGCACACCTCGAGCCGCAGCAGCGGGCGTGGATCGAACTGTTTGCCGCCGTGGGCAGGCGCGATGCGCTCGTGATGGCTCGCACTGCAGAAGCGCTCTTGGCCCTTCAGAGTGACCTGCCTGGAGGTCATCGCCATTACCTGATCACCGCAGCCCTGACCGGTTACATCGTCCAAGGGCGTCGCGACAAGGCCGCCGAAATACTGGCGCGCTTTCCCAAGGACAGCGAAGATGCCGTCGACCTGCCATTGCGACTGTTGCGGGCCCATGCCCAGGCGGCACCCGTGCATTAAATCAGCGCGGCTTGGTCAAATACCCCGCTACGGCGCCTGCACAATTGCCCGTAACCGGAATTGCGCCGACACTTCCTCTTGACAGATGCGCCTCCTGACGCGATAAACAGGATTCACAAATTCCAACGGCAATTCCGATTCCCCGCATGCAAAGGAGCAATACCATGGCAGCAGATGCAGCCCCAACCGGCTACACCGACATTCTCTACGGCGTAAAGGACCTGGTCGCCACGATCACCATCAACCGGCCCAAGCGGCTGAATGCCTTCACCGGCCACACCATGAAGGAAATTGGCAAGGCGCTGGATACTGCCGCCAAGGACCGCAGCGTCGGGGTCATCGTCCTCACCGGCGTCGGAGAGCGCGCATTCAGTTCGGGGGGCGACGTCGAGTGGGAGGCCGGCGGCGGCCTTGACGGCCACGACTGGTACCTCGGACGCCAGATCGTCGATACGCCTAAGCCGGTGATCGCGCGCGTCAGCGGCTACTCCATTGGCGGGGGCAATCACCTCGCCTACTTCTGCGATTTCACCATTGCGGCAGACCACTCCATCTTTGGCCAGAACGGCCCCCGCGTCGGCTCGCCCGCCGGCGGGTACTCGGTTACGCATGCCGCCAGCGTGCTCGGACACAAGCGCGCACGCGAGATGTGGATGCTGTGCCGTCGCTACACCGCGCAACAGGCACTCG
>CANJRC010000078.1 GCA_947476535.1 Betaproteobacteria bacterium
CCGCAGCCGGCGCTGGGCATCCGCTATGCGGGCGGCATCATTTCGGCCAGCAAGCGTCCCAATGCCTCGCAGGTGCTCATCGACTACCTGATGTCGGCGCGCGGGCAGGCGGTCTGGCATTCGCGCGGCGAATCGGCGAGCCCCTTGCCCAATATTCCCAGCAGCCCGGATGCCAACTCCATCCAGCCCTTCGATGCCTCGGTGTACAACACGGGCTCGGTGGCCGAATACAAGAAGAAGTTCGATGCGCAGATGAAGCGCTGAAGGTGGGGGACTCAATGTCAGCGACGAGAAAAATCATGACGGCAGTGCCCATGACTGCCACCGAGACTGCGGACTATGCTGCGTTGCTCGAGCGCGCGCACGCGCTGCTGCCGTTCCTGCGTGAGCACGCGCCGCAGGCCGAGAAGCTTCGCCAGCTGCCCGCCGAGGTGGTGAAGGCAGTTGCCGATGCGGGGTTGTTTCGCATCCTGCAGCCGCGGCACGTCGGCGGCTACGCATTGCCGGCAATGATCTTCTACGACGTGTGCTCCATTCTCGCGCGCGCGTGCGCCTCGACCGCCTGGGTGGTGGCGAACCTCTCGTCGCATCACCTGCTGATGGGGCTGTGGCCCGAAGCCGCACAGCACGAGGTGTGGGGGCCGAAAGGCGAAAGCGGCGATGCGCTGATCGCGGCCTCTTATGTGTTCCCGGCCGGCCGCGCCGAGCGCGTGCCCGGAGGCTACAAGCTGTCGGGGCGCTGGCCGTTCTGCAGCGGCGTGCATCCGAGCCGGTGGAACATGCTGGGCGGCATGGTTCCATCCGGCGATGGTGGCGAGCCCGAGAAGCGACTGTTTCTTCTGCGCGACGACCAGTACCAGGTCCTCGATACCTGGCATGTCACCGGGTTGAAGGGCACGGGCAGCGCAGACCTCACGGCCAAGGATGTGTTCGTACCCGAGCACATGACCTTGTCGGACGCCGACACCCACAACCTGCGTGCACCGGGCCTGGCCGTGTGCAAGGCGCCGATCTTCCGCTTTCCCATCGCGGCGGCAGCGCCCTACATCCTGGTGGCCGTACTGCACGGCGCGGCCAACGGAGCGCTGGAGGAGTTTGTTGCTGGCACGAAGAAGCGCGTGGCTCGCAGCACCGGGGGCAAGATGGCCGATTTCACGGCGGTCCAGTCCAAGATTGCGGAGGCGGGGGCCTGCCTCGATGCTGCGGACCTGCTGTCGCGCAAGCACTTGGATGCCACCATGTTGCACATCATCGACACCGACGATGCGCTGGAGAAAATGCCCACCGAGGAGGCGGTGAAGGCGCGGCGGGATGCGGCCTTCGCCGCGCAGTTGTGCGTGCGCGCGGTGGACCTGGTGTTTGCGGCGGGCGGTGGCGCCGCGCTTTATGAAACTGGTTCGATCGAGCGAGCCTGGCGCGACGTGCATGCTGGCGTGGCACAGATCACGCTGCAATGGGATATCGTCGGCCCGGCATCCGGGCGGGTGGAGCTCGGCCTGCCCAGCGGGCTGGCCGGGGTCTGAGCATCATCGCATTCAACGAGGAGCGGAACCATGCGCATCAGCAAGCTGCATCACCTCAACATCCTGTCGACGAAAATGGCCGAGACCGTCCGTTTCTATGTCGACGTGCTCGGCATGACCACCACCGAGGTGCCAACCCCGCCCGGGATGTCGAAGGATTCCGTGGCGTGGATCTGCGACGCCGAAGGCAATGCCGTCATTCATCTCGGCGGGATCAATGAAAAGAATGCCGCCGAGCTCATGGGTATCGGTTACCTGCACCGTCGGCCTGCCGTCGAGCCGAAAGATTTTCCGAGCCTGACCGGCAGCGGTGCAGTCGATCACATCGCCTTCGAGTGCGAAGGCTTCGACGAGTTCCTCGCGCGCATCAAGGCGTCGGGCACCTTCGTCTCGGAGCGCAACCTCGACTGGGCGAAGTTCAAGCAGATCTTCGCGAAGGACCCGAATGGCATCATCGTGGAGCTGAATTTCTGGGGCAAGTAGTGATGCAGCGATCAACATAGAGGAGGAAGTCATGAAAAATATTCGTATGGGCAAGGCGGGAATTTCGATGTCGGTGGTGCTGGTGATGGCGGCCATGGGGCTTGGCGCCGGGTCTGCGCTTGCACAGGCGCAGACCGCGCAGGCCAGGCTCGATGAGTTGATCAAGGCGGCCAAGGCCGAGGGCGAGCTGACCTACTACACGGTGCAGACCGACAACGTGATGCAGCCCTTCGATAAAGCCTTCACTGCCAAGTACGGCATCAAGACGACCTGGCTGCGCATTCCGCAGACCACCATGTTCCAGCGCTACTACGGCGAATTCGAAACGGGCAACACGGCGGCGGATCTCTCGATGGCGAACAACGCCGATTCCACCGTCGAGCCGGCTTTCAAGAAGGGCTGGCTGCAGAACCCGCGCGAGGCGCGGCTGCCCGCCGTCATGAGCGGCGAGTTCCCGGGGAAATTTCTCCGCGACTACGGCGCCATCGTGCAGATCTCGCCCTGGCACATCCTCTACAACACGCAAAAGCTCAAGGGTGACGACATCCCGAAGACCTGGACCGACCTGCTGAACCCGAAGTACAAGGGGCAGATCGCTATCTCGGATCTCTCCGAGAGCGATTCGCTGATCGCGCCCTGGCAGGTGTTGCAGGACACCTATGGCGAGAAGTTCTTCATTGCGCTGCGGGCCCAGGGCCTGCGCGTTCACAGCAACACCATCGTTGGCGTGCAGGGCATGGGCGCGGGCGAATCTTCGATCTGGCTGCCGGCGGCGCGCTTCGTCGCCACCCTGATCTCGTCCATGGGGGCGCCGGTGGATGGCGTGCTGCCCGAGGGGCCGGGCACCGGCATCGAGACCATGGTGTTCCTCAACCACCCTTCGAAATCCAAGCACCCCAATGCCGCGCGCCTGTTCGTCAACTTCATGCTCACGCAGGAGGGCAACATGGGCTTTGCCACCGGGGCGGGTGCCGGCACCTTCTCCGTGTTCGACACCAAGAGCCTGCCCAGGGCCTACGCCTCGCCCAAGCAGCTCACCAATCCGGAGGCGACGCGGACGGAACTGCAGCGCCTGCTGGGCGTGAAGTAGCAGTGCTGTCAGCGTTGCAATGCCGATCCGCGGTGCGCCGAGTCGAGCGGATACGACATGGCGTGCGGGCGCTGCGCGCAGGAGCGACGCGTCGGGCATGACGTTCGACCTTTTCGATAGCGTGGCCGCAGAGGTGCGGCAATGGCAGGAGCCGCTCGCGCCCGGTGCGCTGGTGCTGCGCGGTTTCGTCGCCGATGCGGCCCCGATTCTCGCGGCGGTGCACGCCGTGGTTGCGCAGGCGCCGCTGCGGCACATGGTGACGCCGGGCGGGCATCGCATGTCGGTCACGACGACGAGTTGCGGGGCGCTCGGGTGGGTGTCGGACGATGCGGGCTATCGTTACGCTGCCATCGATCCTGCGACGGGCCGCGCCTGGCCGGTGATGCCGGGCGCGTTGGTGGCGCTGGCCGCAGACGCCGCCGAGAGTGCGGGCTATTCGGGCTTCATACCCGATGCCTGCCTCATCAATCGTTATGAGGTGGGAGCGCGCATGTCGCTTCATCAGGATCGCAACGAGCGGGATTTTCGTGCCCCCATCGTCTCGGTATCTCTCGGCATCCCGGCAATCTTCCAGATTGGCGGCATGCGGCGCAACGAGCGCGCGTTGCGCGTGCCGCTCGCGCACGGCGACGTGGTGGTATGGGGCGGACCCTCGCGCATGCGCTTTCACGGGGTGCTGCCGGTGAAGCCCGGCAGCCATCCGCTCAGCGGGCCGCAGCGCATCAACCTGACGTTTCGAAAGGCCGGCTGATGCCCGTGATGGGGTGTCTGTACCGGTTCGTGCAGGAAAGCAGTCACTACAGGAGCATTCGATGAATCACGGAATGATTGCAGGATCCGCCGTCCTTCCTATCGGCACCTACGTGCAGCCGGAGGAGGACATGATCATGCGCTGCGTGGTCGCGGCGGCGAGGGACGCGGGGGTGTCGCGCGAGGAGTTGCGCGGCGTCATCGCGATGACGCCGCGGCCGCACTCGCTCCAGAACTATCAGCCGGCGCACGTGGCGACGCGGTTGGGTCTGAAGCTGGACTTGCTGGCGGAGTTCGAAGTGTCTTCGTTCGGCATCAATAATGCGCTGCGCCTGGCCGCCAACGCGATCCTGGAGCGTGACATCCCGGCCATCGCCATCTTTGCGGCCAATCGGGAGTCGCTCGTTCCCACCTCGGATTTCTTCGAGCATCGCACCAGCCGCACCTCCGATGCCAATTTCGTCGGACCCTACGGGATGGCCCCCATCGTCTGGAACGCGCTGGGCGCAAGGGAAATGATGGCCGCGGGCGAGGCGACTGAGCGCGAGTTTGCGGAGGTGTCGGTGCGCCTGCGCCGCAACGCCATCGACAATCCGCTCGCCTATTTCAGGAAGCCGGTGACCGCCGACGAGGTGCTGGCATCCCGCATGGTGGCCGAGCCGCTCAGGCTGCTCATGGTCTGTCCGCGCACCGACGGCGCGGGCGCGCTCATCCTGGTGCGCGACGACATCGCCAGGCGAGCCGCCGGCCGGGTCGTGGTGCATTCGGCGCAGGGCTGGGGCCACGATGGCGACAACGTGATCGCGGAGCGCGCGGGACGCTCGATGTTCTCGCTGCCGGCGAGCACGTTGGCCGTCGAGCAGGCGTTCAGGCAGACAGGGCTCTCGCATGCGGACATCGACGTGGTCGAGCCCTGGGTGCCCTTCAGTCCCATGGAGCCCATGGTCATGCGCGGCATCGGCTTTGCGCGCAACTACTGGGAGGTGACGACGGTGAGCCCCTCCGGGGGGCTGGTCGCGCGCGGCCATCCGACGCTGGCCACCGGCTTCTACAGCCTGCATGAAATCGTGCAGCAATTGCGCGGCGAGGCCGGCACCCGGCAAAGCCCGAAGGCGCGCACGGCGATGACGGTGTCGGAGACGGGAAATTTCAATGCCTGCGTGGTCGATATTTTCCAGCGTTACCAGCGCTGAGCGACGTGGCGAAAACGGGAGCGGACAATGAATTCACAGCCTGAGCAGTTGAGCGAAGAGGCATTTGCGGTGCGGGTGCGCGAGCGCGAGAAAGAGGCCCGATCAAGATACGAGGCGCACCGGCGAACCTGGGGCGAGGGTGTTCCGCATTTCAGCGAGGGGACGTTCGAGTTCTGGCAGCGCCTGGCCGAGGGCCAGTTTCACATCGGCCGCTGCACGCAGTGCAGCCACACCTACTTTCCGCCGCGTGTGATCTGCCCGAACTGCTGGGCGGCGGACGCGGTGGAACTCGTGGCGAGCAAGGGCACCGGGCGCATCTTCTCGTACACCGTGGCGCATCGCGTCGCCAATTCGCTGCAGTCGCTCGCGCCGCTGCTGATGGTATGCATCGACCTCGACGAGGGCGTGCGGATGTTCACCTGGCTGCGCGGCGCGCAAGGTGATGCGCAACTGGTGGGCAAGCGCTGCCGGGTAAGCATCGAAACAATCCTGGGGCGCATCCGCTTCGTGGCGCGATTGGCGGAGTAGGTTGCGCCGCATAATATTATCAAGTATGAGGCGGCTACCTAGTGCCTATCGATATTGGTGACGATAATATGATCACTGTAATTCGATAACTGCAGGGCGATCTGTCCGGTCGGTGTGCCTGCGATTGATACAGGTACTTCTGGAAACCAACGAATACTCCCCTGATCTGCTCCGGACTGCCGGCGGCGGTCTGTCGGTAACGCCGAGAATAATCCGACCGCCGCCCTCATTCGCTAGTGCGACGCAGTAATCCACAAGCTCCTAAAAATCGTAGTGATTCCGGGCGGCTTTGAACTCGAGGTGCTCGTCCTCTGCGCGGATGGCCAAAAGACTGTCAATGTGCTCGGGGCGTGTTTCGGATTCGTTCACGTTTTAGGATTAACGCAGTCCAGCGTTGGGAGAAGCAGGCGATTCACTGCCAGCCATAGTCATCGGCGATGGTACCAAGATGCTGCAGCGTGTTCTGCTCCTGCGGGTCATTGCGCAGGAGCAGGCATTGCCGGCGGCATTCTTCAGCAAATCCCGCACGCCGGGTATTCGGCACCCAGATCTCGATGGGGCGGAGTCCGGCGGCACGCAGCGCTGCACTACGCGCATTCATTCGTGCAGATCTGAACTTAGGCATGCTCATGATTGATGTGGCTTCTTCGGTGATGGTGTGGCTCAGCGCCCAATCACCGCGCGGGCAGGCTCACCGGCCTCTCCCACCAATTGGATGACAGGCTGCGCCAACACGCGGTTCACGAAGGAATCCGGCTCTGCGCGACGGCGCTTGAACTCGGCTGGCGTGTAGAGCGTCGGGTTGATCTTGCGCCCGAGCCGCGCCTCGGCCGGCACCAGCACTTCCAGCACCTTGTTCAAGGACAGGTTTTTGCCGACCAGCATCACATCGACATCGCTTTGTGCTGTGTCGGTTTCCTTTGCGACCGAGCCGTACAGCCATGCGGCCTGCAGATCTGGGGCGAGGGCCTGCAACGCGTCGCGCAGCACGGGTTCTGCGCCCAATGCCTTGCGCGTCAGGCCGACCAATTCCACGTACACCGGGCTCTGCGGGTTGGCCTGGAAGCGGCGCAGGTTGCCGACGCGCTCCGAACTTACCAGCCCGGCGTTCGCGAGGCGGTTCAGCTCCCGCTGCAGTGAGGCGCTGCCAAGCGCGGTCAGGCGCAGCAGCTCGCTGAAGTAGTAGCTGCGCTCGGGCTGACCGAACAGCCAGCGCAACACTTGCGACTGGCTGGGGGAGAAGAGGGCGGTGGCCATGGACATTTGCCAAATATTAGCATGATCGTGCTAGAAATTGGCAAATAGGCAGTGCGCTTTCCCACCGCAAGACCCCATTTCAAAGCCTATTTTGGGGACAAGTCTCGGTATTTCGCTGCCAGCCGGTCAAACACTACCGAGGCTGGTATGCCCGGGCCACTGGCTTTGCCAGCTGCGATTGCCGCGCGCAGCCTCTCTAGGCGCTGCCCGACTGGATTCGCTCGGTCAACAATGTCCTCAACGGTGTCGAATGCCAGCGCAATCTGTCGCAGCGCGACGAGGAGAGCGGGCTGGTTGTCGGTATCGAGTATGTCGCTCACGTATTGCGTGGCGAAGGACGGATCGTTACGGAACAACTCCGCCATCGCATCATCATGGGATCGGTCTTTCATCGCAGTTCCTCCATGCGATTGGACACCGTGATCATAACTGGCCAAACAGTTCAGCAGCTTTAAACAGCGCCCGCCCGCAGCGCAAACGCCACCGGCGTCTGGCGGTGCGCGCGGGCGGGGACCAGGCGCTCGGGCAGGGTGGTGAGGATGGCGGACAGGGTCGAGGCTGCGCTACCGATCCGCGCAGCGACACCGGTGTTGCTGGCGAGCAGCGGGCTGTGGAAGCGGCAGCGTCCGCTGGAAACGGCCTGGCAGTGGCAGAGCATGCCGATGCGGTTGCGGGCGAAGCATTGTTGTTTGCGTGGCAGCATGGTCATTCCTTTTGGTGGGCGGGCGTGGGGGCCGCTGGCGTCGATGTTCGGGCCGGCGGATGTCGGCTGTTGTTTTATACAGTAGCTGTATGTTCGTACAGTCAACGGGTTTCGTCAAGCCTTCCGAAGGGAGCGGGGAAAACGCCATGTGAATCAGCGGCTTGGGGTATGGCTGCGCTGCGGAGGCGGAGTGTGGACGGTGGCGGCTGTTGGGCCGGGGTGCGATCGCGACGGCATGGCGGGCGATCGGAGGCGCGCGTCGCGCGCGGGCAGGGACGCTACAGCGCGCCGCTGAAGGCCTGGTGCAGCAGCGATTGCTTCAGTTCGTCGATCGCGGCGAGTTTGCGCTGGTAGATGGACTCGAGGCGTTGGGTTTCCTCGTGAAGGGAGTCCAGTACCGAGACGATGGCAGATTGCTCTTCGGTGGTGGGCACAAAAATCTTGTGAGTATTGAGCCGCTGAATCGGCAACGCGCTGTACGCGGCTCCATGGGCCATTTTGTTTAAGCTTTCGACAAAAGATTTCAAGGCATATTTCAGAAAGTAAGGGTTTATTCTGCTGAAATCCTTCAGCCAAAGCACATTCCCATCTTTGAAATAAAATCGATTTTCACCCTCCACCACATAGATTTCGCCAATCATGCCGATTGCGGTAAGAAGAATATCTCCCCGCTTAGGTGCCCCGAAGCTAGTTTCAATCTCTTCATATCTGTCGATCGAAATGAAGAGTTCGGTAGTGATCTCTCGGCCGTTCGCCAGCTCCTTAATCTCCTTGGTTCGGTAAAAAGGGACTCCTTCTTTCACATACTCGTTTTTGAATATTCGCTTGCTGGAAGTGATTGTGCCCAATGATTCAAGGGTCTGTTCAATCCATCCCGTGCGGCGCTGCGTAAATACAGCCTGCAGGTGGCTTTCGAAGAGGGCGCGGGCGTTCTGGAGGTTCTTTTCGGCGTTGGCTTTGGCGGTGGCGATGCCGTCAAACGCTTCGTCGAGGATGGCGACGATGCGCTTTTGCTGAGCAATTGTGGGAACTGGTAGCTCAAAGTCCAGTACTTCATTCATGTTTGCACGAGGCATCCGGGCGCCGGTGCAAGTTGCATTGATCCGCCCAACAGTTTCGCCAGACAGCAGCCAGTACAGAAGATATTCCCTCGTCAGTCGAGGGCTTGGTTTGAGTGGGAATATTTCAGTTGAGCAATGTCCCTCAAATTTGGGGGCGAATGCCTTGTTCAGGTACGGCCGTAGTCGCCCATATAAGACATGCTCCGTTGAAAAATGAAACGTGGAGCTTTTTACTGATTTCGGCGCTGTAGAGCCCAAATATTGAGCGGTGTTCGACTCAATGTCTTCAAGACCCACGTAGGGAAGATTTTGATAGATCCCTTGAGTCTTCTCGAATTCGCATACGTCTCCGAGCCTATGGAGCTGAACTCCTTTGTTCATAGCAACGCCCTGATGCTCCCCAGCACCTCCGCGCTCTCCGCATCCAGCGCCACAATCTCGTCCATGATGTCCTGCGGGCTGCGATGCGCCACGGCTTCGCCGCCATTGGGGTTCTTCACCGACAGGTCGTAGCTGGCAGTGTCGATGCCCGCCACATCCATGCTCCAGCTCTTCGCCGAATTGGCCTTGGTCTTCTGCAGTTCGACGAATTCGGCGAGGTCGTCGTCGTTGAGCGGGTTGGTCTTGCCGACGAAGGCGGTCAGGTCGTCGCCGATCAGCGCCTTGTGGTGGTCAATCTGGCCGTCCTTGCCCTTGGGGGCGGCCCAGGACTCCCAGCGATAGGCCGCGTCGAGGATGGGTTTGTACTTCTTGCCTTCAAGCGCTGCTTCTACAGACTTTTCATGTTCGAGGCTGTCGAGGTATTTCAGGAACAGCAGCCACGAGCTTTGTTCTGTGTAGTCGAGTTCGGTGGTGCAGCCGCTTTCCTAGCGGAGGATGTCGTCGATGTTGCGGAAGGCCTGCTCGAACATGGGGTTCCTGAGGTTGCGGCGTTTAACGTGAGTGCGGTGCCTAGCGCGACAGCATGCCATTGCGCCGGCCAGTGCGGAGCATACCTGCTGCTCCCGCAGATTGGGAGCGCTGCGCCTAACGCGCGGGCATGAGCCTTGCCATCTGGCGATCATGGATGCGCGGCATGAGCAGCAAGGCGACGCTGCCACCGATGAACGCAAACAGCATGTCGCTTTGCGTGTCCCAGGGGTCGCCCTGCGTGCCGAGGAAGGCCACCGCAGCCGCCCACTCGATGAGTTCGTACCAGGCGCTGACGGCCATGACCACGCAGATGCACAGGAATGCCGTCATCTTGCGGCCGGTGACGTAACCGCCGCGCACGAAAATCTCGCGTGCCACCAATGCCGGCACGAAGCCCTGCATGAAGTGGCCGACCTTGTCGTAGGGATTGCGCGTGGTGGCGATCACGGGGAGGGCGATCAGCACCGGAAAGATTTCCAGCAGCCAGGTGGCGCGCTCGAAGGGCTGCCATCCCGAGACCAGCAGCGTCGCGGCGCTGGTGACGCCGGACAGGATCAGCTGGGCGTTGCGGCGTTGTGGCGCATCGGCTTTCGGCCGGCAGCTACAGGTCGATAATTATCATCATATTCGGAATAATAACCTTACTGCACGGACATTCAGGGTGGAACTGTTATCGTAGCGTGGACGATATCCGTGAGTGTTCGCCCGACATCGATGGCGACATAAATCGCCCCGACCAGCGGGGCGTCTTGTTCACGCGCCCCCCTCCCGGGGCACCGTGTTCAGAATGTCAATGCCGGCTTCACTTCCTCCCACTTCTTCATCTTGTCCATCGCGACGTTGATCTGCTCGAGCGGGTAGTGGTTGGAGATCATGTCCATCCACGGGATCGTGTCCCAGTGGTTCTTCATGAACTGCAGCGCGCGGTAGTAGTGCTCGGTGACGCCTGACATGTTGCCGATCACGGTGCAGTGCTTGGCCACGATCAGCGATGGGTTGAACGGCGCGGTCTTGCCGTGGATCTGGCCCACCACCACGTAGCGGCCGCCCTTGCGGATCATGTCCATGCCTTCGGTGAACGCCGCCAGCACGCCGGACAGCTCGAACACCACGTCGGGGCCCAGGTTGTCGGTGAGCCCCATGATGATTTCCTTCCTGTCCTTCGGATCCGGATGCTCGTTGATGTCGATGGTGTGCGTGGCGCCCCAGCGCTTGGCGATCTCCAGGCGTCGTTTCGGGCCGCCGACCACGATGACGTTGTGCGCGGCCTTGCGCCCGGCGATGGCGGTGGCGAAAAGGCCGAGCGGCCCCGCGCCCTGTATGACGACGCTGTGGCGGTCGTCGAGATCGCCCAGGCGGTCGAAGGCGCTGATCACGGTGCGGAAAGCGCAGGCCGAGGCGGAAGCGATTTCGTCCGGAATACCGTCCGGCACCTTGATGCGGCCCGAGGTGGGATAGACGTAGCCATAGGAGGCGAAGCCGCCGACGAGATAGGGGTACTCGGTGGCCCGGCCAAACATGTAGTTGCGCCGGCTGAGGCAGTTGGTGGCCGTGCGCTCGACGACGCAGTTGTAGCACTGGCCGCAAAAGCCGTGCGTCCAGACGATGCGGTCGCCTTCCTTGAGCGGCTGGCCGACGGAATCCTTGCTGACGCCGGGTCCGAGCGCGACCACGCTGCCGGTCATCTCGTGGCCGAGGATGCGCGGAAAGCTGTTGGAGTCACCGAAGCCGCCGGCCTCATCGCCTTCCCACAGGTGCACGTCGCTCGCGCAGATGGTGGCGGAGTTGGTCTTCACCAGCACCGAGTTGTATTCGAGCGTGTCCGGTATCTTGACTTCGCCGATTTCGAACGGCTTCTTGTAGCCGACCATGAGGGCGGCTTTGGCGGTCTTGGGAATGCTCATCGGGACTCCTCCTCGATTGATGGGTGTTGAATGCGCGCGAGCGGGCAATTTAGCCCATAAGCGCTGGAAGCACAACGACGATGTTCGGGGTTCCTTATAAGCATCTGCGGCCGTCACATCCGGGCCGCCGCGTTCGAGCGGCCGCCCCTAGTTCATCTTGATGCCGGCCTTGCGGATGATCGGCGTCCAGGCCTCGATCTCCGAGCGGATGTAGGCGGCCGTTTGCTCCACGCTCATGCCGGCCAGCGAGGTGTAGCCGAACTCCTCGATGCGCTTGACGATTTCGGGTGAGCGGCTGGCCTGTTCGAATGCGCGGTTGATGCGCGCGAGCACCGCGCGCGGCGTGCCGGGAGGCGCGATCAGCGGATAGCCGCTGGCAGCGGTGAAAGCCACGCCGGATTCGCGCAGCGTGGGCACGGCGGGGAAGAGCTTCCAGCGCTCGCTGCCGGTGGTGATGACCGCGAGCAGCTTGTTTGAGTCCACATGCGGCTTGGCGGTGGAGGTGCTGAACAGCATGTCGGTCTGCCCGCCCAGCGCGGCCATGACGCCGGCCTCGCCGCCCTTGTAGGGAATCAACGTCACCGACACGTCGATGGCGCGCACGAAGCGCTCGGCGAGGAACTGGCTGGATGCGCCGGCGGTCACGGAAAAGTTGATCTTCCCCGGATTGGACTTCGCATACGCGATGAAGCCCTTCAAGTCGGTGAATGCCATCCCGGGCCGGATGGCGAGCACGAACGGGCTCTCGAAGAGCACGCTCACCGCTTCGTAGTCCTTGCCCGCCTCGAACTGGAGGGCGGGGTCTGCAATGGGTTGCGAAATCACCAGTCCGTCGGTGACCAGGCCGAGCACATGGCCGTCGCCGGCGGCGGCCTTCAGCGCCGGGATGATGAGGCGGCCGTTGGCGCCGGTGCGGTTTTCGTAGATCACCGACTGGCCGAGGATCTTCGCCGCCTCGGTGGCTATCAGGCGGCCCATCACGTCGGGGCCTGAGCCCGGCGTGTTGTTGTAGATGACGTTGATGGGGCGGGTGGGGAAGTTCTGCGCGCACACCGTCGATGCGGCAAACGCCAGGCCTGCGAATGCGCCGGCGAAAAAACGCCGCAGCGCGCGGACCGGTGACACGCTGCGAGGAATCGTTGCCTGCATCGAAGTCTCCATCAAGGTTGCAGCGGCGATCGGGCTGCCGCGAATGCCGTGTCGCGCAGCCCGGCTCGCGTCAGAGCTTCTGAATGACATCCTTCGCAATGCGCTCGATCTCGCGCATGTAGCCGGCCTCGTCGGCCGCTTCGCGAAAGATGACATTGACGCTGTGGGCGCCGGCATCCATCAGCGCACGCACCTGGTCCGCGGTGACGCTGGGCTGCATGCGGCAATGCACGGTGAAGGGCAGCGTGTCGCGTCCGGCGGCCTTGCGCATGGCGTGGATCTTCTGCAGGTCCGCGCGCAGGCTCTCGGGCGTGTGCACGCGCGCGCTCCAGCCGTCGCCCAGCGCCGCCACGCGCTTCAACGCCCGCTCGCTCTCGCCGCCGATCAGGATGGGAATCGAAGGCTTCTGCGCGGGCTTGGGCTCGAAGCGCGCCGGCGGAAAGTTGAAGAATTCGCCATGGAATTCGGGCTCCTCCTTCTCCCACAGTTCGCGCATGACGCGGATGCCCTCGTCCATGCGCCGGCCGCGGGTCTTGAAGTCCTGCTCTGCGATCTCGAACTCCCCCGGCAGCCAGCCGGCGCCCAGGCCCAGGTAGAGGCGGCCATCGGAAAGGAAGTCGAAAGTGGCCGCCGAGCGCGCAACCACCATCGGGTGGCGCACTGGCATGACGAAGATCGCGGTGGCGAAGCGCAGCGTCGTGGTGTGCGCCGCCATGTAGGTGAAATACTGGAACGGGTCGGGCATCGGCGCGCCGACGCGAAAGATGCGCCTGGCGGTCGGCGACTTCGGGTCGATCAGGTGGATGGGAAGATCGGGTTTGGCCGTGTCGCGCAGCGGCAGGTTGGCCGGCAGGATCAGGTGATCGCCGCACGCGATGAGCCCGAAGCCCAGTTCCTCGGCGCGCCGTGCGATGCGTTTGAGCGCCTGCGGGCCGAACTCATACAGCAGTACGCCGAAATCGAGGCCGACCGGGCTGTTCAGTGCGTTCGTTGTTGTCATCGCATGGCCCTAGCGTGAAAAGCCGTACAGGCGCGCGGCGTTGTCGCACACCATCTTGCGCTTGTCGGCGGCGCTCACGCCCTCGAAGGTCTCTTCGATGACCTTCTTCGATTCGGGCCAGGTGGTGTCGGTGTGCGGGTAGTCGGACGCCCACATGATGTTGTCCACGCCGATCAACTCGCGCAGCAGCACGCCGGCGCGGTCGTCCTGAAAGGTGGCGTACACCTGGCGCCTAAATGTCTCGCTCGGTTTCTCGGTGACGGGTGAGCCCATGTACGGGCGGTGCACCTGGAACACATGGTCGAGGCGCTGCAGGAAAAAGGGAATCCAGCCGATGCCGCCTTCGGCTAGCACCACCTTGAGGGTCGGATGTCGCATGAACACGCCGCCGAAGATGAGGAAGGTCAGGTGCTCGACGATGGAGATGGTGCCGGTGGAGGGGGCGAGCTCGCGCGAGCCGGGCAGCTTCAGGATTTCCGGCCTCATGCCGCGGGTGAAGGGGTTGGTGTGCGTGTGGATGCTGATGGGCATGCCGAGCTCCGCGGCCGCGGCCCAGAACGCTTCAGCATCCGGATGATGCAGCGGCGTGCCGCCGTCCTTCTGGCCGAGGAAGAGCCCGGGCAGGCCGAGCTTGGCCGCGTGGCGCAGCGCGGCCACCGAGTTCCTGCCGCCGTTGTCGTCCAGTTGCGGCGCGACGCCGATGCCGATGAGGCGCTCGGGATTGTGCTTGCAGAAATCGGCGATCCATTCGTTGTAGGCCATGGCGCAGGCGAGCCGCACTTCGTCGTTGGCGCACTTGCCCAGGTAACGCATGATCCCCGGGTAGAGCACGTCGCCGTCGATACTGTCGATGTCCATGTCCTTGATGCGCTCGGCCGGCTCGAAGGAGCCCGGGCGCATGCCGGCGAAGGTGACGGGCTTGGCGAGGTATTCCTCCTTCTTGCGTCCGGCCACCGCGCTGGTGGACAGGAATCGCGGCTCGGCGTCGGGAGCCATCAGCCAGGCATCCCCCTTCTCCAGGTGCACCACCTTGGGCGCCAATTCCCGCAGCGCTTTCGGCACGCTATTGAACAGGTCTGGCGGCTCGTTGATGTGCGAGTCGGCGGAAACGATGTTGTATTGCTGCATGGGGTCTCCCGGGGGGCGTTCAATTTCAATGATGGTTGCTGTGGACGATACTGCGCCTCTTTGGCAGGGTCAATCGGCGTTTGGGCGAAGGGCTTGCGGCGGGGCAGGATCGATCCACTAAATCATGACATGAAATAAATAATGACAAAGTTCTACGGGAACATACAGTTTATTTACTGACATTAGTTGCCAGCCGCCACAGCGAGGTGACCTCGGCACGCCGTGCCGCGTGCAGCGGATCGGTGGCGTCAGAGACGCGCGGGTGGGTCGGGCGCGTGTCCATGCGCGCGACGACCGAGAGTCCTGCCGCCGCGATGTCGGCGAGCAGTTGGGCACGCGTGCGCAGCCCCAGGTGCTCGGCGATGTCGGAGAGGATGAGCCACCCTTCGCCGCCGGGTTCGAGATGCGCTGCAAGGCCGGCGAGAAAGCCGCGCAGCATGCTGCCATCCTGGTCGTAGATGGCGCGCTCGAGCGGCGAGCCCGGGCGCGCCGGGATCCATGGCGGGTTGCAGACGATGAGCGCGGCCCGATCATGTCCGGCGGGATAGAGGTCGGTCTCGAGCACTTCGATCTGCGCGCCGAGCCCGAGGCGCGCGACATTCTCGCGCGCACAGGCCAGCGCATTGGCGTCCCGGTCGGTGGCCACGACGCGTGCGATACCGCGCTTGGCGAGCACCGCTGCCAGAACGCCGGTGCCGGTGCCAATGTCGAAGGCGACCTGGGCCGCAGCGAGCGCCGCCGGCAGCGGTGCCGTGGCGACGAGGTCGATGTATTCGGCGCGCACCGGCGAAAACACGCCGTAGTGCGGATGGATGCGGGCACCGATGGCCGGGACTTCGATGCCTTTGCGGCGCCACTCGTGCGCGCCGACGATGCCGAGCAGCTCGCGCAGGGATGCGACGCTGGTCTCGCTCGTTTCGGGGGCGCCCCACGCCTCGGCGCAGGCTTCGCGCACGTCCGGTGCCCGCGTGAGCGTCAGGCTGAAGTCGGCGTTGAATGGCACCAGCAGCATGCCCAGGGTGCGGGCGCGCTGCGCCTGCGCCATGCGATAGCGGTTGAACGCGTCGGCGCCGGTTGGTGGCGGGGCCTGCTTGCGCTTGCCCGCGCGATGCGCCTGGGCGGTGTCGGCGCGGCGACCCATGGCGGAGAGGAGCTGACGCGCGTTCTGGTAGTCGCCCCGCCACAGGAGCGCTGTGCCTTCCGCAGCGTGGTGCCAGGCGGTGTCCGCCTTCATGGTGTCGTTGGCCACCAGCACGCGTTTGGGCGGCGGCAGGGCGCGCGCCGAGCGCCAGCGCGCGCTGTGCGCGGCACCGGACTCGGTCCAGTGGACCAGCGCTTCGGCTGCAGCGCCGTTCAAACTGCGAAGCGGTATGGCCCGCCCTGGTTGACAGCCTTGATGTAGGCCGGACGTGCCTGGCAGCGCTTGATCCACGCCTCGAGGTTTGCGTAGGGCGCGCGCACGCCCTGCATGCCGGCGAATTCGCCGATGAAGCTCATCTGCACATCGGCTCCCGTGAAAGTGTCGCCCATCAACCACTGGCGCCCGGCCAGCTTGCTGTCGATGTAGCCGAGGTGCCTGGCGACCTCGCCGTCGATGCGCGGCGCGATCGCCTGGGCGGCCTCGCCCAGGCGCGCCATGTACATCTTGAGCAGCAGCGGGGCCATGGCCGAGCCCTCGGCATAGTGCAGCCATTCCTGGTACTTGTCGTACTCGGACGTGTTGGTCGGCGGCTGCAGACGGCCGTTGCCGTGGCGGCGGATGATGTAGTCGATGATGGCGCCGGATTCGGTGATGGTCAGGCCGCCGTCGGTGATGGCGGGTGCCTTGCCCAGTGGATGCACGGCCTTGAGGCTGGGCGGCGCAAAGCGCGTCTGCGGGTCGCGCGTGTGGTGGTGGATCTCGTAGGGGAGGCCGAGTTCCTCGAGCAGCCAGAGGATGCGCTGCGAGCGCGAGTCGTTGAGGTGGTGGACGATGATCATGTGCCTGACTCCAGGGTGAATCGGTTGGGGGGGGCTAGACGAAACGCTCGCCGTTGCCGACGTAGCGCCACTTGCCGATGGGCAGATCGCCCAGCATCACCTGGCCGATGCGCACGCGCTTCAGGCCCAGCACCTGCAGTCCGACCGCCTCGCACATGCGCCGGATCTGGCGCTTCTTGCCTTCGCGCAACACGAAGCTCAACTGGTCTTCGTTCTGCCAGCGCACGCGCGCCGGCTTCAATGGCTTGCCATCCAGCGACAGGCCGTGATTGAGGCGCTGCAGTTCGGCTGGCGGCAGGCGGCTGCCCTTCTGGTATTTCACGCGCACCAGGTATTCCTTGTCGACTTCGGAGTCCTCGCCGATCAGCTGCTTGGCAATGCGGCCGTCTTGCGTGAGCACGAGCAGTCCGGTCGAATCGATGTCGAGGCGTCCTGCGGGCGCGAGGCCGAAGAGGTCCTGGCGTCGCACGAGGCCCGCCGGTTTTCCTGCGGGAACGCGCCACAGGTTCTCCGGCGTGACCAGCACCACCGCGGGCTGATGGCCGTCCTCGGCCTGCCCGCTGACATAACCGATCGGCTTGTTGAGGACCACGGTGACGCTTCTCGCTTGCTGCGAGCGCGCGCGCTCGTCGATCTCGATCTTCTGGTGCGGCAGCACCTTCAGTCCGAGGATGGCGGGCGTGCCGTCCACCTTCACCCAGCCGCGCTCGATCCATTCGTCGGCTTCGCGGCGCGACGCCAGGCCGAGCTCGCTCATGCGCTTGGAAAGACGAACCGGTTCAATGGCAGGCATGGCGTGATGTGCACTCGGGTGGCGTGACGCCGGCACGGGTTGTGCCAGGCAGTGGGCCCCGGATTGTACTGCCTGTGCCGTCTCGGAGGCCGCCCCACCCAGGGTGCCGATGGCGGCGGCGAAAACCGGTGATCATCAGCGACCCCGGCAGGCGTCGATTTCCTCGTCGGTCATGACGGGCTTGTACACACAGGGCTTGGGCGCCGCGACTGGCCGCGTGTCGGCGACCGGCGTCGGTGCTTCGACCGGTGTCTTGGGCGCTGCGGCTTCGGCTGGGGGGCGTGGGACTCGGCGGCGCGGGGCTTTTACCTCGGACTCATCGGGCGGCAGCGTGAACTTCGGCGCCGGCGGTGGTGAGGCAGGCGCGGCGACGGCTTTCGCCGCTACCGATTATTCGCCAGCGCGATGATGCCGCCGGCGGCCATGGCGCCGATATCACCGGTGAAGCTCGCGATCACTGCAAGGACGAAAGAGGCAAAGAACAGGATCGCGCCGTCGGCAAACACGGCGAGAAATCGCAGCCAGAATCCGGCGTAGTCGCCCGCAGCGGAACTGGGTTGCGGGCTTGCGGTCGGCGCGACGGTGGCCGGCGTTTCTGCAGCAGCCTTCCTCTTGAGCCCGAACATGCTGTCCTCCCCTGGCGTGGCTCACTCCCCCGAAGGGGAGGGGCCAGTTTCATACGCGTGCCACAATGCTACGATGAATTGAGGTCGGGTGCACCGTGGCGCTCTGATCGCATTATCTGCGCCCAATGTTGTACGCCCCGCGCGCTGCATGCTGCCGCGCGGACATGTTGCGCGGAGGAGGCTAGAATGCGTCCACTTGAACAAGGCTATCCAAAGGAGTTGTCTATGAGCTTAACGCAAGCAACACAACGTCGCATTCGCATGGCTGCGGGCATCACGATGTTCCTGGCGCTCGGGGCGTTGTTTGGCACCGTGGCCTCGGCGCAGTCGTATCCAGCGAAACCGGTGAGGATCATCGTGCCTTACCCGCCGGGTTCCACCATGGACGGGTTCTCGCGGGTGATTGCGCAGAAGCTGTCTGAAACATGGAAGACCGGGGTGGTGGTGGAGATCATGGCCGGGGCGGGCGGCGTGGTCGGCACGCAGGCCATCGCCAGGGCGGCGCCCGATGGCTACACGCTGGGGTGGCTCGGCAGCCCGCATGCCATCAACGCGGCGGTCTATCCAAACCTGCCGTTCGACCCGATCAAGGATTTCCGCGCGGTGGTCAGTTTTGCCAGCACGCCGCTGGTGTTCGTGACCAAGCCGGACCTGAAGGTCAGCACCATCTCCGAGCTGATTGCACTGGCCAAGGCCAACCCGGGCAAGCTCAACTACGCTTCCAACGGCAACGGCAGCTCATCGCACCTGACCACCGAGCTGCTCGCCAGCATGGCCGGGGTGAAGTTCACCCACGTGCCGTACAAGAATACCGGCCAGCTCATTACCGACCTCATTGGCGGGCAGCTGGATTTCGCCGCGCAGGGCGTGAGTGTCTCGGTATCGCACATTCAGGCCGGGCGCATGAAGGCGCTGGCGGTCACCTCGTCCAAGCGCACCGGCGTGCTGCCGAACGTGCCCGCCGTGGCTGAAACGATTCCCGGGTACGAGTCGAAGTCCTGGATGGGGCTCGTCATGCCGGCGGGGTCGCCGGATGCGGCGGCCGCGAGGGTCGAGGCAGACACCCTGGCAGCGATGAAAGACCCGGGCGTGCTTGCTGCCGTCACTGCACAGGCGCTGGATGTGGAGCTGCTGGACGCGGGGCAGTTTGCGCGCCGCATCGAGACTGACGTCCGCGTCTGGAAGAAGATCGTCGCCGACGTGGGCCTCAAGATCGATTAGCGACCGACCCGCGGGGGGGCCTGCCGGCGTCACCGGTGGGGGCTATCCATCGCAGCATTGCTTGGGCCGCAACGCCGTGTTGCGGCCTTTTCATTTCCTAGGGAAACACTGAATAAGTCCCTTGTGCGGTCTGCCCATCATGACGCTCACGCGTTATGAATGGAGAGAGTAACCGAACGGGATGTGGATGACGATGAAGCAAATGACGCTGGCTGCGGCCAAAGGATTCGAGGTGCACGGGAGAG